>SBGO01000437.1 GCA_006226565.1 Deltaproteobacteria bacterium | reverse complement strand
AGGAGGACGTCCTGCGCTTCATCGACGCGGGCCAGGCGGCCCCGGCGCAGCCCGCCCCGGCCGCTCCGGTGACCCCGGCGGCCCCCGCGCCTGCCCCGGCGGCCGTCGTCGCGAACGACCCGCGCGAGGAGGTCGTCCGGATGAGCAAGCTCCGCCGCACCATCGCCGACCGGCTGGTGGAGGCGCAGCAGACCGCGGCCATCCTCACCACCTTCAACGAGATCGACATGAGCGCCGTGATGGCGCTCAGGAAGACCTACCGCGACGCCTTCGAGAAGAAGCACGGCGTCCGCCTCGGCTTCCTGTCGTTCTTCGCCAAGGCCGCCATCGAGGCGCTCAAGGCCGTCCCCTCGGTCAACGCCGAGATCCGCGGCGACGCCATCGTCTACAAGAACCACTACGACATCGGCGTCGCCGTCGGCGGCGGCCGCGGCCTCGTCGTCCCGGTGGTCAAGGACGCCGACCGGCTCTCCTTCGCCGAGTTCGAGCAGACCCTGAACGGGCTCGCCGAGAAGGCCAAGAAGAACCAGCTCAGCCTCGACGACCTCAGCGGCGGCACCTTCACCATCTCCAACGGCGGCGTCTACGGCTCGCTCCTGTCGACGCCCATCCTGAACCCGCCCCAGTCCGGCATCCTCGGCCTCCACAAGATCGAGGAGCGCCCGGTCGCCGTCGCCGGCCAGGTCGTCATCCGCCCGATGATGTACGTCGCGCTCAGCTACGACCACCGCATCATCGACGGCCGCGAGGCCGTGACCTTCCTCGTGCGCCTCAAGGAGTGCATCGAGGACCCGAGCCGGATGCTCATCGAGGTCTGAACATGTCCGAGCAACGCTACGACGTCGTCGTCATCGGCTCCGGCCCCGGGGGCTACGTCTGCGCCATCCGCTGCGCGCAGCTCGGCCTGCGCACGGCCTGCGTCGAGCGCTACCCGACCCGCGGCGGCACCTGCCTCAACGTCGGCTGCATCCCGTCGAAGGCGCTCCTCGAGTCGAGCGAGCGCTACCACGAGGCGCTCCACGGGCTCGCCGCCCACGGCATCACGGCGACCGGCGTCAGCGTCGACCTGGCCGCGATGATGCAGCGGAAGGACGAGATCGTCGGCCAGCTGACCGGCGGCGTCGAGGGGCTCTTCAAGGCCAACGGGATCGCCAGCATCACCGGGCGCGGGCGCCTCGTGACCGACGGGACCGCGCACCAGGTCGTCGTGACCGCCGAGGACGGGAGCGAGCAGGTCCTCGCCGCCGACGCGATCGTGCTGGCGACCGGCTCGAAGCCGACGGCGCTCCCCGGGGTCGCCTTCGACGGCGACCGGGTCGTCGACTCGACCGGCGCCCTGAGCCTCCCCGAGGTCCCCGAGCACCTCGTCCTCATCGGCGCCGGCGTCATCGGGCTCGAGCTCGGGAGCGTCTGGCTCCGCCTCGGCGCGCGCGTTACCGTGCTCGAATACCTCGACCGCATCCTCCCCGGCGTCGACGGCGAGATCGCCAAGCAGGCCCAGCGCCTCCTCAAGAAGCAGGGCATGAGCTTCGTCCTCGGGGCCCGCGTCCGCGGCGCCGAGGTCGACGGCGAGCGCGTGACCGTGTCGTGGACCGACGCCAGGGGCGAGGCCCACGAGGTCGTCGGCGACCGCGTCCTCTGCGCGGTCGGGCGACGCCCCTTCACGGCCGGGCTCGGCTGCGAGGAGGCCGGGGTCGCGCTCGACGAGCGCGGTCGCGTCGTCGTCGACGAGGCGTTCCAGACGTCGGTGCCCGGCGTCTTCGCCATCGGCGACGTCATCCGCGGGCCGATGCTGGCCCACAAGGCCGAGGACGAGGGCATCGCCGTCGCCGAGATCCTCGCCGGCGGCCACGGGCACGTCGGCTACGACGCGATCCCCTCCATCGTCTACACCCACCCCGAGGTGGCCGGCGTCGGCCGCACCGAGGAGGAGCTGACCGCCGCCGGCGTGCCGTACAACCGCGGGCGCTTCCGCTACGCGGCGAACGGCCGGGCGCTCGCCCTTGGGGAGCGCGAGGGGCTCGTGAAGATCCTCGCCCACGCCGAGACCGACCGCCTCCTGGGCTGCCACATCATCGGCGCCCGGGCCGGCGACCTCATCGCCGAGGCGGCCGTCGCGATCGAGCTCGGCGCCTCCGCCGAGGATCTCGCGCGCGCGTGCCACGCCCACCCGACCCTGGCCGAGGTCGTGCGCGAGGCGGCGCTCGACGTCGACCACCGGGCGATCCACAAGGCGTGATCGGCGGCGGAGACGCCCGGCCGGCCCCGACGTCGGGCCGCGTGACCGGGTCGTCGCCGGAGGGCGTGGACGGCAGCCGTGCCGCGTGGGCGGCGATCAAACGCGAAACGCGCGGTTGACAGGCAATCAGCGACCCGGGTTGACTACAGCCCGACGGTCGCACACCGCAAACCGGACTGGGAAGCACGATGGCGTACACACCGATGTACGAGATGTGGCGGGTAGTGGTCGAGGGTGCGCCGTTCGACGTCATGCTCGACCTGGGTCACGGCGAGGACTACCCGCTCACGACTCACCCATGGTTCTTCGGGGTTCGCATCCCGATGACGAACAAGAACGAGAACGGGCTCCCCTCCGAGGAGGAGAGCTCCCGCCTCGACGCTGTCGAGAACCGCGTCCGCGAGACGCTCCGGAGCCGCGACGGCATGTACGTCGGGCGGCGCACCGGGATGGGCAACCGCGACCTCCTCATTTACTTCCCCAGCCGCCCGCGCGGCCTCGAGGACCGCATCCGCGCCTCGATGGGGATGGAGATCCTCTTCATCAGCCGCATGGACCCGCGCTGGGAGGGCTATCAGCAGCTCCTCCCGGGCGAGAAGGAGTGGCGGAGCATCGAGGACGGCAAGCTCATCTCCGGGCTCCTCAACGCCGGCTCCGACCCCGAGGCCGAGCACCGGCTCGAGCACTCGGTCGAGACCTCCCTGAACAAGGGGGCCGAGGCGCTGGTGAAGCTCATGGAGAAGCTCGAGCTCGAGGACGTCGAGGTCGAGGGGGAGCGCCCGACGCTGGTCGTCCGCGGCACCCAGCGGACCCGGCTCGAGCCCGAGGAGATCCTGCGGGTGAGCTGGGTGCTCGAGCAGAAGGCGCCGAAGGCGCGCGGCAGCTACCTCGGGTGGCAGGCCGAGATCGTGCCGCTCGAGGAGGACGAAGGCGAAGCCGACTCCGTGGTCGAGTCGATCCTCGCCGAGCTGGACCTGGACGACTGAATCATGGGCAAGACGATCGCAGTGATTCTCGGTGGCGGGCGCGGTGAGCGCCTTCAGCCCCTCACGTCCCACCGCGCGAAGCCCGCGGTGCCGATCGCGGGCAAGTTCCGGTTGGTGGACATCCCCATCTCGAACTGCCTGAACGCCGACATCCACGACATCTTCGTCCTCACCCAGTACCTGTCGGCGTCGCTCAACCGCCACGTCGCCCAGACCTATCGATTCGACGTGTTCCGGGCCGGCCAGGTGAGCGTGCTCCCGGCCGAGCAGGCGGGGACCGGCGACGGCTGGTACCAGGGCACCGCCGACGCCGTCCGCAAGCAGATCAAGCGCCTCGAGGCCGACGAGGACGACGACATCCTCGTGCTCGCCGGCGACCAGGTCTACATGATGGACCTGCGCGACTTCGTCGCGAAGCACCGCGCGAGCGGCGCCGACGTCAGCATCGCCGCGACCACCTGCGGCCGCGACGAGGCGCGCCGCTTCGGCGTGATGAAGGTCGACGGCGACAACACCATCCTCGAGTTCGCCGAGAAGCCGCAGGACGAGGCCGTCCTCGACGCCTTCACGGTCCCCGGGCTCGAGGCGCCCCACACGCACCTCGCGTCGATGGGCATCTACCTCTTCCGCTACCCGGTGCTCCGCGAGCTGCTCGACCTCGACCAGCGCGACGACTTCGGCAAGCACGTCCTCCACACCGCCCTCGAGCGCAACCGCCTCCACGCCTACCCGTTCACCGGCTACTGGGAGGACGTGGGGACCATCGCGAGCTACCACCGGGTCAACCTCGAGCTGACCGACCCGGTCCCGGCGCTCAACCTCTTCTCCGACGAGCACCGCCTCTACTCGCGTCAGCGCTTCCTGCCGCCGGCCAAGGTCGGCGAGGCGCTGGTCCAGCGGGCGCTGCTCTGCGACGGCGCGATCATCGGCGACGGCGCGACCGTCCGGAAGTCGGTCATCGGCATCCGCACGGTCATCGGCCCCGGCTGCACCCTCGAGCGCGTCGTCTCGAGCGGCGCCGGCTCCTACGACTTCGACTCGGATCTCCCCGCGGGCACGATCCCGCTCGGGATCGGCGAGTTCTCGATCCTGCGCAACGCGATCGTCGACCGCGACGTGCGCATCGGGCGCGGCGTGCGCCTCTTGAACGAGCGCAACCTCAAGGAATACCAGGACGAGTACATCCGCGTGCGCGACGGGGTGATCGTCGTCCCGCGCCGGGGCATCATCCCGGACGGCTACACGTTCTGAGCCGCGCAATAGCCCCGGAGCCGCCATGCCCAAGCTCGCCCTCACGACAGCCCTGCTGTTGCTCCTGACCGCCGCGGCCTACGCGCAGCCCGGGCCGCCGCAGCTCGACAAGGAGTACGGCGTGTCCGCGCTCGGCGGCGCGAAGATCAAGGCGCCGGCGTGGAACGCGGTGCGGACCGACGAGGCCGTGCTGGTGCTCGAGCAGGCGCCGGACCCGGCCCAGAAGCGCCCCTTCTACGTCCTGATGCTCGCGATCGAGGAGGGCCCTCCGGCCGGCGCCGAGGTCCCGTGGGACAAGATCAAGGACAACATCATCAAGGCGGCGACCGACGAGGGGCGCTCGCTCTCGCTGACCCTCGGTGATCCCTGGAAGGGCGCCGCGGGCTTCGACGGCCTCTACATGAGCGGCAGCTTCAAGGGCAGCGACGAGCAGCAGCAGCAGGTCGGGCTCGAGCTCATCGCCCTGGTCAAGGACGGCAAGCTCCTGACCGTGAGCCTCGTCAGCGACGCGGTGGTGCCCGACACGACCACGAAGATCCTCGAGGCCATCGCGGCGACCGCGGCCCTCGGCGGCTGATGCGCGTCGAGATCGTCGCCATCGGCAACGAGCTCCTCAACGGGGACCTCGCCGACACGAACACCGCGCGGCTGGCCGGCTGGCTCCGGCGGCAGGGCCTCGCCGTCCGCCGCGGGCAGACGGTGCCCGACACCCACGACGCCATCGTCGAGGCGTTCGCGCGGGCGGCCGGGGCGGCGGACCTCGTGCTCGTCACGGGCGGCCTCGGCCCGACCAGCGACGACATCACGATGGAGGCCGCGGCCCGCTTCCTCGCCGTCCCACTCGACGAGGACAGCGCGACGCTCGAGCGGCTGAAGGCGCGCTTCGCCGCCCGCGGCTACCCGTTCACGCCGAACAACGCCCGCCAGGCGCTCGCCCCGCGCGGCGCGGCGGTGCTCGACAACCCGGTCGGGACCGCACCCTGCGTGCGGCTCGAGGCGCCCGGCGGGGCGACCTTCTTCTTCTTCCCCGGCGTCCCGCGCGAGCTCGAGCACCTCATCGGGCTCCACCTCGCCCCGTGGGTCGAGGCCCACGCGGACGTTCGGCCCTACCGCAGCATCCTCCTCAAGACGTTCGGAAATACGGAGTCGTCGGTGGCCTCGAAGCTCGCCGACCTCCCGCACGACCCGCGGGTGCACCTGGCCTACCGGGCGCACTTCCCCGAGATCCGCGTCAGCTTCCACGCCGACGAGCCCGACGCCGCCGTGGCCTCGGCGCTGCTCGCCGAGCGCCGGGACGCGGCCCACGCCGCGCTGGGCGAGCTCGTCTTCGCCGAGGACGAGGCGACGGGCTTCGTGGACGCCGTCGCGGCCCAGCTCCTGGCCCGCGGCGAGACCCTCGCGACGGCCGAGTCCTGCACTGGCGGCCTCGTCGCCGGGATGTGCACGGGCGTCTCCGGCTCCTCCGCGTGGTTCCTCGAGGGCGCGGTGACCTACTCGAACGCCGCGAAGACGCGGCTCCTCGGCGTGTCCGAGGCGCTGCTCGCCGAGCACGGCGCCGTCAGCGAGGCCGTCGCCGAGGCGATGGCCCTCGGCCAGCGCGAGCGCTCGGGCGCGACCTGGGCGGTCGCCGTGACCGGGATCGCCGGGCCGACCGGGGGGACCCCGGACAAGCCCGTGGGCACCGTGTACTTCGCCCTCGCCGGGCCGGACGGCGTGCGTCACCTGCGCCGTCGCTTCCCCTTCGAGCGCGAGCGCAACCGCGTCGTCAGCGCGTGGACCGCGCTGGATCTCGTCCGCCGCGCGACCCTCGGCCCGATCCGCACTTGACATCTGTGCAGTAGTGCGCGAGGAAGGTCCAAACACTTCGGCCGACCCGCGCACCGGGCCCGCCGGCAGGCGCCACACGCCCCCACAGGAGAACCCCCAGCATGGCCACCCGCGAGATCCCCCGCGAAAAATCCATTGAGCTCGCCGTCTCTGCCATCGAGCGCCAGTTCGGCAAGGGCAGCATCATGCGGCTCGGCGAGGGCGCGACCCTGGCGGACGGCATCACGGTCATCCCGACGGGCTCGCTCCCGCTCGACATCGCCCTCGGGGTCGGCGGCGTGCCGAAGGGCCGCATCGTCGAGATCTTCGGGCCGGAGTCCTCGGGCAAGACGACGCTGGCGCTCCACATCGTGGCGAACGCGCAGAAGGGCGGCGGCGTGGCGGCCTTCATCGACGCCGAGCACGCGCTCGACGTGAGCTACGCCAAGAAGCTCGGCGTGCGGACCGAGGACCTGCTCATCTCCCAGCCCGACTACGGCGAGCAAGCGCTCGAGATCGCCGACATGCTGGTGAAGTCCAACGCCATCGACGTGCTGGTGGTCGACTCGGTCGCCGCGCTCGTGCCGAAGGCCGAGCTCGAGGGCGAGATGGGCGACAGCCACATGGGTCTCCACGCGCGCCTGATGTCGCAGGCGCTCCGGAAGCTCACCGGCACCATCGCGAAGAGCAAGACCTGCGTCATCTTCATCAACCAGATCCGTAACAAGATCGGGGTCATGTTCGGCAACCCCGAGACCACCACCGGCGGCAACGCGCTGAAGTTCTACGCGTCGGTGCGCATGGACATCCGCCGCATCGGCTCGATCAAGTCGGACAACGAGGCGATCGGCAACCAGACCAAGGTCACGGTGGTGAAGAACAAGCTGGCGCCGCCGTTCAAGAAGGTCACCTTCGACATCATGTACGGCGAGGGGATCAGCCGCGAGGGCTCGATCATCGACGAGGGCGTCAACCTCAACATCATCGAGAAGTCCGGCTCCTGGTTCTCCTACGCCGGTGAGCGCCTCGGCCAGGGGCGCGAGAACGTGAAGAACCGGCTGCGTGAGGAGGCCGAGCTCGCCGATCGGATCGAGGCCGCCATCCTCGAGCACTTCGGTCTGAGCCGCCCGGCGCGCGACCCCGAGGAGAGCGCGGCCTGACCTCCAGGACCGCGTAGATCCCGCCCGCGCCCCCTGAGCCGACGCTCCGGGGGCGCTCGGCGTTCTGGCCCCTGGCGGTCCCGTGGGCGAACCGCCGAGACCGCTGCGCTCGAAGCGTTTCCGTATTGACCTCGCGCGGGTCGCTGCGCCAACGTGTGCGGCCCTTGAAGGGGTAGCACCGGAGGAACCATGGCCCTGCGCTCCGCGACCGAGATCCGAAAGGCGTTCATCGACTTCTTCGCCGAGCGCGGCCACCGCGTCGTGAAGAGCTACGCGCTGATTCCGCCGAGCGACCCGACGCTCTTCTTCGTCAACGCCGGCATGGTCCAGTTCAAGGACGTCTTCGTCGGCGAGCGGCAGGTCGACTACAGCACGGCGACCTCGTCCCAGAAGTGCCTCCGGGTCAGCGGAAAGCACAACGATCTCGAGAACGTCGGCCGCACCGCGCGCCACCACACGTTCTTCGAGATGCTCGGGAACTTCAGCTTCGGCGACTACTTCAAGAAGGACGCCGTCGCCTACGCGTGGGAGTTCCTGACCAAGGTCGCCGAGCTCCCGGCCGACAAGCTCCACGTCTCCGTCTACCCGGACGACGAGGAGGCCTACGCCCTGTGGCGCGACATGATCGGCATCCCGGTCGAGCGCATCCACCGGGATCCCGACAACTTCTGGTCGATGGGCGACACCGGCCCGTGCGGCCCCTGCTCGGAGATCCACATCGATCTCGGCCCGGCGATGTCGGGCGGCAAGGTGGACGTCCCCTACGGTGACCCCGAGGGCGACGAGCGCTACCTCGAGCTCTGGAACCTCGTGTTCATGCAGTTCGACCGCTCCGCCGACGGCGTCCTGACGCCGCTCCCCAAGCCGTCGATCGACACCGGTGCCGGCCTCGAGCGCCTCACGGCGGTGCTCCAGGGCAAGCTCAACAACTACGACACCGATCTCTTCATGCCGATCATCGAGCAGGTCGCGAAGAAGGCCGGCGTCACCTACCGCACCGAGCCCGAGATCGACGTGGCGCTGCGCGTCATCGCCGACCACAGCCGCGCCGCCGCGAACCTCATCGCCGACGGCATCTACCCCGACAACGAGGGCCGCGGCTACGTGCTCCGCCGCGTGATGCGCCGCGCGATCCGCTTCGGGCGCATGATCGGGCTGACCGACCCCTTCCTCGTCGACACCACCCAGACCGTCATCGACATCCTCGGCGACGTCTACCCGGAGCTCCGCGAGGGCGCGGACACCATCCGTCGCATCGTGCTCCAGGAGGAGACGCGCTTCGGCCGCACCATCAACGCGGGCCTCAAGCGCCTCGGCGAGGAGATCGCCCACCTCGGCGACGGCCACGGCCGCGTCCTCGACGGCCGCGTCGCCTTCGAGCTCTACGACACCCACGGCTTCCCGCCGGACCTGACCGCGCTGATCCTCGCCGAGAAGGGCTTCTCCTACGACCACGAGGGCTACACGGTCGCGATGGAGGAGCAGCGGGAGCGCGCCCGCGCCGCCAGCAAGTTCGGCACCGGCGACCTGTCGAGCTACCAGGACCTCGTCGAGGGCGGCATCACGCCCACGACCTTCCTCGGCTACGACCGGGACGAGGCCGAGGCCACCGTGCTCGCCCTCCTCGTCGACGGCGCCCCGGTGCCGCGCGCGGCGGCCGGGCAGCGCGTCGAGATCGTGCTCGACCAGACGCCGTTCTACGCCGAGTCCGGCGGCCAGGTCGGCGACTCGGGCGTCATCGTCGGCTTCGGCAACGAGCCGGCGCGCCTGACCGTCAACGACACCCAGAAGCCCTTCGGCGACATCTTCGTCCACGTCGCGGTCATCGACGACGGCGTGGTCGAGCTCGGCGATCGGGTCGCGGCCAGCATCGACACCGCGGCGCGCAACGCCACGCGGAAGAACCACAGCGCCACCCACCTCCTCCACGACGCGCTCCGCAAGGTGCTCGGCGACCACGTCCGCCAGCGCGGCTCGATGGTCGGCCCGGCGCGCCTGCGCTTCGACTTCAGCCACACCGGCGCGATGAGCGACGAGGAGATTCGCCAGGTCGAGCTGCTCGTCAACGCGCACGTCGTCGCCAACGAGCCGGTGTCCACCGATCTCATGTCGATGGACGCCGCGATGGGCAAGGGCGCCATCGCCTTCTTCGAGGAGAAGTACGGCGACGAGGTGCGGGTGCTCAGCGTCGGCAGCGAGTCGGTCGAGCTCTGCGGCGGGACGCACGTGCGCGCCACCGGCGACATCGGGCTCATGAAGATCGTCAGCGAGGCGGCCATCTCGTCGGGCGTCCGCCGCGTCGAGGCGGTCACCGGCATGGGCGCGGTCGAGTGGGTGCAGCAGCGCGACGCCGTCCTGCGCGCGGCCGCCGACGCCCTCAACGTCGGCGTCGAGCACGTCGTCGATCGCGTCGGCAAGCTCCTCGACGACCGCAAGGAGCTCGACCAGCAGCTCCAGGACGCCAAGCTCCAGGCCCGCCGCGCCGAGGCGACCGCCAGCGTGCAGAACGCCCGCCTCTTCGGTGACGTCAAGGCCGCCGTGGTGCGCATGGACGGCGTCCCGGGCAAGGACATCCGGGCCCTCGCCGAGTCGCTGCGCGAGCAGCTCGGCTCCGGCGCGGTCCTGGTCGCCGGCAAGGACGGCGCCAAGGTCAGCCTCGTGGTGGCCGCGACGAAGGACCTCGCCAAGCGCGTCCACGCGGGCAAGCTCGTCGGTCAGCTCGCCGAGATCGTCGGCGGGCGCGGCGGCGGCAAGCCCGACGTCGCCCAGGCGGGCGGCGCCGACGCCAGCCGCATCGGCGAGCTCGAGCCCCGTTTCTACGAGCTCATGCAGGGCGCGCTGGAGGGGTGATCCTCCGGCGCCCCCTGGGCGCGGTCCGCGGGCATGGTCGGTGGGTGGTGGCGGTTGTGCTGGAGCGGAGCAGCCGGCGCGTCGGCGGATCCTTGACACACCGTGTCAATCCAGAAAAAAACATCCCGCCCTTATCCCGTCCCGCCCCCCGGGGGCCGAGGTCATCGTGGTTCGAGCCGTTCTCTCCCTTCTCCTCGTCGCTCTCCTCAGCGGGAGCGCGGCGGCCGCGTCGTTCCAATACTTCCTGCCGCAGGCCATCGAGCTCGGCGGCGGTGAGAGCATCGAGACCTACGTCCTCGTGAACGTCGACGTGACGGTGCGGCTGACCGGGCCGGCGCTCGTCGACGCCGCGATGAAGGAGCTCAAGGCGAAGCTCCCGGAGGTCGAGGCGATCGCGGTGGTGCCGGCGGGGCGCGCCGCGAGCGTCAAGCTCGACGCCGCGCGGGCGGACGATCCGAACGTCGCCGACCGTGCGCTCGGCGCGGTGTACTACACGCTGCTGCAGTCGGGCGTCCGCGAGGTGACCCGCGACGGCAAGCCCGTCACCGCCGGCACCTTCACCCGCGGGGCCCTCGTCCCGGTCCTGCCGATCGGCGCCGCGCTGCCCCCCGGGCGGGTGGCGACCGGCTTCGTCGAGGCCGGCGACGAGATCATCCCGGCGGTCCGCTTCTACGAGCGGCTGGCCGCCTCGGACAAGAGCATCCAGCAGGCGGCCCGGACCCTCCTCGAGACGGCCGGCACCACCACGCGCCTGCACCTGCTCAAGAACATCGCGGCGCTCCGCCTCAAGGAGCAGGACGCCGTCGTCATCGACCGCCTCGGCGACGCGTCCGCGGAGGTGCGCCTCGCCGCGCTCGAGCTCCTCAAGGGCAAGTCGACGACGCCCGTCGTCAAGGCCCTCGAGGGCGTGGTCGAGAAGGATCAGGCCTCGGACGTGAAGCTCGCCGCGGTGCGGATGCTCGTCGGCCTCGGCAAGAACGAGTACGAGAAGTACCTCCTCCTCGACAAGCTCTCGAGCCCCGACGCCGCGGTCGTGGTCGCCGCCATCAAGGGGCTCGTCAAGACCGGCGACACCGGCTTCGCCTCGGGCATCGCCGGGCTGGTCAAGCACAACAACGCCGTCGTCCGCGAGGCCGCGGTGAGCGCGGTGACCGAGCTCAAGCAGTTCGGCCTCATGACCGAGTGGCTCGACGACCAGAAGATCGCCACCGACATCCGCGAGAAGGCCGGCCGCACCCTGGCCGACGTGGCGACCGGGCCCGAGCGCGCCCGCGGCGTCAGCTGGCTCGTCACCGACGCTGGCGCGGCCAACGCCGTCTACGCCGCGAAGCTCGTCGAGAAGGAGCGCATCCCGGGCACCACCCTCGCGCTCGGCAAGGCGCTCACGCGCTCCGAGCCCGACGTCCGCAAGGCGGCCGCGCTCGCGCTCGGCGCCCTCAAGGACACCGCGGGCCTCGAGCCGCTGGCCGCGGCGGTCCGCGCCGCGGCGGACGCGGGCGAGCGGGAGCTCTTCACCCAGCAGGCGACCACCATCATCGGCGTGCAGCCGCTCGACCAGGTCATCCGCATCTCGAAGTCGACCGATCCGACGGTGAGCGAGCTCGCCATCAAGTCGCTCGCGGCCTTCAGCCAGGACAAGCCGAACAAGCGGGCGAACGCCGTCCTCATCGAGGCCCTCGGCTCGGGCGAGGCGCCGGTTCGCCAGGCCGCGGCCTACGCGCTCGCGCGCATCCCGGACGACGAGATCGCCGCCAAGCTCGCCGGCCTGAAGGACGACGCCGACCCGCTCGTGCGGGCGCAGGTCGCCTACGCCATGGGGCACTCGAGCCGCCCCGAGGGCGAGGCCATCCTCGTCGCCTACCTCGACGACCGCGAGAGCGACGTGAAGGTCGCCGCCATCGACGGCGTGCGCGAGCGGAAGATCGCCAGCGCCCTCGACAAGGTGAAGTGGCTGGTCGCCAACCGGAAGATCGAGATCAAGCGGGCCGCGATGGAGACCCTGGTCGCGCTCGCGACGCCGGGCGACCCGAAGCTCTTCGACATCTACGACAAGGCGATGCTCGAGTCCGACGAGCAGGTCCGCCACCACGGCGTCGCCGGGCTCGGCGGCTACCGCGACGACCCGCGCGCCACCCGCGCCATCGGCGGCGTGGTGAGCGACGAGCGGGCGAGCAAGGACCTCAAGCTCTTCGCGCTCTCGACGCTGTCCCAGATGACCGAGCCGGACACCTTCGAGCAGGTGGTCCGCGGCCTCTTCGACCGCGACGTCGACGTCAAGCTCGCCGCCCTCGACGCCCTCGAGAAGCTCGGCTCGAACAAGGCGACCCGCCCGCTCCAGGAGTTCATCCTGGGCGAGACCGACAAGACCGTGCAGGAGCGCGCCCAGGCCGTCCTCGAGAAGCTGTAGGGCGATCACATCGCTCGCTCGGCGGCGCCCTGGTGCAATGGCTCCCGCATCCCACCGCGGACCTCGCACGCTCGGCCCGCGGCGGGAACCCTCAGCGGGAGCCATTGCAGGCGCCACCTCGCTCGCTGTCCCCCGACCCGCCTTCGGCGGTCCCCCGCTCCGCGGGGGAAGGTGTGTCGGCTTCGCCGACGGCCACCGTGCTGGCCCGTGGGCGCCTCGCCTGCCACATGCTGGCGTCAACGCGACAGCCTCGACCCGTACACGTCTGCGCCCACGCCTCCGCGTTCGCCCACGCCTCCGCGTCCGCTCGCGCCTACGCGTCCGCCCACGCCTCCGCGTTCGCCCGCGCTTTCGCGTCCTCTCAGCTCAGGAGCTGCGACGGCGCGTAGCTGAGCCAGTGCAGGTCGTTCTCGAGCCAGGCGCCGGGGCGCTCGTCGGCCAGGGCGTGCAGGGCGTCGACGATGTCCTCGACCTGCAGCGTGATGGCGTCCTCGAGGGCGCGGGACTGGCCCACCGCCGGGGTGTTGAGCTGCCCGACCACGCGGACGGTCACGCCCGGCACGTTCTCGACCAGGTCGCCCTGGATCTGGCGCGCGAAGCCCGCGAAGGTCCGGTCGTTCGACACCACCAGGACGCGGCCGGTGCGGCGCGCGCTCGCGAAGATGGCCTCGCGGTCGTAGGGCTTGAGGGTGCGGAGGTCGAGGACCTCGGTCTCGATGCCGCGGTGCTTGGCGACGGTGTTCGCCGCCGAGACCGCCTGCCACGCCGCCCAGCCCCAGCCGATGGCCGTCAGGTCGCGCCCCTGGCGACGGGTCGCCGCCTTGCCGAACGGGATCTGGTAGTCGTCGAAGCTCGGCATCTCGCCGTTTCGCCGCGTCGCCTGGAGCACCTTGGGGTCGCTCGCCTCGCCGGGGAGGGCGGGGCCGAGCTTCATCCGGTACAGGCGCTTCGGCTCGAGCTGCAGCACGGGCCCCGTGTAGGCCGCCGCGGTGCGCAGGAGCCCGTAGGCGTCGTAGGCGCACGACGGCACGGTGATCACGAGCCCGGGGATGTTGCCGTAGTAGCCGTCGACGCTCATCGAGTGGTAGACGGCGCCGCCGAGCACGGGGTCCACCGGCATCCGGACGGTCACGTTCACCGGCGTCTGGCCGTTGGTCGACCAGTAGACGTTGCCGAGGTGGACGAACCAGTGGAGGCAGTTGAGGGTGTAGTCGCCGAACTGCACCTCGGGCAGGAGCGTCAGCTCCTTGTGGAGCGCCGCCCCCATCGCCGTGCCGACGATCATCGGCTCGTTGATCGGCGCGTCGCGCACCTGGTCGGGGTACTTCTCGATGAGTCCCTGGGTGACGCGGAAGATGCCGCCGCGGTGGCCGACGTCCTGCCCCCAGATGGCCGCCTTGCCGCCGGCCAGGATGCGGTCGAGGGCCACGTTGAGGGCCTCGTTGACCTGGATGCGCGTGGTCGAGCGCGGGTTGACCTCGGGCTCCTCGACCTCGGGGAAGGGCGGGTGCACGTGGCGCCACACGTCGCCGGCCTCGAGCGACGGGATGGGCTCGCGCCGCGCCTGGGAGAAGGCGCTTCGCACCTTCTCGAGGCCGCTCTCCATCAGGTCGCCGAGCTCGTGGACCTCGAAGTAGCTCTTGCGGCGGTCGATCTCGCCACGCCGGAAGGTCGCCGCCGGGGGGACGACGTCGTGCTCGGCGAGCCACGCGCCGAACTCGAGGAGCGGGTCGCGGACGTCGAACTCGAACTGGCCGCCCGAGGAGCTCGAGTGACCCATCAGGCGCGGCACCGAGGCGACGAGCAGCGCCGACCGGCCGTTGGCGAGCACCGACGCGGCGGCCTCGCGGGTGACCTGGTAGGTGTCGAGGAAGTCGTGGCCGTCGCAGGTGAAGTAGTCGAGCCCGAAGGCGGCGGCGTACTTGCCGTAGTCGCGGATCCCGCGCCCGTCCTCGGGGGAGACGGTGATGGCGACGTCGTTGTTGGTGACGACGATGAGCAGCGGCAGCTGCCACAGGCTCGCCGCCATCATCGCCTCGTGGAAGTCGCTCTCGCCGGTGGTGCCGTCGCCGACGATGCCGACGGCGAGGCCGCGCCGCTTCAGCAGCTGGAGGCCACGCGCGTAGCCGGCGGCCTTGCTGAGCTGCATGCCGACCGGGCTCTGGACCGGCCACAGCCCGAGGTCGGGGCGGCACAGGTGCATCACGGTCTGGCGCCCGGCCGAGTGCGGATCGGTCGTCCGCGAGAGCGCCTGGCGGAAGTAGTCGAGCACGGAGTCGTGGTCGCCCAGGAGCTCGGCGTTCATCGCCGCGAGGGCGTCACTCCGGTAGTGGCAGAAGAGGGCGAGCTCGCCGCCGGGCTCGGTCTCGCGGACCGCCCGATGGAGCGCCAGCGCCGACGCGGTCCCGTGGACCTCCTCGCCGGGGCCGCCGATCCAGAACTCGACCCCTTCGCCGCGGGTCTTCATGGCCATGCAGGTGACGATCTGCGCGCGGGTCTCGAGCGCGATCTCATAGGCTTGGCGCAGATCCGAGGCGGAGAGATCGGCCCACGTCTTCGATTGAATCGCCATGCCACTCCTGTGCGTCCGGCCGGCCGACCGGGAGAGTCGGTGCAATCACCCGCGCGCGCCCGAGATTGGCTGAAGGGACGACGCACGCTGACCCGGCGACCAGCGCCGACGCCTGCCTACCACACCCGGCAACGCGGATAAAGACGCGGCGCGTCACGCGCTGTGCGGCGTGCACGCAAGTCGTCTCGCGCTGGCCGTCGTCGTCGAAGCGCCCTACCATGCGGCGGTGCGTGCAACCCTCCTCGCGGCGATCGGCGCGGTGTTCACCGGCCTGCTCCTGGTGCTCCCGGCGTCCTGGGGGGCGCGCTGGCTCGGCCTGCCCGTGGACGGGCTGGGCTGGACCCTGATCGCGCTGCCGTACCTGGTGCTGCCCTTCGCCGTCCGCGGCACGCGGCCGTGGGTGACGCTCTGGGCCTGGCCCGCCTCCCACCTGCCCGCGCTCGTGAGCCTCCGCGGCGTCACCGACCGCGCCGTCCACGAGGGCAGCGGCGGCCTCTGGGCGCTGCTCGCCGTCGCCGTCGCCGGGACCGCGTGGTTCCTCGTCTATCTCTGGCCCCCACGCCCCGTCCCCGACGCCGCGCCGCCGGCCGACGCCCCGGACTTCCCGGCCGCCGGGCGCGTCCATCCGCTGTCGGCCGCGACCCTCGTCGTCGTGGTCGCCATCACGGCGGCCTTCTACCGGGCCGCCTTCGGCGAGCGCGACGTCGAGCCGCTGGCGGCCAACGTGACGCTGCTCGTCGGCGCCGTCGCGGCCTGGTACGCCGGCGTGCGCGCGATCGGCGTGAAGCTCGCCGAGGTCGTCCTCGATCCGCATGCGCGGCGCCGCTACCGTGCCTCCCTCGTGCTGCAGCGCCGCCCGACCCGCGGCAGCCTGCTGCTGGCCCTCGGGCTCGCGGCCGCGGCCGTGCTCGTCGTCCTCGCCTGGTACCTGGTGGATCTCCGATGAAGAACGCGGTCCTCTTGCTCCTCGCGACGGCGCTCTTCGCCGCCTGCATCTGGTTCTTCGCCGTCTCCGGCGACCTCTTCGCGAAGAAGGACTACCTGGCGGGGATCCTCCACGTCATCGCCGGCCTCGCCCTCGTCCGCGCCGGCGTGGAGCTGGCGCGGCTCGCCGTCATCGGCCGCCAGCGCGGTGTCCCGTGAGGCGCGCCCGGCGGCCGCCGCGGCCGGCGCGAGCGCTCTGCTGTTCCCCCGACGGGGCGGTTTGTGGTACGCCGTCGCGCATGAAGCCCGCCCTCGTCGCCGCCGTCCTCCTCCTCGCCTCGCTCGCCGCCGGCTGCTCGGCGATGGTCGGCGACGCGTGCACGACCCAGACCGACTGCGGCAACGCGATGTACTGCGAGCTGTCGCTGCCGGACGGCTACTGCACGTCGAAGAGCTGCGTCGAGCGCGGCTGCCCGGACTACGGGGTCTGCGTCCGCTTCACCGAGGACACGAGCTACTGCATGCTGCAGTGCGAGAGGGACTCGGACTGCCGCGACGGCTACCGCTGCGTCACCGACTTCGGCACCTACCCCTTCTGCAACGACGCCGACGGGGTCACGCCCGCCGAGTAGCTAGCCTCGCGGCTCGCCGCCGTCCTCCGGGGTCGCCGCGCGGAAGAGCGCCAGCAGCGTGCTCGGATCGAGCTCCTCGATGCGCGCGGTGCGCGCGATCCCGGCCGCGTCGAGGTCGACGCCGCTGCCGTCGAGGGAGTTCCCGAGCGTCTTTCGCCGGTTGTGGAACATCCGGACGAGGAAGCGATCGAAGGCGTCGAGCTCGTCGAGGGTCAGGGGCGGGTCGGGCAGCAGCTCCACCAGCACGATCGACGACTCGACCTTCGGCGGCGGCGCGAACGCGCGTGGCGGGACGTCGCGGACGAGCCACGCCTTCGCGAGCAGCGCCGTCACGACCGACGGGATGCCGTAGGCGCGCGTCTTCGGCTGCGCGATGAGCCGCACCGCCACCTCGCGCTGCAGCATCAGCACCATGCGCGACACGGCCCCGCGGAGCGTCAGCAGCCGCTGATAGATGGCGCCGCCGACGTTGTAGGGGAGGTTGCCCACGACGACGGGCAGCGCGCCCTCCGCGCTCGGGAGGAGGGCCTTCAGGTCCGCCGTCAGCGCGTCTCCTTCGACCACCCGCACGCGATCGCCGAAGCGCTCGCCCAGCTCGGCGACCGCGCGGGCGTCCTTCTCCAGGGCGACCACGGGGCGCCCGGAGCGCGCCAGGAAGGCGGTCAGCGCGCCCTCGCCGGGCCCGATCTCGAGGACCCCGGCGGAGCGCTCGACGTCGGCGATCGCCGCGATGTCGGCGAGCACCTCGGGGTCACGGAGGAAGTGCTGCCCGAGGCGCTTGTTGGCCTTCATCGCGCCGGTCTCCTGGTGGTGTGGATGTCGAGGGTCAGGAGGTCGTCGCCGCTGAGGCCATGCCCCGCCGCGAGCAGCGCCGCGCCGAGGCCGGCGATCATGGCGGCGTTGTCGGTGCAGTAGCGCGCCGGCGTGATGAACGCGGTCACGCCGCGCTTCGCGGCCGCGCTGGCGAGCCGTGTCCGCAGGCCCGAGTTGCTGGCGACCCCGCCCGCGACGACGAGCTGTTTCAGCCCCGTCTGCTTGCAGGCGGCGAGCGACTTCGCGACGAGGACGTCGACGATCGCGGCCTGGGCGCTGGCGGCGAGGTCCGCGAAGGCGGGGTGCTCCGGATCGGGCGGCGCGTCGCCGAAGATCGCGTCGAGGGCGAGGCGCGCGGCGGTCTTCAAGCCCGAGAACGAGAAGTCGAGGTCCCGGTGGAGCATCGGCCGCGGCAGGTCGATGGCGTCGGCGCGGCCGCGCTGGGCGAGGCGGTCGATGTAGATCCCGCCGGGGTAGGGCAGGCCCATCATCTTGGCGATCTTGTCGAAGGCCTCGCCGGCGGCGTCGTCGAGGGTCTGGCCGAGGACCGTCGACTCCCCCGGCCCGTCGACGCGATAGAGGCTCGTGTGGCCGCCGCTCACCGCCAGCGCGACGTAGGGGGGCCGCAGCTCGCCTGCGCCGGCGTAGGTGTCGTCGCGCAGGAACGGGGCGTGCACGTGGGCCGCGATGTGGTCGATCGGCACGATCGGCAGCCTCCGCGACCAGGCGATCGCCTTGGCCGCCTGCAGCCCGACCAGCAGGCTCCCCGCGAGGCCCGGTCCCGCGGTGACCGCGATGGCGCCGATGTCGTCGAGGGTCACGCCGGCGTCCACGAGGGCCTGCGCGATGACCGGCTGGATCGCGAGCATGTGGTTGCGCGACGCCAGCTCCGGCACCACGCCGCCGTACTGGGCGTGGATGGGGATCTGGCTGTGCACGACGTTCGACCGCACCACACCGGCGTCGGTCACGACGGCGGCCGCCGTCTCGTCGCAGGACGACTCGATACCGAGGATCAACGTCACGGGCCTACTCGAAGGTGGCGAGCAGCTCATCGAGGCGCTCGGCGAGGGGGCCGGTCGCGCTCTTGCGAGCCTCGCGGAACCGCGTCCGCGCGTCGTCGAGCCGACCCTCACGGGCGTGGATCAGCCCGAGCCACGCCAGCACGCGCGCGTCCCCGCCCACCTTGCGGTTGAGGGCCTCGAGCACCGGCTGGGCGTCGACGAGCTTGCCAGCCTTGATGTAGGTCATCGCCAGCCCGGCGAGGGCGCCGTCGGGCCGCTCCGCGTCCGCCATGAGCGCCTCGAACAGGCGCTCGGCCTTGGCGTCCTCTCCGAGCCGCAGCGCCTGGGCGGCCTCGCCGAAGCGAATCCGCGCCTGCGTCGGCGCGTCGAGCGGCGTCACGACGGGCGCCGGGGCGGGCGCCGGGTTGGAGCTGCCCGCGGCCGCGCGCACGAGCACATAGACGAGCAGGGCGACCAGCGCCGCCGCGAGCGCGATCACGGACCAGTGGACGCGCGGCGCCCGGGAGGCTCGCCCGAGCATGGCGTCGTCCGGGGCGGGCGCGGCCTCGACGTCCACGTCGGTCCGCTCGCGCGGCGCCTTGGCGTCCCCGATGCGGTACATCCCGGTGCTCGTCCGACGCACGCGCGGCGCCTCGGTGAGCGGGTGCTTGTCGCGGATGTCCGTCGGCTCGTCGAGATCCGGCTCCTCGTCGGCGTGGCCGGTCGTGGTGCGCATGACCCGCGCCGAGGCGGGCAGCTCGGGCGCCCGGTCGTGGACCGGCAGGGTCTCGAGCACGTCCGCCGGGGCGGCGGCGAGCGCGGTCTCGCGCCGCGCCTCCGCGGCGCTCACCGGCATCCCGCGCGCCATCGTCTCCGCG
>SBGO01000767.1 GCA_006226565.1 Deltaproteobacteria bacterium | reverse complement strand
CGGCCAGGTCGGGGACGGGCCCGCCGCTCCACGGGACGACCGGGACGCCCGCGGCGGCCGCGAGGAGCTTGGCGCGGATCTTGTCGCCGGCGAGGTCCATCGCCGCCGGCGTCGGCCCGACGAAGAGGAGCCCGGCGGCCTCGACGGCCTCGGCGAAGGCGGCGTTCTCGGCGAGGAAGCCCCAGCCGACCCAGACGGCGTCGGCGCGCACGGCGCGGAGGGTCGCCATCACCGCGTCGACGTCGAGGTAGGCGGCCGCCGCCGAGCGCCCCTCGGGGATCGCGAGCATGACGACGCGGTCGGCCTCGTGGGCGACGACGTTGTCGGCGTCGGGAGCGGTCAGCAGCGCGACCGTCTCGATGGCGGTCCCTTCGGCCCGGTTGTACTCGCGGACGGCCTGGATCAGGCGCAGCGCCGGCTCGCCGCGGTTGACGATGGCGAGGCGGTTGATGTCGCGGAGGTCTGTCTCGGGCGGCTCGACGAGCCTGGGGGCGGCCTCGTTCATGGCACGGCGCCTGCTGCGGTCCCGGTCGGCGTGCCGGGGCCCGTGAAAAACGGGCCCGAGTGTGGCCCAGCCCCCCCGAGAGCGCAATCACGTCGTGCACGCGGCCGCGGTCGACCGCGCTCCGGGCTCGGCGAGGCGCCGGGATCGCCCGAAAGTCCGCCGCGATTCCGGGGCTGTTACAAAAAAGCTGGCGCCCGGGCTGGCTCCGAGACAGCGCAACCCGCATGGTGCGTCGTGGGGGAACACTTCTGTGGCCGAACGGCCCGGGGAGAACAGAATGGTCGTGCTCTTCACCAGCGCGGGTGTGACGATTGTGGCGACGGTGCTCGTGGCGCTCCAGCAGGCGCGTCAGGAGCAGCGCTTCGCGGCGCTCAGCGACGACCTCCTCGCTCGCGAGGAGTAGCGGCGACGCGGGAGGGAGCGTCCCTCCTCGCGTCCCATCGGCCCACGTTCAGGGGAGGGGGCGCCCCGCGAGCCCGGCGGGCAGGGTGACCAGCCCCCGCGCCTCGGCGGGCACGAACGGCGTGACCGAGAGCAGGCTGAAGTACAGCGTCGTCTCCCCGTAGGCGCCCTGTCCGAAGGCGAGGTTCGCCAGGATCAGGCCGCGGACCCCGAACCAGCGGGTGAGCGTCGTCGCGCCCTTCGGGAGCACGAAGACGATGCTCTCGTCGAGGGCGAGGCCTTCCGCGGTGTCGAAGATCGCGTAGAGGTTGCCCTCGACGTCGAAGGCCAGGCCGTCGCCGAAGAGCCCGACGCCGGTGACGACGGCGACCGGCGCGCCGAGGCCGTCGGCGCCGATCTCGACCTTGAAGAGGCCGGCGATGGGCGCGGTCAGCTCGACGCCATCGTGTCCGCACAGGAGCGCTGTGTTCTCGGTCGTGAACCACAGCGCGCCGTCGTCGTCGAAGGCCACGCCGTTGGGGCTCCCCTCGGTCGCCAGATCCATCTGGATCCGGCTCAGCACGTCGCCCGTGGCGGGGTCGATCTGGAGGACCCGGCCGAGGCACGAGTCGGTCAGGTACACGAGGCCGTCGGGGCCCAGGGCGACCGAGTTCGGCGTCTCCAGCGGGTCGTCGCCGTCGTGGTCGACCACCACCGTGGCCAGCCCGTTCGCGCCGACCTTCACCAGCGCGTGGGCGTCCGAGTCGCACACCCAGGTCGCGCCGTCGGCCCCCGCGGCCAGGCCGAGGGGGTGGGCGATGCCGGCGCCGCCGGGGTTGACGGCGTGCGCGGTGCCGTCGGGGTCGACGGCGGCGAGGCCCTCGGGCACGCCGATGAGGAGCGTGCCGTCCGCCGAGAAGGTCAGCCCCTCGGTCGAGCCGCTGCGGCCGAGGTCGGTCAGGAAGGCGTCGACGTCGCCGAAGGCGACCGGCTGCGGCTCCTCGCCGATGGTGGCGCGCACGGTCGCGGTCCCGGCCTCGCCGTCGGCGGTCACGACGCTCAGGGTGTTGTCGACCGGCGCGAGCCCGAGGGTCCAGGTCAGCGTCGCCACGCCGTCCGCGTTCGTCGTCAGCGTCTCCGTCGACGCGACCCCGCCGCCGCGCGTCACCTCGGCGCTCAGGGCGACGTCGGCGAGGCCGGCCCCCGACCCGCTCTTCAGCGTCACGGTCGCCGTGACCGTCGTGCCGGCCTCGGCCGCGCCCGCGGTGGCGGTCGTGGTGACCGCGAGGGTGGTCGCGCCGCCGCCGCCCGCGTCATCGGAGCAGGCGAGCAGGGTGGCGGCGGCGAGCAGCAGCAGCGGGGTGACCCGGTGGAGCGGGCGGTTCATCGTGGGAGCCTCGTCTTGCGGTGAGGCTCGAGTCTTTCGCAGACGTCGCCGCGCGGGTCAACGCGCGCCGTCGCTCAGAAGCTGAGCGGCGGCAGCGACAGCGCCGTGTAGGTCGGCGCGGCGAGCCCGATCTCCGGCGCCGGGAGCCGCATGCGGCGAAGCTCGGCGCTCACCTGCCGGCCCTCCCAGGCGCGGCGCGCGTCGGTGTTGTACTCGTCGGCCGCGGCCGGCGCCCGCACGATGCCGTAGATGCGCGAGCCGAACATGAGCGTGAGCCCGAGGCCCATCCCCATGCCGTCGACGTGGCCGCCGTCCTCGTCGACCGACGAGACGCTCGAGATGATCAGCACGAAGCCGGTGAAGATCCCGAGGTACTCGAGGCCGACCGAGGCCCAGTCCCCGGCGTAGCCGAGGCCGGCACCGGGGAAGAGGATCTCGAGCGCCAGCGCGAGCCCCGCCGAGCGCTCGTCCCACTGGACGACCGCGGGGTGGTAGACGTCGCCGCGCGGCTGGACGCGCACCGGGCGGCGCACCGTGGTCCGCACCGGCGCGGCCGGGAGGCGGAGGCCCGACAGGAGCTTGCGCCCGGCCCGCTCGGTGCCGACGACCAGGGTCGGCGTGTCGGGCGCCGAGGCGACCAGCGTGTCCACGATCTCGTTCGCGTCGCCGCGGGTCACGCGGCGGAGCTCGAGGGCGACCTCGAGGCCGCCGGCCTCGCTGCGGCCGGCGAGGCCGACGAGGAGGTAGCCCGCGCCGAGCTGATCGGCCAGCTCACCGAGGCAGATCAGGTCGCAGCCCGCGCCGCTCGCCGCCTCGGCGCTGAGATCGAGGACGTCGATGTCCTCCTCGAGCGCGGCGCCGCGGAGCCCGATGACCATGTCGCTCAGCGCGCGCGGGTCGAGGCCGACCTCGTCGGCGATCGGCGCGATGGCGACGCGGGGCGTCTGGGCGCTCGCCGCGGCGGTCGTGAGCGCGAGCGGAGCGAGGAGGGAAGCGAGGAAGAGGAGCGTGCGGGGCATGGTCACCTCCGGGGGCGAGGACGGGCCAGCGGTCGCATGAGAGCGACCCGCGACGCTCGGGTCAAGAACGGATGACGGGGGGCACGCCAGATGCCCGACGCCGTGGGCCTCCGCCGGCCCGCGGCTTGTCCTCGGGGGCGTCGTTGGGCACAACTGCCGCCGTGGACGAGCGACTCCATTGGTTCAACGCGAGCTGCGAGGCCGAGGCCGCACGCGGCGTCCCGGGCTACACCGCGTCCCGCGAGGCGCGGGCGCTCGAGCGCGATCTCGAGGGGCTCCCGTGGACCCTCGCCGCGCCCCACGACGCCGTGCTCGTCAGCGCG
>SBGO01000415.1 GCA_006226565.1 Deltaproteobacteria bacterium | reverse complement strand
CCCCCGGTGACCTCGCCGCAGCTCGCCTGCGCGTCGCCCGCGACCCGGACGCGCGCCACCAGCGCGTGCGTCTCCCCGTCGGCTTCGAGGCGCAGCGCGTTGGCGGCCTCCGGGCCGAGGTCGGTGGTCTCGGCCTCCGGTGTCGCGGGGGTGTGCACGGCGTCTCGCGCCGCGAGGAGGGCGAGGTGCTCGCGGACCGCCGCGAGCTCCTCGAGCATGGGCCCGAGGCGCGGGTCGTCCGCGAGGGCCAGGTTGTGGGTCTCCTCGGGGTCGTGCGCGAGGTCGAAGAGCTCGTGGAGCGGGAGCGTCCCCGAGCGCCCCACGCGCGCCCGCGGGCCGATGTCGTCCTCGCGGCTGTGGACGATGAGCCGCAGGTCGCCGACCCGCAGCGCGGCGGCGTAGCGCCCTTCGGTGTAGATCGCGCTCGGCGGCGCGGGCGCCCCGGCGAGCACGGGCGCGAGGCTCGCCCCGGTGTGGCGGGGCGACGCGGGCAGGCCCACGAGGTCGAGGACCGTGGGGGCGACGTCGATGTGCGAGACGGGCGTCTCGACCACGCGCCCCGGCAACGCGCGGCCGGGGAGGGCGAAGACCAGCGGGACGCGCATCTCCTCGGCGTACTGGGTCACGCCGTGGTTGTACTCGCAGTGCATCTCGAGCTTTGGCGAGAGGCAGGCGTGGGCCGGGTGCATCGTCTCCGCGTGGTCGGCGGTCAGGATGACGAGGGTCCGGTCGTCGAGGCCGAGCGCGCCGAGGGCGTCGAAGACCCGCGCGACCGCGTCGTCGACGGAGGCCACCTCGCCGAGGTAGTTGCGCGAGATCCCGGCGACGGGCTTCTCGGGCACGCGCGCCGCGACGTCGCTCGCGAAGGGCTCGGGCGGGTCGTAGGGCGTGTGCGGGGCGGTGTAGTTGAGGAGCACGAGCCAGCGGCGGTCGGCGTTCCTCGAGATGAAGCGGATGGCCTCGTCGGTCATCGCCGGGGTGTTCTCGGGTACGGCGCGGAAGTCGACGATGTGGTCGAAGCCGTGGTCGAAGCCGATGGGCTGCCCCTCCCACAGGAAGTGGTTGTGGCCGATGTGCGCGCCGGACCAGCCCGCGCGGGTCAGGAGCCGCGTCAGCAGTGGGGGATCGGCGTCGTAGAAGGCGCGCTTGCGCTGGTCGCTCAGGGTCCACGAGCGCGAGTGGAAGCCGCCGACCGACGGCGCCTGGCTGACCAGGAGCCCGAGGGTCGACGGGCGCGTCTGGTTCGACACCGAGTACGCCTGGGTGAAGCTCGCGCCGCGCTCGAAGAGGCGGTCGAAGTTGGGCGTGACCGACGGCAGCTCCGGGCGGCGCGCGCTGCCGACGACGTCGGCGCGGAGGGCGTCGACGACGATGAGCAGGACGTTGACGTCGTCGCCCATGGGCTGCTCGGGGAGGCCCGTCAAGACCGGCTGGGCCCAGGCGATGACGGGCCCGTCGCGCTCGGCCTCGAAGGCCAGCTCGAGCCGCGCCGGCCGCCCGCCCGCGAGGGGCAGGTCCAGGGCCACGTCCTGCCAGCGCGGTCCGTCGCCCGGGGGAACCGGCGGCAGCGGCACCCGGAACGCGACCCGCCCATCGGCGTCCTCGACCGTCACGCGCAGCGTGACCCCGCGCCGCGTCCCGCCGCGGCAGGCGAAGAGGTGATAGGAGAACTCGAGGCGCGGCGCCTCGGGGGGCACGAGCACGTAGGAGAAGGCGCGCGGCGCGTCGACCAGGAGCGCGTCGCGGAGCTCGACCCGGCCGGGGCCGCCGCCCCCGACCGTCACCCGCTGGTGGAAGCGCCGCAGCGGGCGCGGGAGGGTCGAGTAGAAGCTCGGGAAGGGGGCGTGGACGTGGCCGCGCACGCAGTCGACGGGCGGCTGGCCGGTGAGCGGGGGCGTGACGTCGCCCGGGGCGAGGGCCTCGATGAGGTCGTGGGTCGTCACGCGGAGCGGCGGCGGGGCCGCACCGCTCGGTCCGCCGACGCTGACGAGCAGCGCTGTCACCAGCCCGACGAGCGCGCGCGCCGTCACGGAGCGACCCCCAGGTCGAGGGTGTCGCCGAGCGGCTCGCGCGGCGCGACGAAGTCCCCCAGGAGCACGACGCCGGGGTCCTCGGCGAGCCAGGCGTAGAGCTCGCGCTCGAGGGCGGCGAGGCGGCTCGGCTCGGCGGCCGCGAGGTCGTGGCGATCGCCGGGGTCGTTCACGGTGTCGTAGAGCTCGAGGCGCACCCCGTCGCGGGTCGGGACGTAGACGAGCTTGCGGTCGCCGGCGATGAGCACGCGCTGCTTGGCCAGGGTCGCGACCGCCTCGAACTTCGGGTCGAGGTAGATGGCCCAGGTGTCGGGGGCGAAGCGGAAGGCCGAGAAGCCGCTGGCGAAGCGGACGCGGTCGTCGACGCGGTCGGTCTCGGGCGGGAAGAAGGTGAGCCCGGTCTCGGCGAAGATGGGGCGCGGCGTCGGCGGGACGTCGCCGGCGATGACCGGGCCCTGATCCACGCCGTCGACGCCGGCGGGGGCCGGCAGACCGAGGCGCGCGAGCACGGTGGGGGCGAGGTCGACGAGCGGGACCGCGGTCGGGATGTGGGTGCCCGGGCGGGCGAGGCCCGGCCAGCGGATGACGAGCGGCACGTTCAGGGTGCCGCGACCGTAGAGGTGGTCGCCGTGGCCGACGCCGAGGCCGTCCTCGTAGAGCATCTCGCCGTGGTCGGCGGTGACGACGACGAGGGTGTCGTCGCGGAGGCCGCGCGCGTCGAGCCCGGCCAGGAGCTGGCCGATGGCGGCGTCGGAGGCGGCGACGGCGCCCTGGTAGAGGCCGCGGATGTGGCGCTCCTCGCGCGCGCGCTCGGCGGGGTCGGGCAGCGGGCTGCCGATGGTCGCCTTGTGGAAGCGCGAGCGCCCCCGGTAGCCCGGGTCGGTGAAGCGGTCGTAGTACGGCGCCGGGGCGGCGAAAGGGAAGTGGCCCGACGAGTAGAAGACGGTGAGGAAGAACGGGCGGCCCCCCTCGTCGAGCCAGTCGAGCGCGCGGTCGGTGAGCCACGACGGGTCGCCGAGGCGCTCGAAGGCGAGCAGGTCGGGGTGGCCGGCCCCGCGCGCGACCTCGACGAGGTAGGGGAGGAGGTGCACGTGGAGCTTGAGGCCGCCCAGGCGGACGTTGGACGCGAGGGTGAACTCGGGGGCGTCGACGTGCGCGAAGCCGAAGTCGCCGCGGACGAAGACGTCGCCGGCGAAGTCGCTCACGACGGCGGTCCGGTAGCCGGCGCGGGCGAGGACCTCGGGCAGCCCGTCGGCGATGATGAGCCCCGGGCGCGGGGCGGGGAACATGTTCCGGACGCCGTGGTGGTGCGGGTACTTGCCGGTCAGGATCGACGCCCACGCGGGGAAGGTGCGCGGCATCACGCTGTAGGCGGCGTCGAAGCTGACGGCGCTCCGGGCGAAGGCGTCGATGCTCGGCGTCACGGCCGGGTCGCGCGCGAGGACGTCCGCGCGGAGGGAGTCGACGGCGATGATGAGCACGTTGGGGCGCTCGCCGCTTGCCGCGGGCGGGGCTGCGGCGGAGGCGCCGAACACGAGCCGCGCGACGACGCCGAAGAAGACGCCGGCCGCGGCGGGGCCGACGAGGGGGAGGCGCTCGTCCGCCGGGTGGCGGAGCCCGAGGCCGCCGCGCGAGCGCACGGCCAGCCGCACCAGGAGCGCGACGGCCACGGCGGCGAGGGCGAAGGGGGCAGCCTCGACCACGGGGCGCGGCAGGACGTCCGTCCCGAGCCAGAAGAGCACCGCGAGGTAGGTGGAGTTGTGGGTCTGAGGCTCGTACATGGCCGGGTGGTGGCCGATGGACCAGACCAGGAACCAGCTGTGGACGAGGAAGGTCGCGAGGACGACCCAATAGAGGTGGCGGAGCGCGCGGTAGGGGCGCCCGCTTCCTCGGCGCGCGACCTCGACGAAGCCGAACGCCGCGAGCCCGACCGCGGCGCCGATGGCCAGGTAGAGCGCGAGGAGGCCCAGCTGCTGCGCGATGATCTGGTCGTGGAAGAGGTCGATGAGGCGGCTCGTGACGGCCTCGTCCTTCACGCCCAGGTACTCGGCGTCGGCGTGGAAGGCGACCGACAGCCCGAACATCCCGGCGTAGAAGAGCGCGCCGGGGAGCAGGCCGACCAGGGCGACGCGCGCGAGCCCGCGCAGGACGCGACCGAGGGGACGGGCGGACGGTGGTGGAGAGGCTCCCACGGCTGGCACGCTCGGGGCTCGTGTGCCCCCGGGGCCGGACGCGCCCCGTCAGGGCGCGTATCAAAGCATGCCCGCTCGCGCGCGTCACCAGCGGGCGCGCGTGGCGCCCCTCGGCTCGGCGGATATCCAGGCGGGTGGCCGCGCCAGGGAGATCCTCAGCGGCCGCCCCAGCGCGCGAGGTAGCGCTGAAGGTGCAGCTTGCGCTTGGTGTTCTCCGAGCTCATGTAGCGGATCTTGCCGAAGATGGCGCGCTCGGGCCCCCAGGCGCGGTCGAAGCGGCCGAGGCACCAGCCGATCCCGCTGTAGGAGTTGGGGTCGCGCCCGTCGAGGGCCCACCGGTCGTTGAGCGCGACGAGGGTGTGGAACGCCTCGCGCGGGTGCGCGGACCACTCGAGCACCTTCTTGCCCCACAGCATGCGCAGGTAGTTGTGGACGCGCCCCTCGACCCGGAGCTGCATCTGCGCGGCGTTCCACACCTCGTCGTGGGTCTCGGCGCGCTCGAGCTGCTCGCGCGTGTAGCGCCACGGCCGGCGGTCGCCGACGTGCTCCTCGAGGGTCGCGCGCGCCCAGTCGGGGAGCCCGTCGTACTCGGCGTGGTCGGGGCGGTGGAAGGCGAAGACGAAGCCCAGCTCGCGCCAGGTCACGATCTGGTCGAGGAAGGACTCGGCCCCGGGGCCGACGCCCCACCAGCCCGTGCGGCTCCCCGTCGTGCTGGCCGAGAGCCGCGCCGGGGTCCAGCCCTCGCGGGCGAGGAGCGTCGACACCACCTCGTGGGGCGACACGTGCCCGAAGTGGAGGTACGGCGACAGGCCGCTCGCGCCGTCCTCGTCCGGGTGGTTGCGATCCTGGCCGTAGCCCGCGAGGTGGCCGTCGAGGAAGGCCGCGAGAGCGGCCTCGGCGGCCGCGCTCCCGCCGCGAATCGGGGAGGGGGGCACCTCGTGGTCGATGGGGAGGCCGGCGAGGAAGGCGGGGTCGGAGCCGTCGAGGGCCGCGTCCGGGGCGGCCGGCCAGCGGGCGAGGACCGACGCCGGCACCGACGCGGGCGGGAGGCTCCGCGCGAGCGTCAGCGGCTCGGCGAGCGGCGGGCTCGCGAGATGCGGCCGCAGCTCGCGCTGCAGGAAGCGCCGGAAGGCGTGGGCGGTCGGGAAGGCGCCGGCCGTCGTGCGCAGCGGCACGAGGCCGTTGCCGTCCACCGCCTCGAGCCGCACGCGCAGCTTCGCGCCGGCGGCGCGGACCATCCGCGGCAGGAAGAAGAACGGCACGTCGTCGGTGACCACCAGCGCGGCCCGCTCGGCGAGGGCCGCGAGGAGGCCGGCGCCCTCCCCAGGCGTGCGCTCGACGTACGCGTGATGAGCGACGGGCGAGTCGGCGAAGCGCCGGCGGTTGTCCGCCATGCCGTCGAGGACGAAGCGGTGCAGGCGATCGCTCGCCCATGGGTAGCCGACGCGCAGCGCCTCGAGCACGATCAACGGGACGCCGAGCGACGTCGCGCGCGCGATCGCGTGCTGGAGCGCGAAGTTCCAGCGGGACCGGCGCTGACCGATCATCCAATAGACGACGTGCTCACCTTTGGGGGCGATCGGTGCGTCGTTCACCGTGACGACCCGGTTCTGTGGGATCCGTGCGGGCTCCATCGTCGCTCCTATGCGGCGGCGACCTCTTGGTCGCGGCCACGATCGTGACCTCGGGGGATGCGCTACGGTAAGCTCGTCCCATGGCCCGTCCACACCTTCTACGGGGGCCACCGACACGCGTCATCGCGCGACGTGGTCACGTCCGTCAGGCGCACGAGAACACCCTCGCGGCCTTCGAGGCCGCGGTGCGTTCGGGGGCCGACGGCGTCTCGATCGACGTGACGACGACGCGGGACGGGACGCTGGTCTGCTTTGCGGACGACGCCGCGACCCGCGCGCGCCTGCTCGGGGACGCCGGGCCGCCGCTCGCGGAGCGACGCTGGGAGGAGGTCGCCGAGCTGCGCCTCGGGCCCACCGTCACGTACGCCCGAGACACCCTGGAGTACGCGGCCGAAGGCGCCGTCCCGCGCCTCGAGTCGGCCCTCGCGCTGCTGCCGCGCACCGCGCCGGTGCTGCTCCGACTCCCACCGCCCACGCCGCAGCTCCCGAACGGGGTGCTCTATCGTGTCGCGGGGCGGGCGGGCGAGCTCCTCGAGCGCATGGGGCTGCTCGAGAGCGCGGTCGTGACCTCTTCGGACGCCCTCGCGCTCCACCGCGCGCGCCGGGCGACCCGCGGCAAGCTCCGGACGGCCTACGAGTGGGCGGACACGGCCGCGCTCATGCACGCGTGGCGCCTGCGCGACAGCGGGCCCGAGGGCGACGGGCCCGAGCGCGGCCGGATGGTGCGGATGCTCGAGCGCATCAAGACGAGCGGTCCGGCGCGGCGTCTCATCGGGAGCGCGACGGCCGCGGCGATCGAGTTCACCGCCTTCGGCGCGGACCTGCTCCGTGAGCTGACCGTCGACGGCGCGCTCACCGGCACTTTCACCGTCTTCCCCCTCGACCTCGACGGCGTCGGGCACGGGCTCGACGGCACCCTGCAGGCGCGTATTCTGGCGCGCCTCGCTTCAGCGGGGCTGGACTGGGTCGAGACCGACGATCCCCAGCGCGCGCGAGCCGTCGTCGACCACGGCTGGGTGGGGGCCCTCGCTCCTCACGGGTGATACCGCCGCGCGCCCGATCGAATACTCTGACCGAACGTTCAAGCCATACCTGCTTTTGCTGCCCGAGCGAGAATCCTTTTTGCGAACGAGGGAGTGGTCGCTATCATGCCTCTTATGAGTTTGCCTCACGAGAATACGCTCGAGCGCCCGGACATCCGTCAGTACAGCGATTATCGCTCGTACCTGCGCGATATCATTCCGTACCTGAAGGTCGCGGACCCGGAGTTCTCCTACCGGACGTTCTCCCGCCGAGCCGGCTTCTCCTCGCCGAACTACCTGAAGCTCGTCGCGGAGTCGCAGCGCAACCTCGCGCCCGCCTCGATCGACAAGTTCGCGCGCGGCCTCGGGCTCGACCGGCGTGAGCGGCGCGTGTTCCGGCTGCTGGTGCTGCTCGACGGCGCCCGCACCGATCGTGAGCGCAACGACCACTACATGGGGCTGCTCGAGCTCGTCACCGACGACCCGAACGCCCGGCTGCGGTCCCACCAGTTCGAGGTCTACCGCGACTGGTACCCGCTGGTCATCCGCGAGATGACGGCGCTGTCGGACTTCCGCCCCGATCCGCAGTGGGTCTCCCAGCGGCTGCGGCCGCGGATCACCACCGCGCAGGCCCGACGCGCGCTCAAGCAGCTCTTCGAGCTCGGCCTGATGGTGCACAGCGAGGATGGAAGCGTCGAGCCCGCCGAGCGGCGCATCAGCACCGGCCCCGAGGTCCACTCGCTCGCGGTCCGGAACTACCACCGCGCGCACCTGGGGCTGGCCGCGGAGGCCCTCGACGGGGTCGAGCAGGCCGATCGCAACGTCACCTCGGTCACCGTCAAGCTGAGCAAGAGCGGCTATGACGAGGCCGTGCGAGAGATCGCGAAGCTCCGCGAGAAGCTCCTCGACCTCGCCGACGAGCCTCAGATCGATGACGACGACGCCGAGATCCACCACATCGTGGTGGCGCTCTTCCCGGTGACTCAGCCCGGGCGACGCTCCGGGGACGCGTCCTAAGGAGAGAAGGCATGTTCCGCCTGTTCACGCTCTCGCTCTCCGGTCTCCTCCTCGTCGCCAGCGGCTGCGTCGGGACCGAGACGGGCAACGGCCAGAAGCAGAAGCAGCACACGGCGAAGGTCGAGCTGCGCCTCACCGACGGCGACGGCCCCTTCGCGAACGAGTCCTTCGTCGGCACGGACTCCGACGGCTCCCAGCTCACGATCACGAACGCCTGGGCCAGCGTCGACCGCATCGACCTGCGCCTCGCCGCCGGCGTGTCGTGCAGCGAGGTCCTCGCGACGTCGTCCGTCGTGGCGGACGACGAGGACCCCTTCGCGCCGACCTGCACCGACGACGACGACATCCTGCGCATCGAGGGCCCGTTCTGGGTCGACCTGATGACCGGCGAGTCGGAGCCGCCCCTCGACATGGTGACCCTCCCCGACGGCACCTACCTCGGGGGCTCGGTCAAGCTGCACCCGCGCACTCCCGCGGACCCGTTCGGCGACGTCGCGGGGGACGCGACCCTCGCCGCGGACGGTGCGCTCGCCGACGGCAGCGCCTTCCGGATGGCGCTCCGGCTCACCGATGTCATCCCGTTCGAGGGGGAGGTCGACTTCGCCGAGGGCGTCGCTTCGCTGCTCCTGCTGCTCGACGTCGAGAGCTGGTTCGCCGAGCTGCCCGTCACCGCCTGCGCCGAGGACGGCGATCTGACCGTCGACCCCGACGGCACCTATGTCATCAGCGACGGCCGCGACGGCTGCGTCTCGGCCTCGCGGGTCATCGGGGACGCGCTGAAGCTCTCCGGGCGGCTCGCGGCCAGCGACGAGTAGACGGCGGACGCCGCGCTCGCCTGTCGACGCGCCGCGCTCCGCCCCATGGAACCCGGCAGCCCGCGTCGACGGCGCACCCGTCGCGAGGGTGCGCCACGTCTGTTATCGTGACCCAAGATGTCCAACTCCTCGTCACGCTATCTCGGCGCGCGCCTCGCGAACGGCATGGAGCTCGAGCGCTTCCTGGGCGCCGGCAAGTTCGCCTGGGTGTACGCGGCGGGCGGCGTCGGCGAGCCGGCGGCGGTCAAGGTCCTCTTCCGGGACGACACCCAGGGGGAGCGCCGCTTCCAGCGTGAGATCAAGGTCATGCGGGAGCTGCCGCCGAACGCCAACTGCGTCGGCTACCGCGGCCACGGGACGCTCCCCGACGGGGCGCCGTGGGTGGCGATGGAGCTCGTCGACGGCTTCACGCTGCAGTCGGTCCTGCGCTCCGGGCGGTGCATCCCCGAGCGCGCGGCGTGCCTGCTGATGGCGCAGATCTGCGACGGCTTCCGCGAGCTGCACAAGCTCGGGCTCACCCACCGCGACATCACGCCCGACAACATCATGATCACCCACCGCGGCCGCCAGGTGAAGATCATGGACTTCGGGCTCGTGCAGGACTCGCAGGGCCTCCTCAAGCTCTTCGAGGAGCGCGACGTCCTCGCCGGCCACGACTTCTCCGACGACATCGACGCCGGGCTCATCGCCGGCACGCCGGAGTACATGGCGCCCGAGCAGATCACCGACCCGCGCCGCGGCGCGCGCCGGACGGACACGACCGCCGACGTCTACGCGCTCGGGGTGGTCTTCTACCAGCTCCTCACCGGCCGTCAGCTCTTCCCCTTTGCTGCGGGGAGCGGCGGCCACACCGGTCGCGAGGGCCTCGCCCACTACCTGAACTACCGACAGGCCTTCCACGACGAGGACCTCGAGCCGCCGGCCAACATCGACGCCGAGCTGTGGAGCATCGTGCGGAAGGCGCTCGGCCAGGATCCGTCGATGCGCCAGCGCACCGCCTCGGAGCTGGCCGACGACATCCGCTTCTACCTCGAGACGGGGCAGGGCGTGCTCGACGACGACCTCAGCGAGACCGTCTCGCAGGTCGTGGACGTCGCGCGCATGCGGTCCGCGGTGATGACCGCGGGCGACTTCGAGGACATCCGGGCGCTCATCGACGCGCCGGACATCGAGCACAGCCGCCCCGGACGCCTGCCGCCCCCGTCGGAGGTGCCGACGGTGGAGGCGCCCGCGCCGCGCTCGGCGCCGGACCTGGCGCTGATGGGCGAGATCCACCACCCGAGCCGGCACGCGCCGCGGAGCCCGGGCGTGCCCACGGCCTTCGTCGTGGCGATGGTCCTGCTCCTGATCGCCGCGGCGATGCTGCTGATCATCGCCCTCGGGACCTGACGACGCCTACCACACGTCCTTGCGCGACGAGCGGAAGAGCTTGCCGGCGTTGATGCACTCCTTCTCCGCGGCGAACTCGATGTCGTCCCAGGTGATGCGGTCCCCCCGGGCCGCGGCGCGGTAGGCGGCGCGGATCATCGCGTTCTTGATGTTGCCGCCCGCGATGTCGAAGGCCTCGCCGAGCTCGTGCCAGTCGATGCCGGGATCGATGGGGCAGTCCTTCGGCACCAGCTTCTGCCAGATGATGGTGCGGTTCTGCGCGTCCGGCTTCGGGAAGTCGATCTTGAAGAGGATTCGGCGGCTGAAGGCGTCGTCGATGTTCTTGTCGAGGTTGGTCGTCAGGATGACGATCCCCTCGAAGCGCTCGATCTCCTGGAGGAGCAGGTTCGTCTCCATGTTGGAGAAGCGGTCGATCGAGTTCTGCACGTCGACGCGCTTGCCGAAGAGGCTGTCGGCCTCGTCGAAGAGCAGCATCGAGTGGTTCGCGCGGGCCGACGCGAAGATCTTGGCGATGTTCTTCTCGGTCTCGCCGACGTACTTCGACACGATCTTCGGGATGGAGACCTGGTAGAGCTTCATCCCCATCTCGGACGCCAGGATCTCGGCGCAGAGCGTCTTGCCCGTGCCCGGCTCGCCCTTGAAGAGCATGGCGATGCCGCGCCCGGTGACGAGGCGCTTGCCGAAGCCCCACTTGCTCATCACGAAGATGCGGTTGCGGCACGCCGTGAGGACCTCGCGGACCATCGACATCTCACGCTCGGGGAGCACGAGGTCGTCGAGGGTCAGCGAGATGCGGCTCTTGACCGACAAGTCGTCCATGTCGGCGCGGATCTGGGCCTGCGCGCAGCGCTTGAGGAGGTCGAGGTCGATGGCTGGGTGGTCCCCGGAGGCGACGCGCTGGCCGGCCAGCTCGCAGGCGCGGGCGATCTGACCGCCGGTGAGCTCGTAGCGGGACCCGAGGTCCTCGAGGTCGACGTCCGGGTGAATGGGCACGTCGTTCGGCAGGTGCCCGGACCAGATGTAGGTCCGCTGGTCGATGTCGGGCATCGTCAGCTTCAGCTCGTAGCCCACGTAGCGCTCGACGCCGGCGTCGAGCTCGTCAGGGCGCGCGCTGGTGAGGACCACGAGCCCGCCGAAGCGCTCGATCGCCGACAGCAGCGGCGGGAGGCGCGGGTTCGCCTTGTTGAAGAGCGCCTCGCAGCGGTCGAAGACGAGCACCGCGCCCTGGACCCGCGCCTCGGTGAAGAGGTCGGTCACGAGCTTGCCGAAGGCCTTCTGCTCGCCGGCCATGGTGCCGGAGTCGACGATGATGATCGGTCGGCCGAGCTCGTGGGCCATCGCGCGCGCGAGCATCGTCTTGCCCGTGCCCGGCGGGCCGATGAGCGTGACGGCGAGCCCGTTCTCGCCCGCGAAGGGGCCACGCGAGTACTCGTTGGCGCCGCGCCCGTGCTGGAGGAAGTGCCTGAGCAGGGACGCGATCTCGAGCTGCTCCTCGTCGGGCAGCGAGACCGCCGAGAGCGGCGTGTTCGACTCGGTGAGCTCGGCGAAGCCCTGCAGGCTCGTGTCGAGGCTGCGCCGGCACAGCACGAAGTCGGCGAGGCGCTCGGGCGGCCGCAGCTCCTGGGCGAGGGTGCCGTCGCCCTTGGGGTCCTTCGGCCGGTCGAGGGCGAGGAGCGAGTGCTGCAGCAGCGCGCCGTCGGAGGCGAAGTATGCGCGCGCCTGGAGGCGCTCGATGCGCGACGGGAAGAGGATCGTCAGGGCGAGGTCGACGTCCACGAAGTCGAGCAGGATGTTGTTGTTGAAGCGCGCGATGCGCCGCCGGAAGGTCAGATCGAGGTGGGGCATCAGCGCGAGCTGCAGGATCTGCGCCTCGACCCCGTCGAGCTGGTAGTTCTGCGCCACCTGATCGAGGGGGAAGACCCAGCCCTCGCTCTCGGCCTCGTTGCGGAGCTCGGTGAGCTCGCCGTCCCCCTGGGTCAGGCCCGCGCGGAAGCTCTCGAGCGCCACCTGCATGTCGTCGGGACCGAGGTTCCCGTGCCGCAGGTGGATCTGATGCTCGATGATGAATTCCCAGCGGCGAATCAACGCGTCGATGAAGCGCGCGTTGAGCTGGATGAATTCGGGATCGCTGTACAAATGACGCTCCTGGCCGGCTTGCCCGGCGATATTCGGCGCCGTCGCCCAGCGATGTCAAACCCCGCGGCACCCGAGCGCCACAAGGGGGCGGGACCCGCGGCGTCGACCGTGCGCGGCCGCACGCGGACGCGGCTCCGTGGCGCGCGCTCGGGGGAGACTCGGCCGCGTGGGATCCGTGCGGCAGGGTCGACGAGGCCGCCAGGTCGACCGCCATTGCGGGCGTTGTCACACCGCTTCACCGCGCCGCGAGGCCCGGTTCAGGGGCCCGAACGACCAGCTGTGTCATTTAGAACAGACGTGTGCGATGAGTCACGGTTGTTCGCAATGCGTAGTCAAAACAAAGCGCTATACCCATTGTGCGAAGCGTTATGGCCAAAAGGTGTGGGTGAACACGCACGGTCGACGTTGCCGTCCTCGTCCCGCGCGCTCCCGGATCCCGCACGGAGTCGCCCACCCGAGCTCCTCCACACCCCGCATTTCCACGAAGATCAATGCTCGGGGGCAGGTTTTGGGGTGGCGCCCGCAGAACATGGCACGCTTCGTGCTACCTGTTTTCCCGTCGTCGAGTGATGATTCGCGCCCATTACGGACCGCTCCGATGATGGGCGCACTTTTCCCCTACCTATGAGGAGCCAGCCGAACCCTCGAGACCTCGAAGATTCGGCTCGTCCCGAAATCCTCCGCGAGACGCGGAGACCGATTGCGAAGCCAGGGAGAGGCGCCCTGCGCCAAGTGCGCCGTGCCCTCATCTGGTCGCCGTGGAGCCGGTCCGACCACCGGTTTCGCGCTGGGCACGCGAGGGATTGGCTGGAGTCCCTCGCGGGCCCCGTTTCCCAGTTTGTGCGCAACTCGCTACCAAGGGTTAGCGCCTCGGCCCGCGAAGGATGGCTGGAGTCCTTAGCGGGCCCTTTTTTTTTCTGGGACCGGTCAACAATCACGGGCGGTGAGCTCCTTCCTCCGGAGCGAACGGCGTGGCTCGTCCTGGTCGTGCGGCCGGGAGCATGCGTCACGACGACGTCGTCGCGGCGGTGCCGCCGAGGGCGCCTGCGTGCGGTGTGTGGGAAATCGCACGATTTGTGTTGTGGGATGACACAACCGTTCCCTGTGCACTGCCACATGAGCCCGGCGGCGCGCCCCCGGGGGACCCCCGCAGCCCCCCGGAGAGCAAGGCCGAAAGCACATTCTTGGCGCCCCGGGAGCGGGCTGGCACGCTTCGTGCTCAGGTGTTTCTGCGTCGTCGATTGTTGCACAGCCCACCCGCCGGTGGGTCCCTGATCACCGAGAGGAACCAGCCGAACCCGAAGTCACGACGCCTCGACCGTTCGGCTCGATCTTCATCCTCCGCCGCGGCGGAGACCGATAGCGACACCGGGGGTGTGGCTGAGCGCCAAGTGCGTTCGCCAGGCTACCCGGGCGCCGTGGAGCCGGTCCGACCACCGGGTTCACGCTGGGCACGCGAGGGATTGGCTGGAGTCCCTCGCGGGCCCCTTTTTTTTGCCTGCGTTCCGACCCGCTCGCGACCGGTGGTGGTGGGTTTTCCGGCGCGCAGGCCGAAATGCGCCTTCGGGGGGTTGACACAGGACAAGGAACTGGCCATAAGGCGCGCCCCACGGGACATCACCACCCCCACGACGCGCGGCACGGGAAGGCCGCGTGGGAGCACACGCATATGGCACGGCTCACGAAGATCCTGAACGGTATCCTTGGCGTCGGCACCCATCGCCGCACCTCGGTCAGCTCGCTCCCGAAGAGCGAGGCCCGGATCTGGGAGGTGCGCGCCAAGTTCGACAAGCGCCCGCGCTCGTCGCGCAGCGGCACCCGCTCCTAGCGCTGCCCGTGCCGGCGTAGGCACCGCCGGCGCCCCTGCTCCAGGGGCGGTTGCACGCCGCTTCCACTGGCCTATGCTGACCCCTCGCCGAGCGTCCCCGTCAGGCGCTCCAGCCGCGAGGTGAGTCACGCCGTGGAAGCCGATCCCCAGGATCCGAAGCAGGCTCAGCGAACCTTCGCCAAGGCCCTCGGGCCTGGCCTGCTCTTCGCCGGCGCCGCGGTCGGCGTCTCGCACCTGGTGCAATCCACCCGGGCGGGCGCGACCTTCGGCCTCGCGCTGATCGTCTTCGTCATCCTGGCGAACGTCTTCAAGTACCCGGCCTTCCAGTTCGGGCCGCGCTACGCCGCCGCGACCGGGACCAGCCTCCTCGAAGGGTACCGACGTCAGGGGCGCTGGGCGCTCATCCTCTATACGGTGCTCACCTTCGGCACGATGCTCACCGTCCTGGCGGCGGTGACCTTCGTGACCACGGGCCTCGCGAAGAGCGTCTTCGACCTCGACGCGTCCCCGGTGTGGCTGTCGGCGGGCCTCATCGGGATCTGCGCCGCGCTGCTGGCCGTCGGGCGCTACCCGGTGCTCGACAAGGTCATCAAGCTGGTGGTCGTCGCGCTGACCCTCGCGACCCTCACCGCCACCGTCATGGTGCTGGCGCGCGTGGATTGGAGCGGGCCGTGGTTCCCGCCCGGCGACGCGTGGGACCTCGCGACCTTCGGCCTCGTCGCGGGGCTCATCGGGTGGATGCCGTCGGCCATCGACATCTCGATCTGGCACTCCCTCTGGACCCTCGCGCGCCGCCGCGAGACCGGCTACGCCCCGAGCCCGCGCGAGGCGCTGCTCGACTTCGACATCGGCTACCTCGGGACCGCGCTGCTCGCGCTGTGCTTCGTCATCCTCGGGGCCGGCGTGATGCACGGGAGCGGGGTCGAGATCGCCCACGGCGGGCGAGCCTTTGCCAGCCAGGTCGTCGACCTCTACGCGACGACGCTGGGCGAGTGGAGCCGGCCCATCATCGGGCTCGCCGCCTTCGGCGTGATGTTCTCGACGACCATGACGGTGGTGGACGGCTTCCCGCGGGCGCTGGCCGCGCTCTGGGCGCGCTTCCACGGGCCCGAGGACCCGCAGGCGGCGGGGCACGAGGGGGGCAGCGCCCAGCGCGTCTATTGGATCGCGATGGTGGCCATCGGCGTCGGCGCCGTCCTCATCATCGCCGAGTTCCTCGGCTCGCTGATCGCGCTGGTGCAGATCGCGACCATCCTGTCCTTCCTGACCGCCCCGGCCCTGGCGCTGCTGAACCACCGCGCGATGTTCGGGGCCGAGGTCCCGGCGGCGTACCGTCCGAGCCCGCGCATGCGGCGCTTCAGCCTCGCGGGGATCGTCTTCAACGCCGTCGTGGCGCTCGGGTACCTCGTCGTGCTGCTGGCGGGATGACGCGATCTGCAGCATGGGGTGCGGATCTGTGCGAAAAATATTAGGACAACTGACAGCTTTTTTTCTCCCGCGCTTGCAATGCGTGGCGCGGCTGAGCTAGATAGACGAAGTAACCTACCGGCGGGCCGGAACGTGTTTCACCCCGCCGGGCGTATGGAAAACGGTGACCCGCTCGCGCTCGTCACCACCGATTTGGCGTGGTCTTCGGCTTTCCCGCCTCGGCCGTCGCCAAGTGCGAGACCGTCCACCACCCCAGCCCGCACGGGGAACTGGTAGGACGGTCTCTTTTTTTTGTCTTCGGTGTGCGGTATCACCCGTCGCGAGCTCTCGGCTCGGCCGCCAAGCTCGGCGTGGTCCGGGTTTCTTGGTGGCGCGGATGTTGGCACGCGTGGTGCACACGCTCCGCCGACTCACCCATACCGCGTGAGTGTAGCGCCGCGACGGTCCTGCCAGCCTCGCGCGCGTGTATCGCCCCCTCAGGAGACGACAGATGGAAGCCGGATTCGACCTCAAGCAGCACGGGATCCAGGTGGAGACCGTGATTCGCAACGCGACGCCCGCCGTCCTGTACGAGCTCGGTCTTCGCAACGAGCGTGGCACGGCCATCACATCGACGGGTGCGCTCGTCGCGATGTCCGGTGACAAGACGGGCCGCAGCCCCTCCGACAAGCGCGTGGTCGACGAGTCCACCTCCTCCGAGGACATCTGGTGGGGGCCGGTCAACATCAAGCTGGACGAGGACACCTACGCGACCAACCGCGAGCGCGCCCTCGACTACCTCAACACCTGCGAGCAGCTCTACTGCATCGACGGCTTCGCGGGCTGGGATCCCCGGTACCAGCTCAAGGTGCGCATCATCACGGCGCGCGCCTACCACGCGCTGTTCATGCACAACATGCTCATCCGCCCCACGGCGGAGGAGCTCGCGAGCTTCGGCGAGCCGGACTTCGTCATCCTGAACGCCGGCCACTTCCCGGCGAACAGCCACACCGCCGGCATGACCTCGAAGACCAGCGTGGACCTCAACTTCAAGGCCCACGAGGCCGTCATCCTCGGCACCGAGTACGCCGGTGAGATGAAGAAGGGCGTCTTCACGGTCATGAACTACCTGATGCCGAAGCAGGGCGTGCTCTCGATGCACTGCTCGGCCACCGAGAGCAAGGAGGACGGGAGCACCTCGATCCTCTTCGGCCTCTCCGGCACCGGCAAGACCACCCTCTCCGCGGACCCGAAGCGCTGGCTCATCGGCGACGACGAGCACTGCTGGACCGCCGAGGGCGTCTTCAACATCGAGGGCGGCTGCTACGCCAAGATGATCGACCTCTCGGCCGAGGCCGAGCCCGACATCTTCCAGGCCCTGCGCTTCGGCGCCGTGCTCGAGAACGTGATCTACGACCCGAAGACGCGCGTCGTCGACTTCCACGACACCTCGATCACGAAGAACACGCGCGGCTCGTACCCGATCGAGTACATCCAGAACGCGAAGGTCCCGTGCGTCGGCGGCCACCCGACGAACGTCATCTTCCTGACCGCCGACGCCTTCGGCGTGCTGCCGCCGGTCTCGAAGCTGAACGCCAGCCAGGCGATGTACCACTTCATCAGCGGCTACACCGCCAAGGTCGCCGGGACCGAGGTCGGCGTCGTCGACCCCGAGGCGACGTTCTCGGCGTGCTTCGGTGGCCCGTTCCTGGCGTGGCACCCGATGAAGTACGCGGAGCTCCTCGCCGAGCGCCTCGAGAAGCACGGCGCCCAGGCCTGGCTCGTCAACACCGGCTGGACCGGCGGCCCCTTCGGCGTCGGCAAGCGGATGAAGCTGTCGCTGACCCGCGCGATGGTGGACGCCATCCATGACGGCTCGCTGGCCCAGGCCGGGACGCGCGTCGACCCGATCTTCGGCTTCGAGGTCCCGACGAGCTGCCCGAACGTCCCGGCCGAGGTCCTCGACCCGCGCGCCACGTGGAGCGACGGCGCCGCCTACGACGAGACCGCCCGGAAGCTCGCGCACCTCTTCCGGAAGAACTTCGAGAAGTACGCCGACCAGGCGGGCGCCGACGTCCTCGCGGGCGGGCCGAAGCTGTGATGGGCGCGATCTCGGCGCTCGGGGCGCGAGTCGTCGGCGACGTCGCCCCGCAGCCCAGCGGCGGCGAGATCGCCGTCACGGTGATCGTCGCGGTGGCGGTGGGCGCCGTCGTCGCGGCGCTCGTCGTGTGGCAGCTCAAGAAGAAGAAGAAGTAGCCGCATCGCGGCGCTGAACGCGCGAAGGCGACGGAGGCCCGGCCCCCGTCGCCTTCGTCGTCTCAGGGCCGGCTCAGCGCAGGCGCCGCAGGCTGCTCAGGAGCCCGGTCGCCTTGACGAGCCAGTCGCCGAGCGAGGCGATGGAGCGCGGGACGCGGAGCGCCACCAGGATGCGGAGGAAGCGCTGCGCCATCTCGGTGAGGCTCAGGAGCACCCGCATCCGATCGAGGTCGAACTCGAGCGAGACGCCGGAGGACTCGAGGATCTCGGCCTCCTCGATGGCCGCCTCGAGGGTGACCCGGGCGCGCTCGATCATGATCCACTCGCGGTCGCGCAGGACGTCGGCGATCACCGGCCACACGTCCATCACCGCGGTCCACGGCGCCTGGCGGGAGGCGCCCACCGGCCGCACGAGCCCGCGCTCGTGCAGCTCGTGCGTGGCCGTGCTGACCAGCGCCCGGGACACGCCCAGGAGGTCGGCCACCTCCGCCTGCGAGCGCGGGTTGGAGCTCAGTGCGAGCAGCGTCCAGATGCGCCCGTGGATGGCCTTGAAGCCCCACCACGCGATGAACTCCCCGACCGCGTCGGCGACGTGCATCACACGCACCGTGAGCGGGTGGGTCGCGGGCTGCGGGGCGCTGTCGTCTGGAGTTTCCACGCGCTGACTATGCCGGCCCGCGCCGCGTGAATCAACGCTCGGCGACGTCGGCGGTGAACTGTTCACAATCGTGTGAATCGAAGCTTGACCCATATCGAGCTTGATCTCATCATAAGTTTACGTCGGTGTGAACTACAAACCCGCCAGCCCGGAAACCCTGAGTGCACACGGATTCACGAAGCCATGAACTGACTCGCTCGGCGCGCCCTGCCGGGTGGCGGTTGTGGCTCTCGGTGATTCGCCCGGCGACCCTGCCGGCCGGCGCGGTCCCGGTGGTCGTGGGGACGGCGGTGGCCGCGGGGACGCTCGGGTGGCGGCCCGGGGTCGCCCTGGCGGCGCTGCTCGTCGCGCTGGGGCTCCAGATCGGGTCGAACCTCGTGAACGACGCGGCCGACTTCGTGCACGGCGCGGACGACGAGCGTCGCCTGGGACCGGCGCGGGCCGCCCAGCGCGGCTGGCTCACCCCGCGCCAGCTGGCCGCGGGGGCGGCCGTCGCCTTCGCCGTGGCCCTGGCGCTCGGGATGTGGCTCGCGACGATCGGCGGCTGGCCCGTCATCGCCGTCGGCCTGGTCGCGCTCCTCGCCGCCATCGCCTACACCGCGGGCCCGGTGCCCCTCGGCTATCTCGGCCTCGGCGACGTGCTCGTCTTCATCTTCTTCGGGCCGGTGGCGGTCGTGGGGACGGCGTGGCTCCAGACCGGCGACGCGTCCGACGCGGCGGTCCTGGCGTCGATCCCGGTCGGGCTCCTGTCGACGGCCATCCTGGTCGTGAACAACCTCCGCGACCGGCACACCGACGCCGAGGCGGGCAAGCGCACCTTCGCCGTCCGCTTCGGCGAGCGCGCGACCCGCGCCTTCTACGTGATCCTCGTCGCGACCGCGCTGACGCTGCCTGTCGTCGGCGTCGCGCTCGGGCTGGTGCCGGCCGGCTGGCTCGTGTCCCTCGGCGCGCTGCCCTTCGCGGCGCTGTGCGTGCGCGCCCTGACCCGGGTCGACGGCGCCGCGCTCAACCCGTGGCTGGGGCGGACCGCGCGGCTCCTCCTGGTCCACGGGGCGCTGCTGGCCGTGGGGGCGACGCTGTGATCGTCGTCGAGGCCCAGCTCGCCGCCTGGCGGCGGCCGATGCCGCGTCCGGTCCGGACCGGGGTCGGCGTCATCGGCGAGCGGCGTGGGCTCTG
>SBGO01000632.1 GCA_006226565.1 Deltaproteobacteria bacterium | reverse complement strand
TACGCCCGCCGCGGGCGCCCCGCGCCTCGAGATCCTCGAGCGCCACCCCGGGCGGGTCATCGTCGGCGTCACGCCCGCCGGCGCGATCGCCCGCGGCGACCACATCGAGCTCTACGTCGAGGAGGCCGTCGACCTCGGCGGCGGCGCCTCCGCGGCCCGGGAGGAGCGCGTCGCCGTCGGCGTCGTCGCTGCCGCCGGCGAGACCCGCGCCGAGGTCGAGCTGGGGCTCGGCGAGCGCGTCCCCGAGGGCGCCCTGGCCCGGGTCACGGCGCTCCCGACGACCGCGTCCATCTACCGGCAGCCGCGCCTGGCCGAGCTCTGGGACCTGCGCTTCGCCTTCCGCCCCTTCCTCGCCCTCGGCACCGTCGGCTTCGGGATGGTCGACGAGCTCTCGGCGAGCTACCGCTTCGGCGCGCCGGTGGCCGTCCACCTGATGCTCGAGCCGGCCGGCGTGGGCTTCGCCGACGTCGGCAACATCCTCGCGATGGCCGGCAACGTCGTCGTGACCTACGACTCGGCCCTCTTCGAGGTCGGCCTCGGCCTCGGCTGGTCGGCGGTCAACGGCGAGCTCGGCGGCAGCGCCTACGACAGCGGCGCCAGCGACGGCAGCTACGAGCTGAAGCGGGTCAAGAGCGGGCTCTCCCTCGCCCAGCTCGCCCGGCTGGGCGCGAGCGACGGCCTCAACCTGCGGATCTTCAACGACTTCCTGCTCTACGACGACGAGTTCCACTACGGCGGCACCCGCGGCGTCGTCCAGGTGCCCCTCGACGAGCGCCTCTGGCTCATCATCGCCGGCGGCGGCGGCGCCTCCGGCTACGCCTTCGGCGAGATCGGGCTCCGCGTCCTCGTCGCCGGCAACGGCGACCACGGCACGCTGTTCCTGACGCCGACCCTGGGCGGCGCGGGCCTCTTCGGCGAGACCGAGGAGGACTGCCAGGTCTGGAACAGCACCACCCAGAGCACCGAGCCCGGCACCTGCACCGTCGACATCGACTACTCGGGGCCGATGGTCGGCATCATCCTGGAGTATCGCCCCTGAACGGGCCGTGCGCGGCGAGCCACGCGATCTCGTCGCGCACCTCGTCGGCCTCGTGGGCGAGGAAGTCGTCGACGGCGCGCCGGAGGCTCGGGTGGCGCACGCGGTGGGCGCTGTAGGTCGCGCTCGGCATGAAGCCGCGCGCGAGCTTGTGCTGCCCCTGGGCGCCGGCCTCGAAGAGGGTCACGCCCTCGGCGATGGCGTAGTCGACGAGCTGGTAGTAGCAGCACTCGAAGTGCAGCGCGTCGAGGTCCTCCGAGGCCCCCCAGTAGCGGCCGTAGAGGTGGTCGCCCTTCCGGAAGTTGAGGGTGCCGGCGACCGGCCGCCCGTCGCGCTCGGCGATGACGGCGACGACCCGGTGGGCGAGGCGCTCGGGGAGGAGCTCGAAGAAGCGCGGCGTGAGGTAGTCCATCCCGCCCCGGTAGCCGACCGTGCGCCGGTAGAAGCCGTCGAGGGCGCGCCAGTGGTCGGGGCGCAGCGCGGTCCCGGGGAGGACGCGGAGGTCGAGGCCGTGGGACTGCGCGCGGCGGCGCTCGCGGCGGACCTCCTTGCGGCGCTTGGCGGTCATGGCGTCGAGGAAGTCGTCGAAGTCGCGGTAGCCGGCGTTGTGCCAGTGGAATTGGCGGCTCAGGCGCGGGGTGTAGCCCGCGGCGGCGAGGCGGCGCTGCTCGTCCTGCGTGCAGAAGAGCCAGTGGACGCCGGACAGCTCGGCCTCCTCGCAGAGCGCGGTCGCGCCCTGGGCCAGGGCCTGCGACACGGCGTCGACGTCCGCCCCGGGGGCGACGAGCAGGCGCGGGCCGGTCGCCGGCGTGAAGGGGATGGCCGAGGTCAGCTTCGGGTAGAAGGGGATCCCGGCGCGGTGCGCGGCGTTGGCCCAGCCCCAGTCGAAGATGTACTCGCCGTAGCTGTCGGTCTTCACGTACATCGGCGCCGCGCCGAGCGGCGGACCGGTCACGTCCGGGTGGCCGTCGGGCGTCGCGCCGCGGACGAGGAGGTGGGCGGGCTGCCAGCCGGTCCCGGGGCCGACGCTGCCCGAGTCCTCGAGCGCGAGGAGGAAGGCGTGCTCGACGAAGGGGTTGTCGTCGCCGGCGAGCGCGTCCCAGTGGGCGGCGTCGACGGCGGCGATGCGGTCGACGACCTCGACGAAGAGGCGCGGCGCGGTCACGGCGCGTCCACGCACGGGGCGGTCAGGAGCTCCGGGCGGTACTCGAAGTGCATGGTGTCGAAGTGGTACCACTTGCCGCCCCAGATGAAGCCGTGGCGCTCGAAGATCTCGACGATCTCCAGCGGGAAGCGGTTCCGATAGGTGTAGCGGCCCTGGGCGTCGGGCTTGGTCCAGTCCCAGTAGTTCGAGCGGGCGACCCCGATGTCGATGGCGACGCCGAAGCTGTGGAGGCTCCGGCGCTTGGCGCCGCGGATGGTGCGCCAGTTGAAGGTCCCGCTGCACTTGGCGGCGAGCTCGCGCAGCTCCGGGGAGAGCTCGCGCGCGATGTCGTCCGAGACGCGCTGGAGCGCCGCGGCGACGCCGTTGACCCGGGTCATCAGGACGGTCTTGCCGCCGTCGTCGAGGAGCCAGCGGACCGGCACGAGCTGGGCCTTCACGGCGGCCTTGCTGGCGCCGTACATCGCCTCGAAGAAGGGCAGGTGGCGGATGCGGCCGGGCTCGAAGTTGAGCGGCGGCACCGGGTAGTCGCTTCCTCTCCGGTAGCGCATCGTCATCGTGTCCTGCAGGTCGGGCGCGTTGAGCAGCGTCTCGAAGTCGGACTTGTCGCGCCCGTCGTCCCACGGGATGCGCGCGCCGTCGCACAGCGTCAGGGCGTCGGGCGCCGCGCCGCAGACCGTCTTCGGGTACGCGCGCACAAAGCACGTCATCGCCTCGGGGACGGCGGGGGCGGGTGGGGCGGGCGCCCCCGCGGTCGCGCCGAGGACCAGGAGCCAGGTCAGCGCGCCGCTCATTCCTCGTCCGGGATCTCGTGCTCTCCCGAGATGACCTGCTTGACGCCGAGGATCGCGGCGATGCGCTCGTCGACGTTGCCGATGCCGATGACGTGCTGGATCACGATGGGGTGCGTCTCCTGCGGCGTGGTCAGGATGATGGTGCCGCTCGCGAGCAGGATCCGCTCGAGGATGTCGGGGACCTGCTTGTCCCAGCGCAGGGACTCGGTGGAGAAGCGCTTCATCTTCGGAAAGATTCCGTAGCGGTGGATCACCTCGTTCGGCTCGATGACCCAGTAGTCGAAGCGCGACTGGAGCCAGGCGAAGAGGAAGACCACGCTGAAGGCGCCGAAGATCATCCAATAGAAGGTCGCGTCCATCGTCGGGCGGAGCCCGCTGATGAAGCTGCCGACGTCGCCGAGGGCGTTGGTGTAGAGCAACGCCAGGATCCCGGCGACCAGCGCGAGGACGACGATGAGCGTCCGCTCCTCGTTGAAGTCGAAGGAGATGACGAGGAGGTTGAACAGGAAGGCGCTCATCCAGGTGACGCCGGCCCAGTCGGGCGCGCCGCCGCTCGAGGCGATGGCGCAGACGAGCGACGCGATCCAGGTCATGTAGAAGAAGACGACCTTGGGGTACGGCCGGATGACCACGCGCAGCCTCGCGCTCTTCTTCGCTGCGGCCGAGCTCTTCGCCATGGGGGACTCCTCGGGACCGGGGACCGCTCCACGTTAGGCGGAAGCGGGCGCGCCCGGCAACTCGCCGCGGCCGGTCACGCGGGGCCCGAGGGGCGTGAAGCGCTACTCGTGCGCCGCCGCGTCACCCTTGGCGGTCGTCCCGCCGCCAGCGGGGGCGTCGGCGGCCGCCGTGGACGCCGGCATCGCCTGGACGCGCGCCAGCGCCGGGCTCGGGAGCCCGTCGGAGAGCACCGCGAGGTCCATGTGCAGGTGGTTGTCGTGGGCGGAGTCCCAGGTCGGGTCGAGGATGTTGGTGAACACCTGCTCCTCGCGCAGCCGGTCCACCAGCCTGTGGAGGAACTCCTGCCGCTTCTTCAGGTACGGCATCTTCGTGTGCCAGTGCTTCAGCATGTCCACCTCGCCGACCCCGCGGATGTAGACGCTCGCGAGGTCGATGGCGTTGCCGAAGCTGTGCTGGCTCTGCTTGTCGGGCTTCTGGCGGAGGCGCCGGCAGTTGTGGGTGCCGAGGTGCCGGATCGCGGTGATGGGGGTCTCGCGCTTGGTCTCGAAGATCTCGTGGGCCAGCTCCTGCGCGATCTTCTCGAAGCGCGTCATCGCCAGCGACATCGCGCAGTTGAACTTCGAGTAGCCGTAGTAGCGCACCCCCGTCGGCCCGTAGGTCCAGATCGTGGCCTGGGGGGCGTGGCAGTAGATCGTCGGGTGGCGCCGGAGCTTGCGCGCCTCGAGCTCGTTCTTCGAGCTGAAGAAGAAGTGCTCGGTCATGCCGGCCGCCGCCAGCTTCTCCTTGCACTGGTCGACGTACAGCTCATCCCAGGGCGCGCTCTCGAGATCCTTCGGGAGCTCGCGCCGCGGAGCGGGATCTCCAACGCGCGGTGCGGCCATCAACGCGACGAGAACGAGGGTGGAGAAGCTCAAGGGACCGCCTGTGGGGAGACCGATTGGCCAACGATGACACGGTGTTGCGTCCAGCGCCGCGACGCTCGCAACCCCGCCACGGTTAACGGGTTAGCCCGTGGGACGCAAGAAACTTCACAACTCGGAGCGCTGCGTCGCCGGACCCACGTCGGAGGTCCAACCCTGGTCCCGCGCCGGGAATTCCGGCTCCGTTCATGTCGCAGTGCGGTGAACGTCGGCGGCCAGCGGCGACGGGGCGAGGCGCTTCCCGCATTGACGCGGGCGCGCTCGTTCGGTTATTGAGCGAATCCTCAGAAACCGGAGTAGCCAGCCGACTCCATGGCGCGCCCACGCACCATCTCCGACGAGCAGATCCTCGAAGCCGCTCGGGTCGTCTTCACCCGCGACGGGGTGGCGGCGTCGACCGCGACCGTCGCGCGCGAGGCGGGCGTCTCCGAGGGCACGATCTTCCGGCGCTTCCCGACCAAGGAGGCGCTGTTCCAGCGCGCGATGGCGAGCGGCGACGAGTGGGAGCTCGACACCGACGCGCGGATCGGCCGGGGGGACATCCAGGAGCAGCTCGCCGCCCTCGTCCTCGACATGATCGAGGCGATGCGCCGGACCCTGCCGCGGATGATGGCGCTCGCCAGCTGCGGCAGCCACCCGCGCGAGGTCTGGCGCGCCGATCCCGACGCCGCGCCGCACCGCACCCTGAAGGTGATCATCGGCTACTTCGACGCCGAGATGCGCCTCGGGCGGCTCGCCCCGACGGATCCCGAGGTGCTCGCGCGGATGGTCCTCGGGAGCGTCCATAACTTCGTCTTCTTCGAGCACATGGGAATCGATGCGGGGGGCCCCATCGCGGCGCCCACCTACGCCCGGAGCCTCGTCCGGATCCTGTGGCGCGGGCTCGACCCGCAGCCCCAGGGGCGGGCATTGGGGGAAGGTCAATGAGCGTTAGCTTCCATTTGCGAGCCGTCGCGCTGTCCTGCGCGCTGGCGGCCGGCGGGTGCGCCGTACACGCCGTCGACACCGAGCCCGAGGCGCCGGTGAAGGTCCCCGACCGCTTCGCCGGTGGCGCGGCGGGCGCGGCGGCGGCGGCCAGCGAGGAGCGCATCGAGACGCCCGACCGCTGGTGGCGCGCCTTCGGCGACTCGCAGCTCGACGGCCTCGTCGAGACCGCCCTCGACGGCAACCTCGACCTCCGGCGGGCGTGGGCGCGGCTGGCTCAGGCCCAGGCCATCGCCCGCGGCGCCGCGTCCGCCAGCTGGCCGCAGATCACGGCGGACGCGGGGTTCACGCGCCAGCGCTCGGTCTTCAACATCGGCGGCGCGGTCGGGACCCTCTCGAACACCATGTCGGTCTGGACCCTCGGCCTCGGGGCGCGCTACGAGGTCGACCTGTGGCGCAAGATCGCCTCGACCGAGGACGCCACGGCGCTCGAGGTGCGCGCCACCCGCGAGGACCTCGAGACCGTCGCCATGACGATCTCCGGCCGCGTCACCGAGCTGTGGCTCGGGATCGTCGGCGAGCGCGCGGGGCTCGCGCTGCTCGACGAGCAGAAGGCGGTCGCCCAGCAGTTCCTCGACCTCGTGCAGGCCCGCTTCGGGCAGGGGCTCGCCTCGGCCCTCGAGGTCTACCAGCAGCGCCAGCAGCTCGCCGCGCTCGAGGCGCAGCGCCCGCTCGTCGCGGGGCGCATCGCCACCTACGAGAACCAGCTCGCCGTGCTCCTCGGCGGCGCCCCGGGCGGCGCCCCGGAGATCGCGCGCGCCACCCTCCCGCCGCCGCCGCCGGCCCCCACGGCGCCCATCCCCGCCGACGTCCTGGGCCGCCGCCCCGACGTCCGGTCGGCGCAGCTCCGGGTCGTCGCCGCCGACTACCGGGTCGGGGCGGCCATCGCCGACCGCTACCCGAGCCTCGCCCTGACCGGGCGCGTCGGCTTCCAGGCGCCGGACCTCGCGGACTTCATCGACAGCTGGATCTGGAGCCTCGCCGCGAGCCTCACCGCGCCGCTCTTCGACGGTGGGCGGCGCGCCGCCGAGGTCGACCGCACCCGGGCCGCGATGGAGGACCTCCTCCTCGGCTACGGCCAGGTGGTGCTGCAGGCGCTCCTCGACGTCGAGGGCGCGCTCGTGAACGAGGCGCGCCAGCGCGACAACCTCGCGCTCCAGGACGATCAGCTCGACCTCGCGCGCAAGACCCTCAACGAGGCCCAGGTGCGCTACGCCAACGGGCTCGTCGACTACCTCAACGTGCTGACGGCGCTTCGGGCCGTGCAGCAGCTCGAGCAGAGCAAGCTCGCCGCCGAGCGCCAGCTCCTCGGCTATCGCGTGCAGCTGTACCGCGCCCTGGGCGGCGCGTGGACCCGTGATCTCGCGGCCCCTGCCAAGGCCAAGGGAGACGCCAAGTGAGCGCAACGACACTCAAGACCATCTTCATCAAGGGCCTCCTGCCCCTCGCAGTCCTCTTCGGGGCCTTCAGCTACATGGGCTACCTGGCCAAGACACGGCCCCAGGCGCCCCAGCAGAAGCCGCCCGAGCGCGTCGACCTGGTCGAGGTCGTCCCGGCGCGGCAGGTCGGCGAGCACGTCATCGTGCACGCCGTCGGCCGCGCCGTCGCCGCCCGCGAGACGGTGCTCTCGCCCGAGGTCAGCGGCCGCGTCGTCGAGGTGAACCCGAAGCTCGTGGCCGGCGGCGTGCTCTCGGCCGGCGACGTCGCCTTCCGCCTCGACGCCGAGGACTACGAGCTGCTCGTCCGTCAGCAGGCCGCCCAGGTCACGCGCGCCCGGGTCGACCTCCAGCAGGAGGCCGGGCGCCGCGCGGTCGCCGAGCAGGAGTGGGAGCTCCTCGCCGAGGAGGTCAAGACAACCGCCGAGGGCAAGGCGCTCGCGCTCCGGAGGCCCCAGCTCGAGCTCGCCAAGGCGAACCTCGCCGCGGCCCAGAGCGCGCTGGCCCAGGCGAAGCTGCGGCGTGACAAGACGGTCATCACCGTGCCGTTCAACGCGACGGTCACCCGCGAGTCGGTCGAGGAGGGGCTCCTCGCCGGGCCGTCGGCCCAGCTCGCGGCCCTCGTCGGCACCGACAGCTTCTGGATCGCCGCCGCGGTGCCCATCGACAAGCTGTCGTGGATCGACATCCCCGGCGTCGGTGGCTTCGCGGGCGACTACGGCTCGACGGTCCGCGTCATCCAGCACCTCGGCGACGGGCAGCACGTCGAGCGGACCGGGCGCGTGCTGCGCCTCGAGAACACCCTCGACCAGCTGGGCGTCCAGGCCCAGGTCATCGTCGAGGTGCGCGATCCGCTCCGGCTCGCCCCCGACGCCGAGCCCGGGATGCCGCTGCTCCTCAACGCCTTCGTCCAGCTCGAGATCGAGGGCCACCCGGTCGAGGGCGCGGTCCAGGTGCCGCGGGTCGCGCTCCGCGACGGCGACCGCGTCTGGGTGATGAAGGACGAGCGGCTCGACGTGCGCGAGGTCGAGATCGTGTGGCGCGACGAGGAGTCGGTCCTGGTCAAGCGTGGCCTCACCGTCGGCGACCCCATCATCACCAGCAAGCTCTCGACGCCGGTCCCCGGGATGAAGATCCGGGTCGCGGCCGAGACCCCCGACGCCAAGGCGCCGGGCGCGCCCGCGGGTGGCGCCGCGCCGGTTGCCGGCGGGACGGAGGGCCACTGATGAGCGTCTCCGACGAGCACAAGCAGCACAAAGGCCCCGTCGCCTGGATGTCCAAGAACTCGGTGGCGGCCAACCTGCTGCTGTTCTTGTTCCTCCTGGGCGGCGCGCTGAGCGCCGGCTCGGTCAAGCAGGAGGTCTTCCCCGAGATCGACCTCGACTACGTCCTCGTCAACGTCGCCTACCCGGGCGCGAGCCCCTCCGAGAGCGAGGAGATCGCCGAGTCCGTCGAGCAGGCGGTCGCCGGCATCGACGGCGTCGAGGAGATCACCGCGACGGCCGCCGAGAACGTCGCGACGGTGGCCGTGAAGCTCATCGACGGGACCGACACCAACCGGGCCCTGTCGGACGTGAAGAACGCCGTCGACCGCATCACCACCATGCCCCTCGACGCCGAGGAGCCGCAGGTCAGCCTCATCCCGACGCGCCGCGGCGTCATCTCCCTCGTCTTCTACGGGGACGTCGGTGAGAAGAACCTGCGCGCGCTGGCGGAGCGGGCGCGGAACGACCTGAAGGCGCTGCCGAACATCACCGACGTCGAGCTCGCCGCGACGCGCCCCCAAGAGGTGCACATCGACGTCTCCCAGGACCGCCTGCGGCAGCTCGGGATGACGATGAGCCAGGTCGCGGCCGCGGTCCGGGCCGAGGCGACCGAGCTCCCCGCCGGCGGCATCAAGACCGAGAGCGGCGAGGTGCTGCTCCGGACCGCCGCCAAGCCCGTCCTGGGCAAGGAGTTCGAGCAGCTCACGGTCGCGGCGCTCCCCAACGGCGCGCGCCTGACCGTCGACGACATCGCCCACGTCCGCGACGCCTTCGCCGAGACCGACCAGCGCGCGACCTTCGACGGCAAGCAGGCCGTCATGGTCAGCGTGTACCGCACCGCCGACCAGACCCCGGTCGAGGTCGCCGACGCCGTCAAGGACTACGTCGCCGCGCAGCAGGGGCAGCTCCCGGCCGGGGTCGGCGTCGCCACCTGGATGGACACCTCCGAGTGGTACCGCCAGCGCCTCGACCTCATGATCCGCAATATGTTCATGGGGTTCATCCTGGTGCTCGTGCTCCTGAGCCTCTTCCTCGAGACGCGGCTCGCCTTCTGGGTGACCCTCGGCATCCCGACCTCCTTCCTCGGGTCGCTGCTGCTCATGCCGAGCCTCGATCTCTCGGTGAACATGCTGTCGATGTTCGCCTTCATCGTGACCCTCGGCATCGTCGTCGACGACGCCATCGTGGTCGGCGAGAACATCTACGACCTCCGAAAGCGCGGCATGAGCTTCATGGACGCGGCCGTCGCCGGCGCCCGCCAGGTCGCCATGCCGGTGACCTTCAGCGTGCTCACGACGGTCGCCGCCTTCACGCCGATGCTCTTCGTGCCGGGCTTCTCCGGGAAGTTCTTCGCGGTCATCCCCGCCATCGTCATCAGCGTGCTGATGATCTCGATGGTCGAGTCCTTCTTCATCCTCCCGTCGCACCTCTCCCACGAGCCGTCGCGGCGGCCGCTCTGGCAGCGCATGATCATCTGGGCGCTGCCGCTCACGGTCATCGCGCTCATCGCCGCGCTGGCCGCGCCCATCCCGATGCCGAAGTGGCAGCTCCCGGTCGGCGCCGCGATCCTCGGCGCCCTCATCCCGGTCGCCTTCCTGCTGATGGACACGGTCTTCAGCTTCCTCCGCGTCTACGCCGACCGGCTCCTCTTCTTCGCCATCCACCGCTGGTACAAGCCGGCGGTCACCTGGCTCCTCGAGTACCGCTACCTCGCCCTGGCCGGGACGCTGGCGTTCACCCTGTCGATGTGCGGTCAGATCGGCGGCGGGCGCCTCAAGTTCACCTTCATGCCCCACGTCGAGTCCGACGTGGTCGGCGCCCAGATCACGCTCCCCTTCGGCGCGCCGGTGGCGCAGACCGAGGCGGTCAGCGAGAAGCTCGTGGCCGCGGCCCAGCGCGTGCTCAACAAGCACGGCGGCATCGCGAAGCTCTCCCGCGGCATCCTGTCCGAGGTCGGCGCGAGCCTGCCCGCGGGCGGCCCGGTCTCGGTCGGCAACGGCGCGGGCGGGCACGTCACCTACGCCCAGGTCTACCTCGTGCCCTCGGACGAGCGCGACTTCGGCGCGGCCGACTTCGTCAAGGAGTGGCGAGCCGAGCTCGGCGAGATCCCCGGCATCGACACGCTGAACTTCAAGGACGCGATCGGCGGCCCGAGCGCGGGCTCGGCCATCGACATCATGCTCATCCACCACGACATCCGGACCCTCGAGACCGCCGCGACCGAGCTGGCCGGGAAGCTCGAGACCTTCGCCGGGGTCAAGGACATCGATCCGGGCTTCAAGCTCGGCAAGCCCCAGATCGAGTTCAAGGTGAACCGCCTCGGCGAGTCCCTCGGCTTCACCTCCGCCGAGGTCGGCCGCCAGGTGCGGAGCTACTTCTACGGCGCCGAGGCGAAGCGCCAGACCCGCGGCATCGACGAGATGAAGGTGATGGTGCGCCTGCCCGAGGCCGAGCGCGCCTCCGAGCACGACCTCGACGAGCTCGTCCTGCACTCCCCGCGCGGCGGCGACGTCCCGTTCCGGCTCGTCGCCGAGCTCTCGCGCGGCTTCGCCTACACCTCCATCCAGCGCACCAACGAGCAGCGCACGCTCCACGTCACGGCCAACCTCGACTACACCGTCGCCAACGCCAACGACGTCTACAAGTCGCTCTTCGCCGGCCCCACGGCGCCGGTCCCCGCGCTCCTCGGGAAGTACCCGGGGCTCTCCACCGGCTTCTCCGGCGAGCGCAAGGAGCAGATGGAGACGATGCAGGCGCTGATGTTCGGCGCCATCGGGGCCATCCTGGCGATCTTCGCGCTCATCGCCATCCCGTTCCGTTCCTTCCTGCAGCCCATCATCATGCTCTTCGTCATCCCGCCGGCGGGCGGGGCGGCCATCCTCGGGCACCTCCTGATGGGCTACGACCTCAGCATGATCAGCGTCATGGGGATGGTCGCCCTCGCCGGCGTGGTCGTGAACGACAGCATCGTCATGGTCGACGCGGCCAACAACTTGAGGCGCGTGGAGAAGCTGAGCGCGTGGGAGGCCATCCGCGCCGCCGGCGTCCGGCGCTTCCGGCCGATCATGCTGACCTCGATCACCACCTTCGGCGGCCTCGCGCCGATGATCGCCGAGACCAGCGTGCAGGCGCGCTTCCTCATCCCGATGGCCATCTCGCTCGGCTTCGGCGTGCTCATCACGCTGCCCTTCGTCCACACGACCGTGCCGGCGGTCTACCTCATCGTCGAGGACCTCAAGCGCCTCTTCGGGATGGCGCCGCCGGTCAAGCAGCCGCCGGAGGACGCGCCGGAGCACGGGCCCCTCGACGCGGCCGCCGAGGAGGGGGAGATCCTGCTCGAGGACGGCCTCACGACGGTCTGACCTCCCCTATCCGGCGATGGCGAAAATGAGCCGCCGGAGCAAGGGGCCGTCGTGCTCAGAAGCTGAGATCTCGAAGCGCCGAGAAGCGAAAGCTCGCAACCTCATGGCCGTCGGCGTCCAACAGGTTCAGCACCACGGCGCTGCCGAATTGGTAGCCCGTCACCTGGGCGAGGGTCTCGAGCGCCCGCGCGACCTGCTCGGCGTCTCCTTCGACCGCGCCGCAACCCTCGGCGTTCACCTCCTCCAACGCGACGCTCAGGTGGTCGGAGTCGTAGCTGAAGGTGCCCGTGTGGTAGCCGCAGCCGAGGCTCGCGTACATCGTGCCGTCGGGCAGGAACAACGCCTCCGGGCTCGTCTCTTCCAGCACCGACTCCCTGACGAAATCGGGGGCCGGTGCCAGCCAGTCCAGCTTCCATCGCCCGACGATGTCGGCGGACGCCCGGAACGCAACCAGCTCCTCGCCGTCGGGGCCGAAGAGGGCCAGGCTCTCGTCGCTCACCCTCAGCGCCGTCGCCTCGGTGACGCGCATGGTCGCGCCGGTGTACAGCCAGTCGAGGACCTCGTGCGGGCACAACATGAGCGTCGTGTTGACCGAGCCGAACGAGAACCTCTCTCCCTCGAGGCTCCAATCCCGATCGTCCTCCGAGAGGGTGTCGACGTTCAGGAAGTTGCAGGCCGAAGCCCCTCCGGCGGTGCCGTCGGAGTTCAGGACGATCCAGGGGTTGTAGCCCGGCCCCACGTGGCGCCGCCGTCCCTGCTCGTCGAGCCAGGCCTCCAGGTACCACTGTCGATCGACCAGCAGGTCGACGTCGGCGTCGGTGGAGTACCCGGGATCGGGATCCGCGCACTGAGCGTCCGTCCCGTCCGAGGCGTCCTCCGCCGTCGCGTCGAGCATGACGTCCGGCTCGTTGCAGGTGGTCGAGGTGGCCTCTCCGCAGGAGGTGGAGAGCAGGCCTGAGAGCGCGCACGAGGCGAGCGCTGCGCGGAAGCTTGTCGCCATGGATGGACCTCCTCGGTCGGTCGGGGGAGGGCTCGGCGGAGCAACGAAAACGGTCGTGCCCCAACGGCCGCAGCGCGGTCGAGCGCCATGCGGGCGGAGACAGGAGGCAGGGGATGGGGAGAGTATTGCAGGCTTCTTCCTCGGGGGGACAGGGCGGTCGAAGTATTGGAGCTTTTCTTGTCGGCCTTCGCGTCCGAAGCCCCGCACGACCGCAGCCCGCGGCGCCCGCGAGCGCCAGCGCGGCCATCGGGAGGCCGCGGGCAAGCGGCGCTGGTGTCGAACGCCGACGTCGTCGTAAAACCACGGAGGTCGAGACAACCGCAGCGCCGCGCGGCGCCACTGTCTGGGCGGGAGGAAGATGTGAAGCGGATCTTCGTCACCTGGCCCTTGCCTGAGCCGACGCAGGCGCGCCTGGCGAGCGCCTGCGAGCTCGTGATGAACGTGGAGGAGGAGCTGCTGACCCGGGCCGAGCTCCTGCGGGGCGCCGCCGGCGCCTTCGGCCTCCTGACGACGCTCCGGGATCGGGTCGACGCCGCCGTGCTCGACGCCACCGGGGTGCGCGTGGTCGCGAACTGGGCGGTCGGCTACGACAACATCGACATCGCCGCGGCGCGGGCGCGCAAGGTGTGGGTGACCAACACCCCGGGCGTCCTGACCGAGACGACCGCCGACCTCGCGTTCGGGCTGATCTTCGCCGTGGCGCGCCGCATCGCCGAGGGCGACCGGCTGGTGCGCCGGGCCGAGTTCCGCGGCTGGCACCCGGGGCTCCTGCTCGGGCGTGAGGTGCACGGCCGCACCCTCGGGATCGTCGGGCTCGGCCGCATCGGGCGCGCGGTGGCGCGGCGGGCGGCGGGCTTCGGGATGCGCGTCATCTACCACGGCGGGCGCCCGGACGACGTCCACTGCCAGCCGCGCTCGCTCCAGGACCTGCTCGCCGAGTCGGACTTCGTCAGCCTGCACGTGCCGCTGACGACCGAGACCCGGAACCTCATCGGGCCGGCGGAGATCAACGCGATGAAGCGCGGGGCCTTCCTCATCAACACCGCCCGCGGCGACGTGGTCGACCAGGAGGCGCTGGTCGAGGCGCTGGAGCGCGGTCACCTCGGCGGCGCCGGCCTCGACGTCTTCCCGGGCACCCCGGAGCGCCCCGATCCGCGCCTCTTCACCCTCGAGAACGTCGTCCTGACGCCGCACGTCGGCTCGGCGACCCGCGAGACGCGGCTCCTCATGGCCGAGCGCGCGGCGGACAACCTCATCGCTGCGCTGTCCGGCAAGGCGCCCCCCGATCTCGTCTGGCGGTAGCCCAAAGCGCGGCGGGGTGTCGACCGGGGCGCGGATCGTCCTTATGGTCCGCGCCAACCCCGATTCGGAGGACCCATGTTCCGGTTCCAGCCCCTCCTCTTTGCCGCGCTCCTCATCCCCGCCGCCGGCTGCGCCTCGTCGTCGACCGCCGTCGCCGAGGCCACCGACGCCGCCGCAGAGGCCGCCCCGCTCAGCGCCCGCTCGGTCATGTCGGCGACCGAGGGCAACTCCGCCACCGGCACCGTCCAGTTCACCGAGGTCGATGGCGGCGTGCGCGTCGTCGCGATCTTCGCCGGCCTGACCCCCGGCGAGCACGGCTTCCACGTGCACGAGAAGGGCGACTGCTCCGCCCCCGACGGCACCTCCGCCGGCGGCCACTTCAACCCCGAGGGCCACGACCACGGCCTCCCCGGCATGGCCATGCGCCACGCGGGCGACCTCGGCAACCTCGTCGCCGACGCCGACGGCAAGGCGTCCCTCGATCACGTCTTCGAGCACCTCGCCCTGCGCGGCGACAGCGGCGTCGTCGGCCGCGGCCTCATCGTCCACGCCAGCAAGGACGACGGCGGCCAGCCGACCGGCAACGCCGGCGCGCGCGTCGCGTGCGGCGTGATCAACGCCGGCGACTAGGGTAGGGTGCGGGCGGGTCGCCGGCGGGCGGCCCGCTCCTCTCGCCACGAGGTGCGTCGTGCGCCGTGCCCCGGTCCTCGCCTTCGCGCTCACCCTCTCCCTCGGCGGCGCGTGCCTGGGTGCACGGCAGGGGAGCGTCTCCGGTGACGTCGCCGACTCCGCGACGCCCGCCGACACGATCGCGCCCCCCGACACCGCGGCGGGCGGCGACGACACGGCCCCGGCGGACGCCGAGCCCGTCGACACCGCCACGCCGTTGGACGCTCACGACGGCGACACCGGGGCCGAGGTCGACACCGGCCCCACGGTGCTCGAGACCGGCTGCTGCCGCGTCTCGGGCACGCTCGACGGTGGCCACGCGAAGCTGATGGACGCGGCCGCCTGCGCCGACGCCTGCGGCGAGGTCGTCGCGTCCGCGGTGTGCGCGGACCCGCCGGTCTGCTGCTACGTGCCCGAGCGCCAGAACGGCACCTACGTGATGCCCACGAGCGAGTGCGCCGATCTCGGCGAGGTGGTCGAGGACGGCGAGTGCCCGGTCTACGAGCACGAGGTGTGCTGCCGGTGGACGGGCCTGTCGGTCGCGGTCGAGCTCGAGGAGTCGCTGTGCGCGGCGACCGGCGGCAAGGAGGTCCTCGGCGACTACTGCTGGGACCGGCCGGCGCTCGGCACCCAGTGCTGCCTCATGCCCGACGGCGAGCGGCGCGTGACCTCCGACTACCAGTGCGTGCCCGAAGGCGGCCAGACGACCAGCCTGACGTCTTGCTGGAAGCCGCCCACCACCGGCACCTGCTGTGCGTTCACCTGCGCGGGCGCGCGCTACTTCGCGGACCCCGACCAGTGCGCGGCCGAGGGCGGCGACCGGGTCGACATCGGAGCCTGCGCGCCTCCGGGGGCGATCCTGCCCTGACGCGCCCCAGGTGGATCGAAGCGCCGGCCTCCTTGGCCTGCGCTCGTCCCGAGCGCGGTCGCGTGGACCGAGTCCACAGCGGACGGGGACGTCCGCCGGCCAATCCACCTGCGTTTGGCCCGAATCCACAGGGGACGGGACGTCCGCCGGCGAATCGACCTTTGAGCGGCGGTCGGCGGTCGCTACTCGACCGTGACGGCGAGGCGGCTCTTCGAGACGACCGCGCCGTCGGCGTCGAGGAGCTCCGCGACGAGGAACGCGGGGCCCGGCGTGGCCGGCGCGGTGATTGTCAACGTGGTTGACGTTGGCTCGAAGGCGGTCGCGTCGACGGCCGCGCTCACGCGCTCCCCGTCTGCGCCGAAGCCGAGCGCCACGGTCCGCGTCGCCGTCTCCGGAGACGACCAGTGGCTCACGCTGAGCGGCACCTCGACGGTCGCCCCGGCCGTGACCGTCGCCTCGGGGAGCCACTCGAAGACGACCACGTCGTCGGCCCCCAGGTCGGCCAGGCTCACGCCCGCGCGCTCGCACAGGGGGCGCGTCCCGCGGTCGTAGGTGACCAGGCCGTTCTCCTCGTACTCCACGTCGGTGAGCTGGGTCACGACGTAGCCGACCAGCTTCGGCTGGCGGCGGAGCTCGTTCAGGAGCCAGAAGAGGTCGCAGTAGGGCGCCTCGCCGGACGAGCCCCCGACGGCGCTGTAGCTCGCGACCTCGGAGTTGAGCCACGGGGCGCCGTCCTGCGCGCCGCCGCCCACGTAGCTGGCCGCGCTGCCGGGGAAGACGGCCGCGGCCTGGGCGTCGAGGAAGCTGCGGAACACCCCGGGCTCGTCGCTGTACTGGTGGAAGCTGTTGAGGTCGCTGTCGACGTGCTCGAAGACCTCGACGATGCCGCCCGCGCTGTTGTCCTCGACCGGCCGCGTCGGGTCGAGCGCGCGCGCCATCGCCACCATCTCCCGCACCCACTCCTGGAGCGACGGGCTCTCCGCGAGCGGCGTCGGCGCGAGGAAGGCCCCGCTCTCCATCAGGCCCCAGTTCTCGTTGAAGAGCACCCATGCGAGCACGCTCGGGTGGTTGGCGTCGCGCGCGATGGCGCGCCGGATCATCGCCTCGATCTTCGCGCGCCCGGCGAAGCCCTCGGGGTTCCGCGCCTGGATGTCGAGGGTCGGCATGTCGTAGACGACGAAGAGGCCCAGCTCGTCGGCGAGGCGGTACTTGAGGGGCTCGTCGACCTTGATGTGGAGGCGGACGCAGTTGAAGCCCAGGTCGCGCGCCAGCTCGAGGTCGGCGCGCATCCGGTCGACGCTCGGCGCCGTGTAGACCCCGTCGGGGTAGTACGACTGGTCGAGCACGCAGCGGAGGTAGCGCGGGCGGCCGTTCACGTAGAGCGCGGCGTACTGATCGGCGACCGCGACGCCGTCGTCGGGCCCGTGGCCGGGGAGCCAGCCGGTCGCCACCGTCGTCAGCCCGAAGTAGCCGTGGACCACGTCGGGTGCGCCGTCGGCGCCGGTCACCGTGAGGTCGAGGCTGTAGAGGGTGGGGTGGTCGGTGTCCCAGCGCTCGACCTCGTCGAGGGGCAGGGGGAGCTCGCCGTCGCCGCCGGTGACGGTCCCGCTCGTCCGCCCCACCTCCACGCCGTCGAGCCGCGCCACCAGCGCGACCTCGGCGCGCTCGCCGCCCGCGAGGACCGCCCGCACCACGATCCGCCCGGCGTCGGGCTCCGGAACCACGCGGTATGATTCGAGATACACCGCGGGGCGCCGCTCGAGATACACCGTCTGCCAGAGGCCGCTCGTCCGCGTGTACCAGACGCCGCCCTGCTTGCCGACGGGCTGCGCGCGGTCGGCGAGCTCGGTCAGGTCCTCGACGCGCACGACGATGCGCGGCGGCGCGTCGCCGGCGAGCGCCGAGAGGTTCACCGAGAACGGTGCGTAGCCGCCCTCGTGCTCACCGGCGAGCTGCCCGTCGACGTAGACGCGGGCCGTGTAGTCGACGGCGCCGAAGACGAGGTGCCAGTCGTAGCCCGCCGCGACCGGCGGCGCCTCGGGGAGCGCGAGCCGGTACCACGCGACGCCGCGGTAGGTCGTGGCCGCCAGCGCCTCGCCGGCGAAGTAGGGCGCGTCGTGGGGCGGCACGAGCCCCGACAGCGGCGCCTCCCAGGCGTAGGGCACCTGGATCCGGTCGGTCCAGACGTCGTCCCGGCCGGCCCAGCCCTCGGTGATCCCGACGTCCTCGGGGTCGTAGGCGAAGTCCCAGACGGTGTTGAGGTTGACGAAGGTGTCGCGCCGGAGGTCCGGGCGCGGGTGCTCGGGTCGCGCGACCTCGGCGAAGGGGACCCACGGCGGCGGGGGCGGGGCGGGGTCGTCGCCGCAGGCGCCGGCGACGGCGAGGAGCACGGCCAGCGTCCGGACACCCGCGGTGGGCCTCATCGCTTCACCTTTCTCCCGATCAGCGTCGAGCGCGCCGCGATGTCGCTGCGGAGCTCGTCGGTGTCGTCGGCGTCGACGGGGGTCGCCCGGACGCGCGCCCGGCCGGTGTCGAGCAGCTCCACGATGACCGGCGCGGCCGCGTCGACGTACGCCGAGAGGTAGACCTGATCGCTGAGCGCGCCGGTCACCTCGACGAGGTCGCGCCCACTCGGGACGGCCACCTCGACCTCGATCGGCAGCGCCCGCCGCCGGCCCGCGCTCATGCGCACCCGGGTCGAGGCGAGGTGCCGGTTGGGCACGTCCACCACGCCGCCGTCCGGGGTCCGGAGGCGGATGCGCGTGAGCCCGAGCTCGACGATCTGGCCCGAGACCTGATCGGTCCCGACGTGGTCGCCGATGGTGAAGGGGCGCCGAAAGCTCAGCGCCAGCCCCGAGGCGATGTCCCGCAGCTCCGTGAAGGCCACGACGCCGAGGAGCGCGAGCGAGACGACCAGGATCGCCACCGAGGCCGGCGTCTCCGTCGGCTGCAGCGGGCCCAGGGCGAGGCCGGTCACCACCAGCGCCAGCACCAGCCGGAGCGGCGCCACGCTGTGCGCCAGGCGGTGCCGCGGGTCGAGGCCCGAGGACCACAGGAACGCCAGGAGCCGCGACCACGACCAGGCGATCATCCAGGCCGCCGGCGCCGCGATGGCGAGCCGGACGAGGGTCGCGAGGATCGGCCACTCGAAGAGCATCAGCGCCCTCCCGCGTCGGAGCGCGTCAGGAGGTTGCGCTCGCCCAGCAGGTCCACCACCCGGCGCCAGGCGTGCGGTCGCACCATGAGGCGCCCGCCGTCGCCGCTGGTCACCAGGAGCCCGGTCCCGACCAGCCGCGCCGACGCCGCCGCGACGCGCTCCTCGGGCATCAGCAGGGCGTCGCGGGCCTCGCGCGGGTCGAGCGCGCCGCAGATGATGCACGCGGCGAGGAGGCGGTGGGCGTCGCGGCCGAGCTGGTCGAACCAGCTCAGGCTCGGCGCCGACAGCGGCGCGAGGCGGATCTCCTCCTGGCCGATGTCGGCGATGGCGTTGACGAAGAGCGTCAGGGCGTCGCGGATGTTGCCGCCGCTGGCGAGGGCGAGGCGCTTGAGGAAGCGCTGCCGCTGCTCGCCGGGGAGCGGCGCGCGCCCGGTCAGCCGCCGCCACCAGCGGCGCTCGCCCGGGGCCTCGGGCGGCCAGACCACGTCGAAGCCGCTCAGGCGGCAGCGCGCCTCGAGCAGCGTCCCGAGGGACTCGGCGCCCTGGGGGGCCAGCGTCACGTGGTCGGTGAAGTAGCCGGGGAGGTCGGCCAGGGGCTCGAGCAGGCGGGCGGTCGGCTCGTCGATGCTGACCACCCACAGCACCTGCTGCCGGGTCGCCGCGATGACGCGGAGCAGGCCGCGGATGAGGTGGAGCCCGGCCGCCGTGCGGACGAAGAGCTGCTCGAGCCCGTCGAGCACCATGATGTAGCGGTCGCCGTCGAGGAGCGCGCGGGTGGCGGCCTCGAAGGTGTGCGCGTCGCGGCGGCCGAGGTGCGCCACGAGCGCCTCGGACAGCGTCGCCTCGCCGCGGTGGTCGGCGTCGAGGGCGACGTCGATGAGATCCCGCCCCGCCAGGGCCTTGAGCGCCACGCGCGCCATGCTCGTCTTGCCCGAGCCGGCGGCGCCGCGGACCAGCACGGCGACCGGCGCGCCGCCGACGAA
>SBGO01000140.1 GCA_006226565.1 Deltaproteobacteria bacterium | reverse complement strand
CGCGAGGTCGGCGGCGAGCGCGGCGCGCACCTCGTAGTCGGCCACCGTGCCGAGGGCGTCGGCCGGGGCGGTGAAGGCGAGGGTCGCCGTCGTCGGGGTGGCGGCGTCGCTGGTCGCGCGCAGGTCGGCCACCGCGGCCGGGCCCGAGAGGTCGACCACGGCGACGGCGCTGTCGCTGCCGACGTTTCCGGCGAGGTCGGTGGCGCTGACGCTGACGTCCTGTTGGCCTTCGTGCTCTACCTGGAAGGGGGCGGGGTAGCCGTCCTGGTCGACGACGATCAGGTCCGCCTCGGCCGTGAGGTTGTCGGTGGCGGTGACGTCGAGGGCGAAGCCGCGCGCCTGCGGGGAGGCGAACGGGGCGATCGAGACGACCGGCGGCGTGTTGTCGGCGTAGAGCGTCCGCGTGGTGCTGCGGGCGTTGCCGTCGGCGTCGACGGCGGTCGCGCGGACCGTGTAGGCGCCGTCGGCGAAGGCGGTGGTGTCCCAGGCGAACTCGTAGGGCGCCTCGGTGTCGCTGCCGATCGGGACGTCGTTGGCGGTCAGGCTCACCTCGGTCACGCCGACGTTGTCGCTGGCGCTGACGACGACGGTGGCGACGCCGCGGTGGTGGGTGTTGTTGGCGGGCGCGGTGATGCTCACGCCGGGCAGGGTGGTGTCCTTGGCGAGCTCGTCGACGACGTTGGAGAGCGCGCTCCAGTTGCCGAGGTCGTCGCGCGTCTTGACGCCGAGCCAGTAGCGCTCGCCGGCGTCCAGGCCGCTGACGGTGACGGACTCGGCGGCACCGGCCTCCTGGGGCGCGGCCGCCGGGACGAGGCGGCCGCTGGCCCAGCTCGCCTCGGTGAGCGGCACCGGCGTCCAGCGGACGTCGTAGGCGGTCGCGGTGCCCTGGTCGGCGTCGTCGCCGGGGGCGGTGAAGGACAGGACGAGCTCGCCCTGGGCGGCGCCCTTGACGACGGAGAGGTCGCTGATCGCGACCGGGGGCGTGCTGTCGAGGGTCACGGTCACCGGGGCCGAGGCGGGGCCTTCGGTGCCGGCGGCGTTGGTCGAGGCCACCGTCAGGGTGTGGACGCCGGTCGCGAGGGGGACGTCGTCGAAGCGGAACGAGGCCGGGCCCGGGTCGCCGCCGGTCCCGCGCCAGCGGACGCTGAGGGCCTCGAGGACGGGCGCGACGGCGAGCGAGTCGTTGCGCTCGAGGGTCGCCTCGAGCCACAGCGGGTCCGCCGTGGGCGTGTGGGACGCCAGCGCGCTGGCCGGCTGCCAGCGCGGGCCCACGACGGTGACGCGGCGGATGACGTGCACGCCGTCGTAGACCGCCGCCAGCGTCTGGAAGCGCGTGAGGTCGCCGTAGGTCGAGTCGTAGAGGCGCGTCCACGGGGTCTCGCCCGCGACGCGCCACTCGGTCGCCACGCCGCCCACCGGGGCGACGAGGAAGCGGATCTCGTGGGTCTTCGTGACGTCGATGTCGGCGACCGTGCCGCGGTTGTTGCCGTCCTCGTAGATCTGGAGGCGGTTGTCTCCGAAGCGCACGCCGTGGACGAGGTCGCTGTAGCTGTTGCCGGCCCCCTCGCGGCGGAGGCCGACGTAGATGCGGGCGCTGCTCGGCGCGACGGTGAAGCGCACCTCCTGGTAGTCGGTGCGGTCGAAGGCCTCGACGCTGTGGAGGAAGCGCGTGCCCCAGCTGCTGATCCCGGTGATGGACAGGCCGTCGGGGCCGGGGACGGCGTCCTCGGAGACCGCCCAGCGCGCGGGGTCGACGCTCGCCGCGGCGAAGGTGTCGTCGAGCGCGGCGTCGCCCTGGGAGAAGCGCAGGGCGAGCGTGCCCTCGCCGGGGCTGCCGATGGGGGCCGCGTCGAGGAAGCGCTCGACCGTGCCGAGGCCGAGGGCGGCCACCCGGATCGTGCACCGGGTGCTCGTGCGGTGCCCGATGGCGCGCAGCTCGGCGAGCCCCGCGCCGGCGCCGTACCAGCTGTCGGCGTGGAAGCGCACGTAGCGCGCCACCGTGCCGGTCGCGAGCACGACGACGGTGGGGACGACGATCTCGTCCTCGACCATGGTCCCCGCCGCCACCTCCTGCCAGGTGTCGCCGTCGCTCGAGAGCTCGAGCCGGAACGCCTTCGTCGAGCGGTCGTAGTAGCCGGCGTTGCGGGTGTTGACGAGCTCGATCCGGGTCAGCTCGTGGGTCGCCTGGAGGTCGACCGTCAGCGAGCCCTGGGTGTTGCTCGGGGTGAGCCAGTAGGCGGTCTGGGTCGAGCCGTCCTCCAGCGCGCCGTCGGTCACCTCGTTCTCGTCGAAGCTGCTGTTGTAGCGGACCGTGGCGGTCACGGGCTTGCCGCGGGCGATGTTGGTCGCCGCCGCCACCGCCGGGGTCGGCAGGGTGAGGCCGGGGCCGCCGTCCACCGGCACGCAGCCGTCGCTCCACGAGAGGCCGCCCGGGAGCGACAGCGTGAGCTCGCGGCTGTCCTCGAGCGTCGCGACGGCGGTGTTGGCGACGCCGTCGACGAGGAGGGTGGGGGTGGCGCCGGCGTCGAGGGTGCCGGTCACGTCGAGGGCCGCGGCGGCGCTGACCAGGCCGTCGTGGGGGGTGAGGATGGTCGGGGGGCCGGGGGCGACCGGGGCGACCGTGACGGTGATCTGGGCCGTCCCCTCGAGGCCGGCGGCGTCGCGCGCGGTGGCGCCCAGGGTGTGCGCGCCCGGGCTGGCCGTCGCCGGGTCCCAGGCGAGGGTGAAGCCGTCGTCGGGGGAGGTGTCCTCGCCGAGCGGGGCGCCGTCGAGGTCGAAGGCGACCGCGACGACGCCGACGTCGTCGCTGGCGGTGGCGGTCACGGTGAAGACCGCGGAGACCGTGGCGCCGTCGGCGGGGGCGTCGAGGGCGACGGTGGGGGCGACCTGATCCGCGATGACCAGGTTCGAGACCGGCGCGTCGTTGCCGGCCTGGTCGCGGGTCACGAGCCCGATCCGGACCGTCACGCCGGCCGGGAGCGAGCCCAGGTCGAGGGCCTGGGGCTGGCCGCTCACGGGCGTGGGGGCGGCCTCGGTGACGGGCGTCGCGGAGGCCCAGTCGAAGGCCGTGGCGAGGGGCTGGTAGCGCACCAGGGTGGTCGCGACGCCGGCGCCCTCGTCGTCGGGGGCGGTCCAGCTCAGGTGGAAGGTGCCCGCGCCGGTGCCCGCGGCGAGGGCCAGGTCGGTGACGGCGTCCGGCGGCAGATCGTCGCCGGTGGCCCTGGCGCTGGCCGAGTTGGAGAGCGCGCCGGGGGCGCCGGCGGCGTCTCGCAGGCGGAGCGCGACGTGATAGGTGCGGCCGGCGACGAGCCCGGTCAGGGTCAGGCTCTGGGGGCTCCCCGCCGTGGTCGCCGCGGTCGTGCTCGACGCGACGGCGGCGTCGGGCCAGCTGGCGGCGGTGACGGCGGCCGCGTGGACCCGGACCTCGACCATGTGGAGGGCTGGGTCGGCGCCTGTCGGCGAGGTCCAGGCGAGGTCTATCTCGCCGTCGCCCGAGCCGGGGACGGCCGCCAGATCCGCGACGACGCCGGGGAGGGTCCCGACCATCACGCTGCCGTCGCAGCCCGGGTTGGAGCGCCCGCCCGCGCCGCCGGGAGCGGTCGGGGCGGTGTCGAGGGCGCCCGCGGCCGCGCGGACGAGGAC
>SBGO01000411.1 GCA_006226565.1 Deltaproteobacteria bacterium | reverse complement strand
GGACGCCGGGCAGCGACAGGAGCAGCGCCGGCGCGACGAGCGCGGCGACGCGGTCCCGGCGCCACAGCGCCGCCGCGAGGAGCCCGAGCGCGAGCGCCACGAGCAGGCTCGACCCGGTGGCGGTGCGGCTGAGGTTGGTGCTCTCGGCCGAGCCCGGCGCCAGCATCAGGCCGAGGGCGGCGGCCCAGCGGGCGACCGGAGGCTCGACGACGGCGTGCCGCCAGGGCTGGTGCTTCGGGAGCATCCCGATCCTGGGGTTGCCCTCGTGGGGCGCGAAGCCGACCGCGAGGCGCTCGCGGAGCCCGCCCTCGGCGTCGCCGGTCAGCGCGCTCGCGAGGTCGGTCCCGGCGTTCAGGGCGTCGACCTCGGCGGCGCTGAGGACGGGGTCGCCGGCGCCGAGACGCACGACGGCCCACAGGACGAGCACGCACAGCGCCGCCTGCCAGACCTTCACGCGACCGCCTCCTTCGACACCGAGCCTCCCGCCGCGGGGCGTGGAACGCCGCAGCGTGGGTCCTATAGCAGCGAACGGAGGGTCGGGACCACCGCGCTGTGTCGAGTCGCCGAAGATAGCGAGGAGCTATCGAGATCGCCGCGTCATTGCGTCGGGCGATGCCGCGCGCGTCTCCGAGCGCGCGAGCCCGGCCGTGGTCCGCCCCTCGTGATCCGGGGCCTGGCCGAGAAGATCCCGTCACCCACCCGCTTGTGTGCCACCAGGTCCGGTCGACGCGACCCGCGCGCCGTGCGGCGTTCCTGGGGAGATTGACAGCGAAATCGGGGTCGCGTAGGGTTTCGCGGCGCTACCGGCCGGCCGGCCGGCCGACCTAGCGCATCGCTCCAACCCCGGGTGTTCCTTGCACGCAGGTCGCATCGCACTCCAGCCGCTCCCGCTGACCGGGACGGCGCCTCGCCCCGTGAGGGGCCAGGCATGACGCGACGGACCGTGCGGAGCACGACGGGTCGGATGTACGCCACGCTGAAGACCGCCATGGCAGCGCTGCTCGCCTTTGCGGCCTTCGCCTCGGGCGCGTGCGGGAACGACACGGCGTGCCCCAACGGCACGGAGGGATCGCCGTGCCAGCTCGTGACCGAGCCCACGGAGCGGCCCGAGATCCCCTCGGCGCCGGATCAGGACACCCTCGCCCCCGACGTCGAGAGCTTCGATGTCGACGACGGCGGCGAAGGGAACGACAGCGAGGACACCGACGCCGGGGATGACGGCGCCGGGGCCTCAGAGGACGCAGACGTGAGCGCGGCCCGTCATCGGGTTCGTCGCTTCGCGTCGAACGAGGCGGCTGGGGGCAACGAGGCCCGCGGCCGTGAAACATCAGACACGCACGCCGGCACCGCCGTCGTGACGCTCGCGGGACGCCCTGGCCTTCGGCTGGGTCTCCACATCGAACGGCGCGGCGGGATCGGCACTCGGACAACCGACAGGGAGACGCGCGACGGCGACGACGAAACGCTGAACGCGGACGCGAAGACCGCCGGACCACGGGGAGCCCCGTGGAACGCCGATCTCACGCCGCGTCGCCAGCGGAACGTCTGAGCCGGCGGCGACCGCCCCGTCGGTCGTCGCTATGCCGCGCTCCCCGGGACGACGTCCGGGGGAGGTACGCCCATGGCCGAGAAGCTCCTTATCAACGTCGCCTACGAGGAGACCCGCGTCGCGCTGGTCGAGTCGGGCAAGATCCAGAACCTCGAGATCGACACCTCGCGGGTCGATAACAACAAGGGCAACATCTACAAGGGTGTCGTCCACCGCGTGAACCCCAGCCTTCAGGCGGCGTTCGTGGACTACGGCGCGGAGAAGCAGGGCTTCCTGCCGCTGTCCGAGATCCACAGCCGCTACTACCCGAAGGCGCTCAAGGGCAAGAAGGCGACCATCCAGGACGTCCTGATCCAGGGCCAGGAGCTCATGGTCCAGGTCGTCAAGGACGAGATCGGCAACAAGGGCGCGTCCCTCACGACCTTCATCTCGCTCCCGGGCCGCTACATCGTGCTGATGGCGGACTCCGACAAGACCGGGATCTCGCGCCGCGTCGAGAGCGACGAGCGCCAGCGCCTCAAGGGCGCCATCGACGAGCTGCCGGTGCCCGACGGCTTCGGCCTCATCGTGCGCACCGCCGGGGTCGGGCGCGAGAAGGACGAGCTGGCCCAGGACCTCGAGTACCTGTCGCGGCTGTGGAGCAACCTCCAGGAGAGCTTCCGCAAGCTGCGCGGCGCCGGGATCATCCACCAGGAGCGGCACATCGCGCTCCGCTTCATCCGCGACTACGCCCACGCCGGCATCGACGAGATCATCGTCGACAACAAGGACGTCTACGACGAGATCGTGGACTTCTGCACGGCGCTGGCCCCCGAGCTGAAGTCGAAGGTCCGCCACTACAGCGACTCCCGGCCGCTGTACTCGCGCTACCAGATCGAAGACCAGATCGACGACATCTTCGCGCGCCGGATCGATCTCCCCTCGGGCGGCTCCATCGTCATCGACCAGGCCGAGGCCCTCGTCGCCATCGACGTGAACTCCGGCCGCGTCAAGACCGACGACATCGAGCAGACCGCGCTGACGACGAACCTCGAGGCGGCGGCCGAGGTGGCGCGCCAGCTCAAGATTCGCGACCGCGGCGGCCTCGTGGTGGTCGACTTCATCGACATGCGGAGCAAGGAGAACATCCGCAAGGTCGAGGCGGCCGTGAAGGACGCCTTCGCGAGCGACAAGGCGAAGGTCAAGTACAGCAAGATCAGCGAGTTCGGGCTCATGGAGATCAGCCGCCAGCGGCTGCAGAGCTCGATCATGACCGGCAGCTTCACGCCGTGCCTGCACTGCGGCGGGACCGGGCGCGTGCGCTCGGTCGAGTCGAGCGCGCTGTACCTGCTGCGGCGGCTGAAGGAGACGGTGATTCGGGGCAACTACATGCACGCCGAGGCGCGCATGACGACCGACATCGCCAACTACCTCGTCAACCGCAAGCGCCGCGAGCTGATGGAGCTCGAGGCCGAGACCGAGACGACCATCGAGGTCCACGCCGAGGAGCACACGCCGCCGATGGTGGCCTACGTCGAGCTCCTCAGCCAGCCGAGCGGCAAGTCGCGGCGCCCGCGCCGCGTGCTCCAGACCATCGACCTCGTGCGCAGCGACGTCGAGAAGCGCGAGCTCGACGACGACGAGGACTACCTGCTCGACATCACCGAGCGCCGGACCGGCTGGACCCCGCCGGGCAACGAGCGCAGCGAGCTCGAGGTGCGCAACCGCGAGCTCGAGGCGGAGATGGCGGTCGAGAAGGAGCGCGTGCAGGCCCAGCGCGAGGCCGACGAGTCGCGCCGGCGGCAGCTCGAGATCGAGGCCCAGACGCGGCTGACCGAAGCGCAGACCGCGCTCCTCAAGGAGCGGGAGCGGCTGGCCCGGGAGCAGATGGGCTTGTGGGGGCGCATCAAGGCGTTCTTCGTGTCGCAGCCGCCCCTCGACGGGCAGAACGATCCGCTCCCGGGGAGCGACGGGGCAGAGACGGCCGACGAGTCGGAGCCCCGCAAGGGCCGTCGCGGCGCCAAGGACGAGGCGCGCCGCGGCCAGCGCACGCGGTCCTCGGGCGACCGCGGTCGGCGCGAGGAGCACGGCCGGGAGGGCGAGCAGGCGGAGGAGCGC
>SBGO01000235.1 GCA_006226565.1 Deltaproteobacteria bacterium | reverse complement strand
GCGTTGCCCGACGGGTCGGTCGCGGTGACGACCCAGCTCGCGACGCCGCCCTCGGGCCCCGCCGAGCGCAGCGTCATCGTCTGGTCCACGGCCGCACAGTCGGCGCAGTCGACCTCGTCGATCGCCACGGTCACGCCGCAGGCGTCGGCCGCGCGCGCCGTCGCCACCACCGGCAGGTCCTCGAAGGCGACCTCGGTCGGCGCGTTGCACGTCACCGTCGGCGCCGTCACGTCGCTCACCGTCAGCGCCGTCGTGCACGTGAGCCCGCCCTCGCCGGCGTCCGAGGTGAACACCACCTCGGAGGTCCCGATCGGGTAGCGCTCGGCGTCGACCGTCACGCTCAGGTCGTCCGCGCACTGCCGCGACAGGGTCGCCGTCAGCGGCTCCGCCCAGAAGCAGGCGTCCGCGGCGGCCTCCACCGACAGCGCGTCGGGGCAGGTCAGCGTCGGCTCGCTGGTGTCCTCGACCGTCACCGGGACGTCGCAGCTCGCGCTGTTGCCGGCCTGGTCGACCGCGATCACCTGGGCGTGGGTCACGCCGACCGGGTAGACCTCGGGCGCCGAGACGTAGACCGTCACGTCCTCGGCGCCGTCGCAGCCGTCGACCGCGGTGACGTCGAGCTCGACGACGCTCCCGCAGACGGTCGCGTCGGCCGCGACCGTGACGGACTCGGGGCACACGAGCTCGGGCGGCGTCTCGTCCTGGACGCGGACGACCGCCGCGCAGGACGCCTGGTTTCCGGCCAGGTCCGTCGCCGTGAAGGTCACCGACGTCGTCCCGAAGGGGAAGACCGGCGGCGCGTCGCTCGTCACGACCACGGCCCCGCAGTCGTCCCGCACCGACGGCGCCCCGAGGGCCACCTCGGCGCCGCCGTCGACGCACTCGGCGACCGCCTCGAAGACCGGGCAGACGAGGGTCGGCGGATCGGTGTCGACGGTGCAGACCACGCACGCCGTCCGCGGCGCGTCGGTCGCGAAGCCGTGCCCGTCGTGGCCGACCACCTGGCCGCCCTCGCCGAGGGCGGTGACCACGGCCGCGGCCGACACCGCGCCGAGGTCCTCGAGCCCGCGGTCGGCGGACCACAGGACGAGGTGCAGGGTGCCGCCGGCGGTGACGCTCGTCCCGGCCGCGAAGCCGCTGTCCGAGAGGTGCAGCAGCGTCGAGGCGCCGCCGAGGGCGCCGACGTCCACGAGGCCGCCGTCCGCCGTCCACACGAAGCCGTGCGCCGGCCCGAAGGCGGTGTCCGACGTGCCCGCCACGAGGCCGTCCGCGTTGACCGCGGAAGGCGCGCTGGTGGCGCCGCCGAGGGTCCCGAGGTCGACGAGGCCGCCGGCGTGGGTCCAGGCGAAGGCCCGCTGGGTCGCGCCGTCGACGCCGACGACGAGCCCGGCGCCGTTCATCGCGACGGCCGTCCCGGTGGCGACCGCCGCGCTCGTGTCGTCGGTGGCCACGAGGCGCACCGCGTCGCCGTCCTGGACGAGCGCCGCGCCGTCGGCCGCGACCGCGACCACGGTCCCGGCGCCGACGTCCCGGAAGGTCCCGCTACGCCAGACGTAGCCGTGCTCCGTCCCCGCGGTCAGCGTGACCGTGCCGAAGACGGTGCCGGCGTCGTCGAGCCCGGTGACCGCGGTGATGACGCCGTCGTCGGGCGGGAGCTGCGTGGCCGTGCCGTCCGCCTCGCCGAAGAAGGCCGCCGGCGCGTCGTTCGGGCCCAGGCCCATGCCCGCGACCTCGCCGGCCGCGTTGAGCCACACCACGGTGTCGAGGGAGGACACCAGCCAGAGGTTCCGCTGCGCGCCGTCGGCGCCGCGGAACACGAGGGTCCGAGCGCCCTGAGCGTCCTCGACCGCGAGGACCACCTCGCCCGCGTCGTTGATCGCCAGCGCGCGCGCCGCGACCGCGGTGGGCGCCAGGTCCTCGAGCCCACCGGCCAGCGTCCAGGCGAAGGCGTGGGCGTCGCCGCCCGCGGTCTCGGCCCAGCCGACCACGACGCCGGCCGCGTTCACCGCGACCGCCGCGCTGGCCGCGCCGCCGAAGGTCCCGACGTCGTGACGCCCGATCGGCACCGGGACGTCGCCCGGCCGCTCGTCGTAGTCGCACACGCCGGTCGCGCCGTTGCAGACGCCCGGGAAGTGGCAGACGTCGGGCGCCTCGCAGGTCACGTCCGAGCCGGCGCAGACGCCCTCGGCGCAGCGGTCCTCGGCCGTGCAGAGGTCGCCGTCGTCGCACAGCATCCCGTCGGGGAGCGCCGGGTCGCTGCAGGCGCCGGTCGCCGGGTCGCAGACGCCCGGGTAGTGGCACTGGTCGCTGGCGGTGCAGACCACGGGGTCGGCGCCGACGCAGGTCCCCGCCAGGCAGCCGTCGTCCTGGGTGCAGGCGTCGCCGTCGTCGCAGCCGGCGCCGTCGTCGCGGTTGGCCACGGTGCAGCCGGTCTCCGGGTCACAGCCGTCGAGGGTGCAGTCGTTGCCGTCGTCGCAGGTCAGATCGGCGGTCCCGACGCAGGCGCCGGCCACACACGCGCTCGCCGTCGTGCAGGCGTCGGCGTCGTCGCAGCTCTCGCCCTCGTGGCCGGTGGGGTCGCTGCAGACACCGGTCGTCGGTTCGCACGCCCCGACCACGTGGCAGGCGTCGGAGGCCGCGCACACCACGAAGTCGGCGCCGACGCAGGCGCCGTCGGCGCAGCGGTCCACCTGGGTGCAGAGGTCGCCGTCGTCGCAGGCCGTGCCCACGGGCTCGGCCGGGAAGACGCAGCCGAGGGCGGGCGCGCAGGCGTCGATGGTGCAGGCGTTGCTGTCGTCGCAGGCGAGGGCCACGCCGGCGACGCTGTTCGTCACCTGCAGCGGGCGCCCGGGCGCCTTCACGAGGGCGGCGTTGGTGAACGTCGCCCCGGCGGGCGCCGTGACCGTGACGCGGAAGTCGGCGCCGCCGCGCTGCCCCGGCGCGAGGACCGGCACCGCGAAGGTCACCGTCCCGTCGGCGTAGGTCCCGCCGTCGTCGGCGGCGACGAAGCTCGTGCCCGCGGGGAGCGGATCGACCACCTGGGCCCCGCTCAGCAGCGTCACGCCGGTGTTGGCCCAGCTCAGGTGGACGACGTACTCGCCGTCCGCCAGCGCGCAGCCGGCCTCCCAGGCCTTCGCGACGGCGAGGCCGCCGTTGCAGTCGCTGACGACCCCCGCCGCCGCCGTCGTGCGTGCCGTGACGCCGGTCGCCACGACCCGCGCCGCGTTCTTCACCACGTAGCCGCCGCCGGTCGGCGCCGTCGTCCGGAAGGACAGCGTGTAGCCGGTGTGCGCCGGGATCGTCCCGACGTTCCAGACCAGCACCGGCGCGGTGTCGGCGCTGGCGCCGGGCCCGTCGATGCTGCCGGCCAGGTAGCGCGTCCCGGTCGGCACCGTGTCGGTCACCACCACGCCGTCGAGGGGCGCGTCGGACGTGTTGGTCACGATCAGGGACCAGCCGATGGCGTCACCCCGCGGCCCGCACGCGACCGGCGTGTCGGCCGCGACGACCACGTGGAGGCCGGCGCCGGTGACCTGGACGCCCGGCGCCACGCCGTCCGCGGCGCACACGTCGGTCCCCGTCACCGTCACGACAGTGGGCGCGATGGCGCCACGGTGCAGGTGGCAGACGTGGCTGAGGTCAGCGAAGGCCA
>SBGO01000761.1 GCA_006226565.1 Deltaproteobacteria bacterium | reverse complement strand
TCCCGGACCGGGACGGGCTCGCGCGCGGTGGTCGGCGCGACCTCGGCCGAGGTCGGACGGGGCCCTGCGGCGGCGTCGGGGCTCGGGAACTGCGGGCCGCACGCCGCGAATCCGCCGGCGACGATCCAGGGCCAGAGCCAGCGTGAGACCGACGTCATGCGGGGGAGATAGCCCCGGGGCCGCGCCGGCGCAAGCCCGATGGCCGCCCCGCTGCGCTATGCGCGCCCGGGCTCGGGGGCACGCGGCAGGTAGAGGTCGAAGGCGCTCCCGGACTCGTCGCCGCTCCGGACCCGGACGAAGCCGTTGTGCTGCCGGGCGACGGTGTCGACGACGGCGAGCCCCAGGCCGGTCCCGCGGGAGGCCGGCTTCGAGCTGAAGAACGGCTCGAAGATACGCTCGCGGAGCTCGGGCGGCACGCCCCGACCGGTGTCGATCGCCGAGACCACGACGAAGTCGCCGACCCGCCCCCACGGGTGGGTGGCCACGAAGTCCGCGTCGAGCACCACCCGGCGCGTCTCGAAGGTGAGGCGGCCGCCGCTCGGCATCGCGTCGCGCGCGTTGACGGCGAGGTTGACGAGAACCTGCTCGAGCTGCCCGCGGTCGGCGAGGACGACGGAGGGCTCGGCGGGCGGCACGACCTCGAGGGCGATGGTCGTCGGCAGGAGCCGCCGGATGAAGCGCGCGGTGCCCCCGATGACCTCGGCGACGTCGAGCGGGCGCCGGTCGAGGGGCTGCCCGCGGGAGAAGGCGAGGAGCTGCCGGGTGAGGGCCGCCGCCCGGTCGGCGGCGGCCTTCACGTCGACCACGAGCTCCTCGGCCGGGTGCCCCTCGAGGAGATCGAGGGCCAGCTCCGCGTTGCCCATGATGGTCACGAGGAGGTTGTTGAAGTCGTGGGAGATGCCGCCGGCGAGCCGCCCGAGCGCCTCGAGGCGCTGGCTCCGACCGACCTGGCGCTCGAGGGCCGCCCGCTGCTCCTCGGCGTGGATGCGACCGACGACCACCGACACCAGCGAGGCGACCTGGATGATGAAGGCGTACTCGCCGGGGGTCGGGGGCATCACCCCCTCGGCGTCGCCGTAGGTGCCGACGACGAAGGCGCCAACGCGCTCCGCGAGGCGCACCATCGGGACGAGGATGACGGTCCGTGGGCCGAGCGCCTCGACGTGGTCCTGGTTGGCGTCGGGGTCGCGCCGCAGATCGTCGATCACGAAGGGCGCCGTCGCCGAGACGCAGCGCTGGAGATACGGGTCCTTGGAGACCTCCATCGCCTCGAGCCGCGCGCTCACGGCGGGGTCGCCCCCGGCGCGATCGCCGACGACGCGGAAGCGCTCACCGTCTGCGGTCCGGACCGCCATCCACGCGCGGCGGTAGCGCGTCGCCTCGCGGATCGCGACCGCGACCTCGGCCATGACCGCGTCGAGATCCCGCGCCGCGTGCAGCCTCCGCGAGAGGTTGAGGAGTGCGTCGACGTCCATTCGCGCGAGCATACCCTCGCGTCCGCCCCGTCGCCAGCCGCCCCGCCGCCCACCGCGCGCCTCGGACGCGGGTCGTGATGGCGCCGAGCGCCCGCTTCGGCTATGCAGACTGCGGCGACCGTCGGGGCCCGCGGGGCGGGCGGGCGACGGCCGGGACGAAGCGAGGAGCGCGACGTGGACTACGTGTGGATGGGGCGGACCGGGGTCCGCGTGTCGAAGCTGGCGTTCGGGACGATGTCGTTCGGCGGGGACGCCGACGAGGCGACCTCGGCGGCGCTGTTCGCGCGCTGCCGCGACGCGGGCGTCAACCACTTCGACTGCGCCGACGTCTACAACGGGGGCCGGGCCGAGGAGATCCTGGGGCGGCTGGTGAAGGGCTGCCGCGACGAGGTGGTCCTCACGTCCAAGGCCTACTTCCCGACCAGCGGCGACGCGAACGCCCGCGGCAGCTCCCGCTACCACCTCGTCCGCGCGGTCGAGGCGAGCCTGAGGCGCCTCGGCACCGACCGCATCGACGTCTACTACCTCCACCGCTTCGACGACGACGCCGCCGTCGACGAGACCCTCCGGGCCCTCGACGACCTCGTCACCCAGGGCAAGATCCTCTACCCGGCGGCCAGCAACTTCGCCGCCTGGGAGACGATGAAGGCCCTCGGCGTCCAGGACCGCCGCGGCTACGCGCGCCTCGCGGCGATTCAGCCGATGTACAACCTCGTCAAGCGCCAGGTGGAGAGCGAGATCCTGCCGATGGCGCAGGCCGAGGGGCTCGCGGTCTTCCCCTACGGTCCGCTCGGCGGCGGGCTCCTCACCGGCCGCTACGGCGTCGGGCTCCGCCCGGAGTCGGGGCGCCTGGTCGACAACGCCATGTACAAGACCCGCTACGAGGCCGACGCGAACTACGAGGTCGCCAGCCGCTTCGTCGCCCTCGCCGCGGAGGTCGGCGTGCACCCGGTGAGCCTCGCCATCGCCTGGGTCGCCTCGCACCCGGCCGTGACGGGGCCGCTCCTCGGCGCGCGCTCCCTCGAGCAGCTCGAGCCAGCGCTGGCGGCGGCCGAGGTCGCCATGACGCCGGAGCTGCGGGCGCGGATCAGCGCGCTCTCGCCGGCGCCGGCGCCGGCGACCGACCGCAACGAGGAGGCGACCGGCGACAACTACGCCGCTCGCCTCGCGAAGTAGCGCTCAGCCGACGCGCAGGCAGTAGCACCAGGTGAAGGCCTGGGGCTTGCCGGCCGGCGTGTTGTGGGTCTCGGCGAGGCTGCCCAGCTTCTCGAAGCGGGGGCCGAAGGCGGCGTGGATCCCGTCGGCGTCGTAGCGCGCGACGGGCAGGCCGCTGCACCTATCGGGGCCGTCGAGGGCGAAGGTGGCGAGGATCACGTGCCCGCCCGGCTTCACGGCCTTCAGCACCTGGGCGACGTAGCGGTCGCGGTCGGCCGGGTCGGTGAGGAAGTGGAACACGGCGCGGTCGTGCCAGACGTCGTAGCGCGCCGGCTCGAAGTCCGCCGTCAGCACGTTGTCCACGCGCCAGGTGACGCTGGCCGCCCGCTCGCCGAGGCGCGCCCGCGAGGCGTCGAGGGCCGTGCTGGCGAGGTCGAGCACGGTGACGTCGCGGAAGCCCCGGTCGAGGAGGTCGTCGACCAGCGTCGAGGCGCCGCCGCCGACGTCGATGACGGCCGCGTTCGACCCGATCCCGACCTCGTCCATGACCTCGAGCGAGCGCGCGAGGTGTGGCGTGTACCAGCTGACGTCCGTGACCTCGCGCCGGCTGTAGACCCCTTCCCAGTGCTCTTGGCTTCCCATGGGTCGAGGCTACGCGACCGATCGTCGCAGGGGCCAAGAAAATCGCTCGAACGGTCGATCAGCTTCGCAGGAAAGCCAGGAGGCGCGCGTGGAAGGCGTCGGGCTTCTCGCGATGGGGGAAGTGGCCCGCGCCCTCGACGAGCTCCCAGTCGTAGGCGCCGGTGAAGCGCGCCCGGGCCGCCTCGAAGTCACGCGGGTCGATCGCGCCGTCGTCGGCGCCGCAGAAGGCCAGCGTCGGCATCGGCAGGCGCGTCCGCAGCGCCGCCTTCAGGGTCTCGCCCCGCGGCCCCTTGCGGCTCTTCGGGAAGGCCCAGTAGTAGCCCAGCGCCGCCTCGATTCGCCCCGGCTCGCGGAACGCCTCGCGGACGGGCGCCGTCGCGGCGGCGTCGAAGCGCCAGGTCGGCGACCAGCGCCGGTAGATGGCGTCGACGAAGGCCCCGTCGTGCGCGCGGAGCTGCCGCACGGCGCGCCCACGCCACTGGAAGGTGATGAAGTGACGCGCCTTCCAGGCGAGCTTCAGGCTCGGCTTGAGCACGCGCGGGTGGGGGATCGCGACGGTGACGAGCCGCTCCACCCGCTCGGGGGCGATCCCGGCGGCGACGTGGGCCGCCATCGCCCCCCAGTCGTGGCCGATGACGACGGCGCGCTCGGCGCCGAAGGCGTCGATCAGCGCGAGCACGTCCTCGCCGAGGGTGACGGGGTGGTAGTCGCCGTCGCTGGGGATCGCGCTCGGGGCGTAGCCGCGGAGGGCGGGCGCGACCGCCTTGAAGCCGGCGTCGGCGAGGATCGCGAGGGTCGGCGACCAGCCCGAGGCGGTGTCGGGGAAGCCGTGCAGGCACAGGGCCAGCGGCCCCTCCCCCTGGACCAGGCAGGCGAAGCGGACGCCGTTGGCGTCGACGTGGACGAGGGAGGGGGGGCTCAAGGGCGCCTCCGTGAGGAGATTTTTCGGACCTCGAAGATACCTCCATAACGGAACGGGCGCGCCGCCGGTCATGGATTCGCCACGCACCCGTGGTCGACGGCAAGTGCGCCCCATCGCCCAGCGTCGTGGAAACGACGATTTGGGGACCGGGCGAGGGCGCACCTGCCGATTTTTTTCTGCGTGTAAGATACACCCCGATACAAGGGGAGACCGATCCGCGATGGTGAGGCGCGCCAGCAACCCCTACGCTCGAGGGGTCGGCGCTCGCGGAGACGCACGGGAGACGACCTAGCGATGAACGAGACCCAAGCCCGCGTCCTGTTGGTGGAAGACGACGTTCGCCTGGCCGAGCTCGTGAGCGAGTACCTGACCGAGAACGGCTTCGAGGTTGCCATCGAGCCGCGCGGGGACACCGCCGTCGACCGCATCCTCGAGGAGGCGCCCGATCTCGTCGTGCTCGACCTGATGCTGCCCGGGCTCGACGGGCTCGAGGTGTGCCGCCGCGTCCGCTCCAGCTTCGACGGCGGCATCCTGATGCTGACCGCGCGCGGCGACGAGATCGACGAGGTCGTCGGCCTCGAGATCGGCGCCGACGACTACCTCCCGAAGCCGGTCCGCCCCCGGCTCCTCCTCGCCCACCTGAGCGCGCTCCTGCGGCGCGTGCGCACCGCCATCGCGGCGGACGACGCCGACTGGCACGCCGCCGCCCAGCCGGCGACCGGCGAGGACGCGATCAAGGTCGGCCCGCTCGCGATCGACCCACGCACGCGCAACGCGACGATGCGCGGCGAGGTGCTCGATCTCACCACCGCCGAGTTCGATCTGCTGCTGCTGCTCGCGCAGAACGCCGGCGAGGTCCTGACGCGCGACCAGATCTACCTCGAGCTGCGCGGCATCGAGTACGACGGCCTCGATCGCTCCGTCGACCTGCGCGTGACGCGCCTGCGCCGCAAGCTCGGCGACGACGCGCGCAACCCCGAGCTCCTCAAGTCCGTCCGCGGGGTCGGCTACCTCCTCGCCTGGGCCAGATGAAACGCCTCTACGTCCTCGTGGTGATCAGCGTCGTCGGCGCCGGTGTGCTGTCGATGGTGCTCAACCTCTTCATCATGAGGGCGTACTTCGGGCGGGAGGGGGATCCGGCGCTCCGGCACCTGCGGCCCGACATCGGCGGGACCCTCGACCCGGTGGCCCAGGCGCTGGAGAAGCGACCGGACCTCCTGCTCGAGGATCTGGCGGGCGTCATGGACGTGCCGGTCGAGCCCATGAAGCTCGAAGAGATGGAGGCGATCGAGCGCGGCGGGACGCTGGTCACGGTGCCGCTGGCGTCGGGCAGCAACATCCTCCTCGACACGTCGAGCCGCGAGGCGATGAAGCGCTTCGCCTACGTGCCGCTGGCGGACGGGACCATCGCCCGGGTCGGCCCCCTCGAGGCCGACGACTTCTGGAGCGCGGACCGCTTCGGCATGTGGCTGGCGGTGATGGTCGTCGTCGCGATGGTCGCGAGCTTCGTCGTGGTCATCCCCATCACCCGCGGCCTGAACCGCCTCGAGAAGACGGCGCTGCAGCTCTCGGCCGGCGACTTCTCGGCCCGGGCGCTGGTGCGCGGCGGGGCGACGCGCGAGCTGAGCAAGGCCTTCAACAGCATGGCCAAGCGCATCGAGGGGCTCCTCGAGAACAACCGGGATCTCCTCCAGGCGGTCTCCCACGAGCTGCGCACCCCGATCGCGCGGATCCGCTTCAGCCTCGAGATGCTCGAGGCGGCCGCGACGGACGCCGCGCGCGCCAAGCGGGTCGCGGCGATCGACCGCGATCTGACCGAGCTCGACGAGCTCGTCAGCGAGCTCGTGACCTTCTCGCGGGTCGCCGCCGACGTCGAGGAGCGCGACGCGCACCCGCTGTCGGTGCGCGCCGCGCTGACCGAGCTGGTCGAGGACGTGCGGGAGCGGCGGCGGGACGTCGCGGTCGACCTGACCGTCCCCGAGGGCCCCGCGGCCGACGCCGAGGTGCTGGTCGAGGCGCGCTCCTTCCGGCGGGCGATGCGCAACCTCGCGCTCAACGCCATGCGCCACGGCAAGACCCAGGTCGTGCTGAGCTGGGCGACCGCCGCGGACGGGCGCGTGGCGATCTTCGTCGACGACGACGGCGAGGGCGTCCAGGAGCCCGACCGCGAGCGGATCTTCGAGCCCTTCACCCGCGCCGACGCGAGCCGCAGCCGCGACTCGGGCGGGATCGGGCTCGGCCTCGCGATCGTCCGACGCATCATCGAGGTCCACGGCGGGCGCATCGACGTCCGCGAGGCCCCCCTCGGGGGTGCGCGCTTCACGGCGGAGTGGCCCCTGGTGGCGCCCGCCGTGCGCCGCGAGCCCACCTGAGGCGCCCGGATACCGAGCGATACACCGCTGTACCCAACCGCGACGGAAGGGACCCGGCGCGGTCGGCATGATGAGAGGGTGAACCGATGACGGAGCGCGAAGAGAGCATGAACGCGATCGCCAACCGCAACGAGGACACCCCGGTCGCCAGGACCGCGGACGAGGCCGCCCGGCTGCAGAAGAGCCTCGGCATCACCAACGGGATCCGCTGGGGGCGCTGGCTCTTCTGGCTCGTGCTCCTCGGCGCCGTGGGCGCCGGGGCCTGGTACTTCTACAACCAGGCCAACGCCCCCGAGCCGCCGCCGACCTGGAAGACCCAGGCCGTCGAGCGCGGCAACCTGACGACGACCGTGACGGCGACCGGGTCGCTGTCGCCGGTGCGGACGGTCGACATCGGCGCCGAGGTGTCGGGCAAGATCACCCAGGTGCTCGTCAAGGAGAACGACCGCGTCGAGATCGGGCAGAAGCTCGTCGAGATCGACACGGCGCTCCTCGACGCCAAGCACGAGCAGGCCATGGCGCAGCTCGAGGTCGCCAAGGCCTCGGTCCGACAGGTGCGGGCCACCCTGGCGCAGGCGCGGGCCGAGGAGAAGCGGCAGAAGGACCTGGCGGCGCGCGGCGTGAGCTCGGCCCAGGCGCTCGAGTCGGCCAAGGCGGACCTCGCGCGGGCGTCGGCCCAGCTCGCGAGCGCCCAGGCCCAGGAGCGGCAGGCCCAGGCCAACCTGACGAGCGTCGAGACCGACCTCTCGAAGACGGTCATCACCTCGCCGATCAACGGCATCGTGCTGTCCAAGCAGGTCGAGCCCGGGTCGACGGTGCAGTCGAGCTTCCAGGCGCCGACCCTGATGACGATCGCCGAGGACCTCACCAAGATGGAGCTCCACCTCGACGTCGACGAGGCCGACGTGGGCCTCGTCGCGGCCGGCCAGAAGGCGACCTTCACCGTCGACGCGTACCCGGACACGACCTTCGACGCGACCGTCGAGACGGTGTGGTTCGCCTCGACGACGACGTCGAACGTGGTGACCTACCGCGCCGTGCTGAGCGTCGACAACCCGGAGCTCCTGCTCCGTCCGGGCATGACCACGACCGCGACCATCACCACCGGCGTCGCCGAGGACGTGCTGATGGTGCCGAACGCGGCGCTCCGCTACACCCCGCCGCGCGACGCGCTGGGGATGGGCCCGCGCGGCGGCGGCGGCTTCCGGATGCCCGGGATGCGCGGCGGTCCGCGCCCCGGTGGCGGCGGCGGCGGCGAGGGCTTCCGGAACGGCCCCAAGGTCTGGGTGCTCCGCGACGGCAGCCCGCGCCCCGCGCGCGTCGAGGTCGGCAAGAGCGACGGCTCCAAGACGGCGGTCACGAGCGAGCGCCTGAAGGAAGGCGACCTCATCATCCTCGGTCAGGAGAAGGCCAGCGCGGACGGCGCCGAGGCCAAGGAGAAGGAGTGATGGGCGGCGCGGTCCACGGCGCGCACCTCATCGAGATGCGCGGCATCACCAAGTACTACGGCAAGGGCGAGGCCCTGGTCCGGGCCCTCGACGGCATCGACGTGACCATCGACGACGGCGAGTTCGTGGCGGTGATGGGCTCGAGCGGCTCGGGCAAGTCGACCTGCATGAACATCCTCGGCGCCCTCGATACGCCGACCGGCGGCGAGTACCTCTTCAAGGGCGTGAACGTGGCGCGCCTCTCGCGTGACCAGCAGGCGCTGCTCCGGCGCGAGTACATCGGCTTCGTCTTCCAGAGCTTCAACCTCCTCCCGCGCACCTCGGCGCTCGAGAACGTGGAGCTGCCCCTCGTCTACCGCGGCGTCCACCGCAGGCAGCGGCGCCAGCGGGCGATGGAGATGCTGGACCTGGTCGGGCTCAGCGACCGCGCCCACCACACCCCGGCCGAGCTCTCGGGCGGCCAGCAGCAGCGCGTGGCGATCGCGCGCGCGCTGGCGACCGATCCGTCGGTCCTCTTCGCCGACGAGCCGACCGGCAACCTCGACTCGAAGCGCAGCGCCGAGGTGCTGGACTTCCTGGCCGACCTCAACCGCCAGCAGGGCATCACCATCGTCATGGTCACCCACGAGCCGGAGCTGGCGGAGTGGGCCAAGCGCGTCCTCTGGTTCAGCGACGGGCGCCTCGTCAAGGACGGCACCCCCGCGGAGGTGGCGGCATGATCGTCTGGAGCACCATCGGGATGTCGCTGCGGCAGATCGGGCGCAACAAGATGCGCTCGTTCCTGACCGCCCTCGGCATCGTCATCGGCGTGGGCGCCGTCATCGCGATGGTGCACCTCGGCGACGCCGCGACGCGCAACGTCACCGACCGCATCTCGGCGATGGGGCAGAACCTGCTGATGGTGCAGCCGGGCACGCGGCGGCGCGGCCCGGGCGGCTCGCGGAGCGAGGCCAAGCCCTTCGACGAGCGCGTCGTGCGGGCCCTCGAGAGCGAGGTCAGCGGGGCGATCTTCGCGCCCTCGGCGAGCTCGCGGGCGACGGTCGTGCTGGGCAACACCAACTGGCCAACGACCGTCACGGGGACGACCAACGGCTTCTTCAAGATCCGCGACTGGCCGGTCGTCGAGGGGCGCGAGTTCGAGGCGGGCGAGCTGCGGGCGGCGACGCCCGTCTGCATCGTCGGCAAGACCATCGTGGACGAGGTCTTCGGCGGCACCGGGGCGCTGGACGCGCAGCTCCGGGTCGGCAAGCTGTCCTGCCGCGTCATCGGCGTCCTGGAGAGCAAGTCGTCGATGATGGGCCAGGACCAGGACGACCTGGTGCTGATGCCGCTGTCGACCTTCCAGCGCCGCATCGCCGGCAACTGGGACATCTCGATGGTCTACGTCTCGGCGCTGGTCGACGGCACCACCGAGGAGGTCCAGTCGCAGATCGAGACGGTCCTGCGGGAGAAGCGCCGCATCGCCCCGGGCGCCGACGACGACTTCAACGTGCGCGACATGGCCGAGATCGCCGAGACGGTCTCGGGCACCTTCGAGGCGCTCTCGATGCTGCTCTCCTTCATCGCGGCCGTGTCGCTGCTGGTCGGCGGCATCGGCATCATGAACATCATGCTGGTGAGCGTGACCGAGCGGACCCGGGAGATCGGGATCCGGCTCGCCATCGGCGCGCGCGGGCGCGAGGTGCTGTGGCAGTTCCTCATCGAGAGCGCCGTGTTGAGCGGCATCGGCGGGCTCTTGGGTATCGGCGTGGGCCTCGGTGGTGCATATGGGCTCTGCCAGCTCGCGGAGTTCACCTTCGCGCCGGTGCCCAGCATCATCGTCATCGCCTTCCTCATCTCCGCCGTGATCGGCGTCATGTTTGGCTTCTGGCCGGCCTACAAGGCGGCCCGACTCGACCCCATCGAGGCTCTGCGTCATGAGTGAGAAGACCCTGAAGAGGTGCGCCGCCGCACCGGTGGCGCTGTTCGTCGCGCTGTGCGTGGCGCCGGGAGCGGCCTTCGCGGCCGACCCGGCCCCCCAGGCGGCCGGGCCGATGACCCCCACCCAGGCCCTCGACCTCGCGATGAAGCACAGCCCGTCGCTGCGCGCCGCGGTCATCGAGGCCAAGCGCGCCAAGCTGACGGTGACGGCCGAGGACGAGCGCTACCTGCCGACCCTGACCGCCGGGCTCGACTACACCCACACGTCGTCCCCGCGGGTCACCGGGGACGCGGTGCAGGTCAGCAGCGGGGACGCGGTCAGCGGCTCGGTCGGCGTCGCGCAGCAGTTCCCGTGGGGCACGTCGATCGCGGCGCAGCTCGGCCTCTCGGGCTCGGTGTCGAAGTTCGTGCAGCCGGGCCTGCCGGCGCCCATCACGCTGGGGCCGTCCTACGGGATGGACCTGAACCTGACCGTCACCCAGCCCATCCTCCGCGGCAACGGCCGCATCCAGTGGGAGTCGGCGCTGCGCCAGGCGCGCATCGCCGAGCGCGCGGCGCGGTCGGCCGAGGAGGAGGAGGCGTCGGCGGTCGCCAGGAACGTGCTCTCGGCCTACTGGGAGCTCTGGTACGCCCAGGAGGCCGCGCGCATCCAGGAGCAGGCGCTGACGACGGCCAAGCGCCGGCTCGCGGACGCCCAGACCCAGGTCGAGGCCGGGGCGCGCGCGAAGTTCGACGTCCTCCCGCTGCGGACCCAGGTCGCCTCCATCGAGGAGGCGCTGGTGACCGCGAAGGCGACCGTGGCGACCAAGCGCGTCGCCCTGGCGCGGCTCATCGGCGGGAGCGTCGGCGCGCAGGGCGTCGACGTGGCCCCGGCGGCGCCGGCCGAGCTCGCGAGCGTCCCGGAGATCGAGGACGTCGCGGCGACGGCGGTGGCCAAGTCCTACAGCCTCGTGGGGCTGCGGGCGGCCGTGGATCAGGCCCGAGTGGGCGCCGACGTGGCCGCCGAGAGGGCGCGCGTCAGGCTCGACGCCGGCGCGTGGCTCACCGTGTCGGGCCTCGGAAACAAGGCCGTCGACGACGCCCTCGCCCAGTTCGGCGGCTTCGAGGCGGTCAGCGGCGGCGTGTCGCTGACCCTCGAGCTCCCGACCGACCGGACCACCGTGGAGTCGGAGGCCGCCACCGCGCGGCTGGCGGTGGACGCGGCGCGGGCGAAGCTCCAGGACGCCGAGGAGCAGCTGGCGCAGTCGGCGGCGGAGCTGGTCACGACCCTCGACTCGGCCCGGGCGCGGGTGGCCTTCGCCCAGGAGACCGCGGCGCTGGCGCACGAGACCCTGCTCGGGCAGCAGGACCGCTTCGCGAGTGGCGCCGGCACCGCCACCGAGCTGGTCATCGCCGAGCAGGACGAGCGCGAGGCGACCCTGCGCGTGGCCCGCGCCCGGGTCGACGTCGAGGCGGCGCGCTTGTCGCTGGCGCACCTGACCGGAGGCCTCCTGGGCGAGGTCGAGACGGGGCGCTGACCCCGGGGATGGGCGGTCACCTCGGCCGCCCAACGCGCTCTGTCGAAGGTCACGTGACGGCCCTCCAGTGGCCCCTTCGGGGTCGGCTGGGGGGCCGTTCGCCGTCGGGCCTCCGGGGTCGGATCCCGCCCGGTGCGGAACCCGGTCACGAGGGTCTCTCCGGGCGGCCGGGGCGGCTAAATTCACCCTTTGATTTCAAGCCACTACAAAGGGTTTCGAGAACCGTTCCGCGGCAAGGGTCGTGCCCATTGACGCCCGGATCGACGGGTGTTACCTGCGCCTTGACGTCCGCGGGTTCGCGGGCGCGGCGAGCCGGCTCGACGGCTCCCGAACGGGTGGCTCCGCGGCGAAAGGTGGCTCGAGGAACGAGCGCCGCGTCTCGGCTCCACCTCGTCTCGCTCTCTCGGCGGCGCCCCTCGTGTGATGGGCGCTGCAGATGACGCGCGACCGCACGCCGCGGGCGCCGGCGCTCCCACGCGAGCCCGACGACCGAGGTCGACGCGGTGCGTGCGGCGCGCCCCCCCTTGCCGGGCGGCACAGCCCGCCCACCTACGAGGACGCCCTTGAACGCTCGCGGAACATCTTGGCGGGACGCGGAGGAGGAGCCTCCCGGTCCCAACGGCGCCGTCGCCGTCCTGTACAACCGGGACTTCCTCCCGGGAGGGAGCGGCGTCGACGCCATGGGGCAAGAGGCCGGGGAGGAGGCGGTCGAGATCGCCGAACGGGTCGCCGGCCTCCTCGCGGAGCGGGGGCACCAGGTGGTGCTCATCGGCGCCGACGACGACGCGGCGGCGCCGGTCCGCGAGGCCCGCGCCCTCGGGGTGAGCCGCGTCTTCAACCTCGTCGAGTCCCTCGGCGGCGACGGCCGCCGCGAGCACGAGGTCCCGATCGAGCTCGAGGCCTACGGGATCCCCTACACCGGCAACGGCCCCGAGGCCCTCCTCGCGGCGCAGGCCAAGCACGTGGCCCGCAAGATGATGCGCGCCCACGGCGTCCGGGTGCCCGACGCGGCGGTGGTGTGGGGCGAGGACGACCTCGCCGCGACGGCGCCCCTCGGCTTCCCGCTCTTCGTGAAGCCGGCCTGCGCCGACGGCTCCATCGGCATCGATCAGGGCTCGGTCGTGCACGACCGTCGCGCCCTGCGCGCGCGCCTCGCCTGGCTCCGCGAGCGCATCCCCGGCCCGTACCTGGTCGAGACCTACCTCCCCCACCGCGAGCTCAACGTGGCGCTCGTACCGAACGCCGCCGGGAGCGTCGCCGTGACGGAGATCGTCTTCCAGGGCTACCCGGCCGACTACGCGCCGATCGTCACCTACGACTGCAAGTGGACCCCGGGCGGGCCCGAGTCGGGCGCCTACTCGCGACCGGTCAGCGAGCGCGACCTCGGCGCCCGGACCTACCGCGACGTCGTCGACCAGGCGCGCCGCGCGTTCACGGCCATCGGCGGCAGCTCCTACGGGCGCGTCGACCTGCGCCTCGACGCCGGCGGCCGCGCCCGCGTCATCGACATCAACCCGAACCCCGACCTCCACCCCGAGGCCGGCTTCTGCATCGCCGCCGCGCACGCCGGGCTCCCCTGGGAGGACCTGATCCTCGCGCTCCTCGCCGACGCCCGCGTCGACGGGCAGCGCCGCCCCGCGCACGGCTCCCCGACCGCCCCGGAGCTCTCGTGGACCTCGCCCTCCGCCCCGTAGCGCCCGCCGACCGCCCGGCGCTCGCCGACATCCTCGCGCGCACGCCCCACTTCGCCCCCGACGAGGTCGACGTCGCGCTCGAGCTCATCGACGAGGCCCTCGAGCGGCCCGCGGAGACGTCCTACCGCGTGCTCGTCGCCGCCGACCCCGGCCTGCCCGGCGCGCCGCCCGTCGGCTACGTCTGCTTCGGTCGGACCCCGATGACCGACGGGACCTTCGACCTCTACTGGATCGTCGTCGACCCCGCGCGCCGCGGCGGCGGCATCGGCCGACGCCTGTGGGAGGCCTGCGCGCGCGCCGTGACCGCCGACGGCGGCACCCTGGTGCGCGTCGAGACGTCCTCGGTCGAGCTCTACGAGGACACCCAGCGCTTCTACGAGCGCATCGGGCTCGACGAGGTCGCCCGCATCGCCGACTTCTACCGGCCCGGGGACGACCTCGTCACCTACACCTGGCGCGCCTGAGGCCGCCTACTCGGCCCGCAGGACGCGGAAGCTCCGCGCCGGCAGGGTCAGGGTGCCGCCGCTCACGGCGCTGTCGTCGATGAGGTCGGTGTAGTCGCCCTCGGGCACGGCGAGGTCCACCGGGACGTCGCCGCGGTTGAGGGCCACGACGACGTCGTTGGCGAGGTCGCCGCAGCCGCCCATGCGGTAGACCCAGGTCGAGGCGTTGACCGAGAGCGTCGTGCGGACGCCGCGGGAGAGCGCCTTGTTCTGGACGCGGGCGCGCGCCAGGGCGCGGACGTTGGCGCGGAGGGCGAGCTGCGCGGCGGAGAGCTCGGCGTCGTCCCACACCATCATGCGGCGGTTGTCGGGGTCGCCGCCGCCGGCGAGGCCGATCTCGTCGCCGTAGTAGATGAGCGGCACGCCGGGGCTCGTCATGAGGATGGCGAAGGCGACGCCGAGGCGCTCGTAGGGGGGCGTCTCGGCGGGCTGCGGGTAGTCGTCGGTCCAGCCGTTGCCGGCGTCGGAGCCGCGGGCGCAGTCGGTGATCTGCCCGGAGGCGAAGTGGATGGCCCGCGGGATGTCGTGGTTGCCGAGCCAGGTGGTCATGATGGTGCGCTTCGAGGCGCCCTCGACCTCGTAGAAGCCGTCGTTCTCGTCCATCCAATCGGACAGGGTCTGGAGGCCGGCGGTGCCGAAGACGCCCTCGCAGAGGCGCTTCTTGAGCGGGAAGTCGAACTGCCCGTCGAGCTTGGTGTCGGGGTCGATGAAGGACTTCAGGTAGTCGCGGCGGTCGTAGTTGAAGGTCTCGCCGACGAGGTAGAAGCGGCCGCCGGGGGCGTCGGTCATCGCCGCGTCGAGCGCCGCGCGGACGCCGGTGAGCCAGGGCTCGGGGACGTGCTTGATGGCGTCGAGGCGGTAGCCGTCGATGCCGAAGGTCTTCGCCCACCACACCGCGTCGGCGAGCGACCAGGCGAGGGGCTCGGCGAGCTCGAAGTCGAAGGCCGGCAGGTAGCTGGCGAAGGCGCACTTGGTGCCCCAGATCGGGTGGTCCCAGAGGTTCTGCGGCGCGCACAGGACGAACTCGCCGTTGCCGTCGGTCGCGAACCAGTCGGGGTGGGCCTGGTAGAGCCCGGACTCGTCGTCGACGTGGTTCATCACGTAGTCGAAGAGCACCTTGATGCCCTGCCCGTCGGCGCTGTCGGCGCCGTGGGCGGCGCTGACGAGGGCGGTCAGGTCGGCCTCGGTGCCGATGCGCGACTCGACCAGCGGCCGCGGGTCGGGGTCGGCCGGGTCGCTGTAGTCGATGTCCGCCGGGGACGGCCAGTAGCCGTGGTAGGCGGAGTACCAGCGCGGGTCGTTGGTGCCGCGACCGCGCGTGTTGCGGTTCTCGAAGGGGGCGGTGATCCACAGCGCCGTCACGCCGAGGTCGGCGAGGTAGCCCATCTTCGCGGTCACGCCGGCGAGGTCGCCGCCGTCGTACTGCGCGCTGGCGCCGAAGCCGTTGTCCTCGGTCACGTCGGCGACCGGGTCCGACAGGCCGTCGGAGTCGTAGAAGCGGTCCACCATCGCGAAGTACATGACCGCGTCGCGCCAGTCGTAGGCGCCGGGGTCGCCGCACTGCGCCTCCTCGGGGGAGAGGCACGAGTCGCCCGCGGCGACGTAGCCGGCGGCGCAGGTGTCGCAGGCGGCGCCGTCCCAGCCGTCGTCGCAGGTGCACAGGAGCTGGTCGCGGCTCGCGTAGCAGGTCCCGTGCGCGCAGGTGGTCTCGGCGCAGGTCGGCGACTCGAGGCAGGTCGGTCCGTCGTCGTACCACCCCTCGTCGCAGGTGCAGACGGCCTCGTCGCCGGACGCGATGCAGTTGCCGTGGTGCGCGCAGTCGACGTTCGCGCAGGGGGAGGCGTCGTCCCCACACCCGGCGGAGACCCCGCCGAGGACGAAGAGGGCGACGACGACACAGGTGGATCGCGGCTTCATGGCTTCCCCTCTCGCGCGGCCCGCCCGCGCTCTGGCGGCGGGAGTATAGCCCGTCACGCACGGCGCGTCCCAGCCTTCGCGCGCCTCCGGCGGCCGCGCCTTCGCGCCGCAAAAAGCCTCACCCCGCCCAGAAGGATCCGGTATTCTCGGAGCTGCGCCGAGTCCCCGGCGCGACTCCAGGACAGCCATCATGCAGCGCAAACGAGCGAGGTTCGGGCTCCTCATCGCGGTCGTCGCGGCGTCCTTCGCCTGTGGGACAGCCGGGTCGGGCGTCCCCGAGGGGCCGCGGGTCGAGATCCAGGTCGCCCCGCTCGATCTCCCCGGCATCACGAACGCCGTCTACACCCTGACCGTGCGCAACGAGTCCGGCGAGACGGTGTGGAGCCGGCAGCTCGACTCGACGGGCTACGGCGCCGGCGACGGCAGCCTCTCCTACGTCGGCCCCTGCGACGCCGACGACGATCCGAGCGGCGACGGCGCCGCGACCAACACCGTCTCCCTGGTCCTCGACGCGCTCGACACCGCCGCCGGCCCCCTCACGGCCGGGTCCGACTACGCCAACCCGGCGCCGAGCGGCGCGCCCGTCGTCCAGAGCGCCGTCTGCGCCGCCGACCGGGACACCGCGGTGGGCTTCGACCTGACCGTCGCGCGCCGCGCCGAGCAGGGCTTCTTCGACGTCGCCATCACCTTCGACGACATCTTCTGCTCCGCCAAGCTCGACTGCGAGAACGCCGCGGGCGACCCGCTGGAGCTCCTCCACGACGCGTCCGGGGTCTGGGCGTCGACGGCGGTCCTGGCCTTCGCCTGCACGGCCGGCCCCGGCTCCGACACGCGGCTCTGGCTGGACCCGGTCACCGTCACCTGCACCGGCGGCGGCCCCTTCACGGTCGACGTCGCGGCGGGCCCCGGCAACCTCAACCCGCCCTTCAACGACCCGCTGCACGACCTCTTCTTCCAGACGGCGATCTACCGCGGCGTCGAGGCGCTCGCGAGCGGGGCGACGAGCTGGTCGAAGGCCTACTGGAACGTGGCGATGGGCCTGAACAGCGAGGCCTTCGCCGCCCTCGACAGCTGCACCCTGACGACGACCGGGACGGCGACCCACGGCCCCCTCACCGACGGGACGACCCCGCCGGGCCAGCGCTGGCCGATGGTCGTGTGGAACGCGCCGCTCATCAGCGGCGGCGCCCGCGTGTGCGCGCGCCACGGCCTCGACGCGGGGACCGAGGTGGCGACGAGCTACAGCGACACCTCGGGCCACGCCTTCTACGCCACCTTCGCGCGGGCGACCGGGCTCGCGTCGGTGGTCGGCCCGCTCCCCGACGGGACCAGCACCCTCGCGTGCGCCGACCCCATCGTCGCGGTCGGCGGCGAGACGACCTGCACCCTCACGCCCAAGCAGGAGGGGAGCGTCGTCGAGACGAGCGCCTCGTACTTCACCCTCGCCGCGAGCCCGGCGGGCACCCTGTCCGTGCTGGCGCCCGCCTTCGGCGACGCGTTCACCTTCACGTTCACGGCGCCGAGCACCTCCGGCCTCGTCACCGTCGACGTCGGCTTCGGCGTCAGCGTCGAGCTCGTGGTGACCGACACCCCGGACGCGACCAGCAGCCTCGCGTGCGCCCCGTCGCCGCTCGACATCGACGCCGACGCGACCTGCACCATCACGCCGCGCCGCGCCGGCCAGCCCATCTACGCGGCCGCCGCCGACTTCGCCCCGACGGCCAGCGCCGGGAGCGTCGGCGCGATCACCCCGGCGGCCGGCGACAGCCTCAGCTTCACCTTCACCGCCCCCCACACGGCGCAGACGGTGACCGTGGGCGACGGGCTCAGCACCTTCGACGTCGCCGTCGTGCACGCCACCGACGCCGGCACGACCTCGGCCCTCGCGGGGTACGACTGTCAGACGCTGCTCGAGCAGGGCGTCACCACCTCCGGCGTCTACTGGGTGAACCCGACCGGGGCGTCCGCCTTCCAGACCTACTGCGAGCAGGAGCGCTACGGCGGCGGCTGGACGCTGCTCTACAACAGCGTGGGCGTGCTGAACGGGGGGACACGCACCTTCTGGAGCATCCCCTACGCCTCGCGCTTCACCCACAAGGGGACCGCCGGGATCGGCACCAACTTCTACGCGCCGACGCTCTACCGCGACGGGCGTGAGTACCTCGACGCGGTCGAGGACCTGGCCGGAAACGACTTCGAGATCTTCCGCGCGACCGCCGGCGGCATCACCGAGACGACCATGGCGATGGTCGACCCCGTCTTCGTCAGCGGCCTCTCGAACCCGTGGACCAGCCAGTTCTCGGCGGGCTGGAGCGCGTCGGACCGCGACCTCGACCTGCACGCGACCAGCAACTGCGCCGCGAGCTACGGCGGGACGCAGCACTACTACGCCTGCTGGTACTACAGCCTGGCGGCGGACGCCGACATCCCCTACGCCGACAGCGAGTGGGGCCCGCACATCTACGTCAACGACGGCAACCCGCTCGGCCTGACCACCGACGGCAGCGCCTACACCCGCGTCAACCGCATCTCGCGCTTCGTGAAGCTGTGCCACGGCACGGGCTGCACCGCGGCCACCGCGGGCACGTCCTGTCAGACGCTGCGGGCCGCCGGCGTCACCCGCAACGGCGTCTACTGGATCGACCCGAGCGGCTCGAGCCCGTTCCGCGCCTACTGTGACATGACCACCTCCGGCGGCGGCTGGGCGGTGCTCCACAACAGCGTCGGCGACCCCCTCGGCGCGACGCTGTCCTTCTGGACCATCCCCTACGCCCAGCGCCTCACCGAGAAGGGCACCGTCGGCATCGGCACCAACTACTACGCGCCGGCCCACTACACCTACGGCACCGAGTACATGGACGTCTACGAGGACATGCAGCGCGCCGTGCGGGTGATCTTCAACGCCTCGGTCGCCGGCATCAACACGACCAACATGCACTTCACGAGCCCCGCCCTGCTCAGCGGCGACAGCGGCGCCTACACCTGCCACATCGCCGCCGGCTGGTCGTCCACGGACTACGACAGCGACACCTACAGCGGCAACTGCGCCACCTCGTACAGCAGCGTCACCCAGCACTACTGCGCCTGCTGGAACGCCAACCTCGGCTCCGACGCGGACGCGACCGGCTACGTCGACGGCGGCTGGGGCCCCCACGTCGCCAACACGGACACGCGCTTCGGGCTCTACAGCGACGGGTCGACCTACTCGCGGGTGCGACGCATCACGCGCTACGTGCGGTACTGAACCTTGACCCGGGCGGCGGCGGTTGGGTAGACAGCCGCCGCGGGCGTGAGAGCGTCCGACCCTATGCGCGACACCGACTGACCAGCCTCGTTTCTGCCCTCCCGTCCCGCGCCGACGCGCGGTGGACCGCGCCCGCGTGGCGCCGACGGGAGCCCCGCCGCGAGCTCGCCTGGAGCCGGGCCCCGTCCCGTGCGCGAGCGACCGCGGCCCCCTGGTCATCTCCGGAGGTCGCCATGGCGCGCCCCTCCGTCGTCCTGCGCGACGTCACCTTCGCGTACGACGACCACGTCGTCTTCTCCTCGCTGAGCCTGCACCTCACGCCAGGCTGGCACGGCCTCGTCGGCCCCAACGGTGCCGGCAAGAGCACGCTCCTGCGCCTCCTGACGGGCGCCCTGACGCCGAGCGCGGGCGAGGTGCGCGCGTCCCCGGACGCCGCCACGATCGTCCACGGCGCCCAGGGCATCGACGCCCTCGACGACGACGTCCGCGCGCTCGCGGGCCGCGACGACGGCGACGCCTACCGAATCCGCGGCGAGCTGGGCCTCGACGTCGACGCCCTCTCCCGCTGGCCGACCCTGTCGCCCGGGGAGCGCCGGCGCTGGCAGATCGGCGCGGCCCTCGCCCGCGAGCCCGACGTCCTGCTCCTCGACGAGCCCGAGGGGCACCTCGACGCCACCGGCCGGCAGCTCCTGGTGGCGGCGCTCGCCCGCTTCCGCGGGGTGGGCGTCATCGTCGCCCACGACCGCGCCCTCCTCGACGCGCTGACCGCGACGACCGTCGGCGTCGAGGCGGGCGAGGTCCGCCACTTCCCGGGCCCGTGGAGCGCGGCGGCGGCGGCGTGGGAGA
>SBGO01000034.1 GCA_006226565.1 Deltaproteobacteria bacterium | reverse complement strand
CGGTTCCGGCGCCCAATGACGCGCCCCCGACCCCCTCGGCGCCCGCGCCGCTCCCCGCGCCGCCGCCTCCGGGGACGGGAGTCACGCTGCCGATGGACCTCGACGCGCACCTCGCCGCCGAGGAGGCGCGCCTCCTGAGCGCCGCCCTCCGCGCGAGCGATGGCAACCGCTCGCGCGCCGCCGAACTCCTGGGCCTGCCCCGCAAGACCTTCGCCTACCGGGCGCGGAAGCTCGGCCTCGGGTAGCGGACGAGACGCCGCGGGCTCGCGTGGTGTTGGCGAATATCTGCCGGCAAGAAATGGCCTGTCAGCATCACGGTCGCCTTCGCGGGTAGGCTTGGCTTAGCTATTTCAGAGGGTTAGGTTCCTGGCACGACTCCTGCTCTGGGCTCGGATGCCGCCTTCGCGGCGCCACTACCCCGGAAATGGAGAGACCCATGCCGACCCCAGCCGTCTCCGTGCGTCCCGACCCCTGCTGCCTCGCGTCCGACGGGCTGCCGCGGCCGAGCGTCGACCTCGTCCGCGCCGCCCACCGCTCGGACGACGTCCCCGCCGACTGGGACGACGCCACCATCGCGCGGGCGCTGCTCCGCTACCGGCGCTTCCTGGCGCTCGTCGCCTGCGACCCGTCGCGGCCCATCGCGCCGACCCGCGACATCGACGTGATGTGGCACCTCCACATGCTCAGCCCGCGCGCCTACCACGCGGACTGCCAGCGCCTCTTCGGCGAGCTGCTCGACCACGACGGCGGCTTCGGCAAGGCGCCCGAGGAGGAGCCGGTGCTCGTCGCCTGCTTCGAGGCCACCGCCCGCCGCTACGAGGACGCCTTCGGCGAGCCCTACGCCGAGCGCTCCGAGGCAACCAACTGCTGGCACGACTGCCAGGGCCGCTGCTGGCACGCCTGCTCCAGCAAGCATGAGGCCATCGTCCACTGACGACGGGGGAGGGCGGGCCCGCCGGTCACGGGGCCCGCATCGCCCAGCACCTCGCCGCCGCGCCCCCCAGGTCCCCCGGTCCCCGGAGCCCCCGATGCAACACCCCACGGCGCCCCCCACCCTGGGCCCGCTCGATGACCTGAAGGGTCGCCTGGCCGACGTCGGCTGGGTCCTCCTGCCCGGCGTCGGCCAGGCCGGGCGCGACGCCGCCTGCGCCGCCCTCGACGCCGAGGTCCTGCTCGAGACCGACGTCCGAGTGCGCCCCGGCCGCGCGCTCGTGACCTCCGATCGCGCCCTCGGCTTCCACACCGATCACCACCGCGCCGACCTCATCGCCTGGCTCTGCGTCGCCCAGACCAGCCAGGGTGGCGGGACCCGCCTCGCCGACGGCCTCGCGGCGCTCGCCTCGCTCCCCACCGCCCAGCAGGAGCTGCTCGCGCGTGTGCGGCTCTTCGAGCACAGCGTCTTCCCGGGCGACGGTGACACGCACCCCGTGGTCGAGCCGACCCCGGCCGGCCCCCGCCTCTACTGCTCCTTCTGGTTCGACGCGCCCCTCGATCCCGAGGCCGAGGCCGCCCTCGAGGCGTTCCGGGTGGCGGTCATCCGCCACGAGGTGGCGAGATTTTACCTCGCCCCCGACGACGTCCTCTTCATCGACAACCGCAGGATCCTGCACGCCCGAACGGCCATCGTCGGCTCGCGGGATCGACACCTCATTCGCCATTGGCTTAAGATGAAAGGCTGTTGACCATGCAGCCGTGGAGACTGACGATGAATGTGAAGAGCACAAGTTCGTACGGCCAGGGATGCGCTCGGGGCTTGGCCCCGAAATTGGGATGTCGATTGGCGGTTGCCTTGCTCCTCGTTGTTCAAGCGGGGTGTGGAGGGGGGGAGGCCGAGAACTCGTCGGGGGGGGATATCATCGCGGACCCGACCCACGACCCCTGTGCCGGCGTTCCAATGCTCGGTCGCTGCGATGCCAATACGCTTCACTTCTGCGTGAGCGCGACTGGGAGCGCGGAGCCGTTCATCCTCAACCTGCCGTGCGGCGCCGGCTACTCCTGCGTCGATCAGCTCGACGGCGCGACCTGCGTGCCCAGCGGTGCGTGCAACCCTGGCGTGTCCGAGTGCCGCGGCGACACGCATGCGAGTTGTGTCGATGGCGTCTGGCAAGAGACGGCCTGCGGTTTTGGCTGTAACTCGACACCGATCGGTGCATCGTGTCGGCCGACCGCGAGCACGACGACATACAGCAGCACCCTGACGTACGAGTATCGGGCGGTGAACGCCGGATTCACCGACTGGGGGACGGACGTGTACACGAGGCCGGCGCGCCGTTTTCTCGTCGTGTCCATTGCGGATGGGGCGGTCCTCGACGCGACCGTGACCGACGACGATGGTCGTTTCTCCATCGAGGCGGTCCCGGCATATCTAGAGGATGGCGATGACCTCATTGGTGCCTTTGCGCTCAACGTCGACGACTCGGGTGACTATGCGTACGCAATTGTGAAGTCGGCCGCGAGCCCGGGGACGGTTCCGGTCGAACAGGTCGCGGGTGGGGTCGAGAACGCCGACATCTGGTTCTGGTCGTGGACGTCAACCGCGGTGCCTGCGGAAGGCGGCGTGTATATCCCGCTGACGTCGGGATCCGGCGCAGCTTTCGTCTACAACTACCTGTCGGCGATCCACGACGTGGCGGAGGCCATCTTCGGCGCCCGCGCCGGCACGTCCCTCGTGATTTGGCTCGACTACGGCGTTTCGTGGGATTGCGGGGCGTGTTTCCTCGATGCCCCGACCCGCGCGTTCTCAAGCAGCTGGTCGAGCCAGGCCTTCATCAGCGCCAACGCAGACGAGGGCTTCTGGAGCGGCGCGGTGCTGGCTCACGAACTCGGTCACTGGTTGATGGCCACCTATGGCGTTTCGCCCGGCGAGGGCGGGCAGCACATCCTCGGCGTCCCCACGCACCCGGGGATCGCGTGGTCTGAGGGGTTCGCGACGTGGTTCAGCGCTGTCGCCCGGCAAGAGCCGTTCTACTACGACAAGCAGAACGGGAGCTTCTTCTGGGTCGATTTCGACACGCGCAGCTATTCAGGTGGGGTGCCGTGGCAGCGCCCGGAGCCGGACTACGGGCTCGAGCAGCTCCTCGACGAGAACGAGGTCGCGAGAATGCTCCTCGGGCTCACGACGCAGCAGAACGCGACCTCGCTCTTGACCACCATCACCTCGGGTCGGATGACGACCCCGCCCTACCTGCGTGGGTACACTCGGCGGACATGGGACGGGCTCAACGAATATGGCTACCCGCTGCCCGCCTGGAGCACCGAGCAGTCGGCGCCGCATGTCGCCGACTTCTTTGATGCGCTGATCTGCGGGGGCACAGTCACTGCGGCGGACGTTGATGCACAGACCGAGCCGTGGGTCCACTACCCGTACCCGAGCGCGGCGCCGTTGTGCCTCAGCGGAGAGCCTCCGTTCCAGGTGTCGTGGCGAGCGCCCGACGACGCAACCTTGGCCGAGGTGCGTTGGTACGTGCCATTGAGCGAGGACCTGGTGCTGAGCTTCGTTCCAGCGGTCGGAGCGCCGGCGGTGGTCCCCGCGGGAACCGGGCCGGGCGAACTCGCGCTGGTGTTCCCGGGCGGCGGGGCCGGCGGCTCGCTGGCGGCTTCCCCCGCCCGCCCGGATGGCCTCGACGTGCGCGGCGCAGGCGCCGGTTGGCACTTCG
>SBGO01000703.1 GCA_006226565.1 Deltaproteobacteria bacterium | reverse complement strand
CCGAGGACGTCGCCGACGAGGCGCCGCAGGACACGGTGACGGCCGATCCGCCGCTCCTGGCCGAGCCCGTGCCGACCGCGTGGACCCCGGACCTCGTGCCCGAGCCGGTGCGCGACGACGCCGGGGCGCGCGCCTTCCTCGCGAAGGTGGCGACCGAGGGGCTGGCGGCCCACGTCGACCCGAGCGTCGGGATCGTGTGGGACGACGACGACGGACGGCGCACCCTCGCGAAGGACGCGCTGGGCGACGTCGCGCCGGCGCTCGTCCGCGCGCTCCGGGACGCCGCCCCGAGCGTCCGCTGTCGCGGGGGGCAGTGCCTGGCGGAGATCGGCGCGGACCGCTGGTTCGTGCTCGTCCGGCGGACGAGCGCCCCAGGACGGCGGGTCGCCGGGGTGCTCCACGTGTCCGGCTGGCCGGACGCCGGTCGCTTCGCGGCCTGGGCGACGGCGACGCGGGCCACGTGGCTCGGCGCGGCGCCCTCGCTCATCGGGGACGGGCTGAGCTCGGAGGAGGCCGGCTACCCCGAGCGCGCCTACGCGCAGTTCGCCAAGGCCTACGCCGCCGCGCCCGACAACCCGTGGCCGCTCTACTACATGGCGCGGGCGCGGGTGCTGATGAAGCAGTACCGCGAGGCCTACGTGGACTATCGGCGCCTCTGCGAGCACCCGTCGCCGCTGGCGCTGCGGGCGCAGCTCAAGGTGGACGAGGACGAGGAGATGGTCCGCTTCCGCACCCACTCGGCGGTGAAGGCGGTGCAGGTCGAGCTCGAGCTGCCGGCCCCCGAGCCCCCCGACGCGTTCGTCGCGTGGCTCCGGCGCTACCGCGGCGTCGAGGAGCGGCTCGCGGCCGTCATCGCTGCGGGCGGGCCGACTCCGACCGCCGTGGCGGAGCTCCTCGAGGCGCACCTCCTCGACGCGACGACGGCGACGGACGCCCGCGTCGCCTGGACCGGGGTCGCGCTGACCCTACAGCGGAACGCGCTGGGCGCGCTCGAGATCACGGGGATCGAAGCGTCACCGGGATCTGCGCCGCCAGAGTGATCGCCTCGGTCGTGACGTCCGCCCGCCAGGCGAGCGCCTCGACCCCGGCGTCGACCGCGGCGCGGAGGCCGCTCGCGTAGGCGGGGTCGACCTCCTCGGCCGGCGCGAGGGCGCGCGCGTCGGCGCGCTTGGCGAGGTACAGGATGACGGCGCGGTCGCCGGCCCGCACCCGCGCGGCCAGCGCCTCGAGGTGCTTGAGCCCGCGGGCGGTCACGGCGTCGGGGAAGCGCGCGACGCCGTCGTCGCCGCCGAGGGTCGCGGTCTTGACCTCGACCCAGCACGGGCGCGGATCGGCGGGGTGTCCCGAGAGGTGGAGGTCGACGCGCGAGCCGTCGTCGATGCGCACCTCGCGCCGGACCTCCGCGTAGCCCGACAGCGGCGGCATGGCGCCCGCGCGGATGGCGTCGGCGACGAAGCCGTTGGAGCTGGTCCCGTCGAAGGAGACCAGGACGTCGCCGTCGGTGGCGAGGACCCAGCTCCAGGGGAGCTTCCGACGCGGGTCGTCGTGGTGGGCGAGCCAGACGCGGCTGCCGGGGCGGTCGAGGCCGGTCATGGCGCCGGGGCTCGGGCAGTGGGCGGTCAGCTCGCGGCCGTCGTCGAGGACCACGTCGGCGAGGAAGCGCTTGTAGCGCCTGACCAGGCGCCCGGGGACGAGGGGGCGCTGGAAAGGCCAGCGGAGCGGCGTTTCGTGCATCGTTCGGGCCCCCTCAGTCGGTGCCGAGGAGCTCGAAGCCGGCCGTGATGCTGTCGAGGCAGCGGCGCATCCGCGTGTGGATGGTGCCGTCGCCGTGGGCGAAGACGCCGTAGAGGCGGTCACCCTGGACGAGGTAGGTGGCGCGGCGCGCGGCCGGGTCGCCGGCGGCGTTGGTGCCCCAGGCCTCGACCCGCCAGCCGGTCTTGTCGCAGTAGAGCAGCGCCTCGTCCTCGACGATGCGGACGTCCTTCAGGTCGAAGCCGCCCCGGACGGCGGCGGCGGCCTGCTCGGCGCTCCGCCCGGCGGCGGGCTCGACGGTGACGAAGCCCGAGCACTTCGGCCCGTTCCGGAGCGCGACCACCACGTAGGGGCCGAAGGCGAGCGCGTCGGAGCCGGTCAGGACCTCGAAGTCCTCGCTCGGGGGCAGGAACCAGACCCCTCGCTCGCGGTCCTCGAAGGGCGTGACGGTGGCGGTCGTCTCGGTCGTGCCCATCGCGGCGCCTCCGGGGTCGCCAGCGTCGCCCTTGCACGCGCCGAGGGGCGCCCCCACGAGGAGGAGGCCCAGGAGCGGCAGCGCGGGCAGACGGCAGTTCACGGACGCGATGGCATCACAGTCGCGGCGGGGCGTCCAGCCAGCCCGCGTCGACGACGCCCCAGAGGCCGATGAGGATCGCCTCCGCGGCGTCGTGGCGGAGCGACGTGGGGCGCGCGCAGCCGGACCAGTCGATGACCTTTCGCGCCAGCACGTCCGCGATCCCCTTCGCGTCCTCCGCGGGCGGCAGCCGCCCGAGGAGCGCCTCGCGCCACGTCTCGGGGGTCACCCGGACGACCGGCACGCCGCGCCGCACGGCCTCCTTCTGCCAGCGCTCGGCGAGGCGACGGTCCCCCTCGACGACGATCCGCGCGAGGCCCTCGATCCCATCCAGGATCCCGCCGATCGCGCGCTTGAGCCGCTCGGGCTTGCCGAAGTTGGTCGAGCGGTAGCTCCGCAGGCGGCCGTCGCGCCCGTACTCGGCGAGCCCCGAGCGCAGCCCCAGATCCACGGCCAGGAGGGTCGCTCCGCGGGTCGCGCCCGGGGCCTCCGGGCGACTCGGGAGCGGGTCCCAGCCCGCGCTCACGGCGCGCCGTCCTTCTCCGCGTCGAGGGTCCCGAGGTTCTTCTCGGCGCTCTCCTTGATGTCGAAGGTCCGCTTCAGGACGCGCGGGCCCGCGACGATCTTGAGCGTGTGCGGGCCGACCTCGAGCTTCTCGCGCACGAAGCCCAGGCCGTCGGCGACGACGGCCTTGCCGTCGATGCTGACGACGGCGTTCGCGGGCCGGGGCCGGACCAGCAGGCTCCCGTAGAGCCGCGCCTTCAGGGCGACGTGGATCTCCTCGCGCTCGCCGACTACGGCCTCGAAGGTCCGCGAGTGGTATCCGTCGTGGCTCACGGTGCCGCTGACCGGCGTCCCGGGCCGCTGCGGCGGCACCGCGTAGGGCGCCGGGCCCCCACCGAGCCCGCGCAGCACGACCCGCGCCCCCGCCGGGCTCGTCGTGATCTTCAGCGGCACCAGCGTCGGCGCGACGGTGTCGGCCATCTCCGAGACCAGGGCGCCGAAGGCGCTCCCGCTCGTGACCTCGGTGGGCACGTCGGCCGGCGCCTCGGTGTCCTCGGCGGCGACGGCGACCGTCACGGTGTCCGGCGCCTCGACGGCCATGACCGTGTCGGCCTCGGCCGGTCGCGTCGCGACGGCGACCGTCGCGTCGTCCGACGGGCCGACCTCGGGGACGCCGACCTCGGCGACCGGGCTCCCGCCCTCGTCCTCGTCGGCGCGGACCACCAGCCACGCGACGGCGGCGAGCAGCAGCACGTTGAGCGCCACCAGGAGCGCGAAGACGCTGCGGCGTCCGCGGGTCGGGGGCGCGCCCGCCGCCATCCCGGGGTCG
>SBGO01000447.1 GCA_006226565.1 Deltaproteobacteria bacterium | reverse complement strand
CCGCCGAGCTCCCGAACCCCGGGACCGGGGCCGGCGCCCTCACGGTCGCCGCCTGGGTGCGCCCGACCGCCTGGCCTGCCGCGGGGGAACGCGCCGACATCGTCTCCCAGGCCCTCGTCGGCGGCGGGCGCTGGTTCTGCGGCCTCGACGACGCCGGTCACCTCCAGCTCGGCGCCGGGAGCGCGCTCGCGACCAGCGCGGGCAGCGTCCCGCTGAGCCGGTGGACCCACGTCGCCTGCAGCTACGACGCCGACGACGACACGCTGCGGGTCTTCCTCGACGGCGTCGAGGCGGGCACGGCCACCGCCGCCGGGCAGCTCGACGCGAGCACGAGCGCCTCGAGCACGCTCCGCTTCGGGAGCAGCGCCAACCCGTTCGAAGGCGCCCTCGACGCCGTGCGCGTCCGGGCGGGCGCCATCGCCGGCTCGGCGACCTGCGCGGGCGCGCCGTGCGAGGTCTCGCTCTGCGCCGCGGGCGTCGGCTGCTTCGTCACCGCGCGCGGCGCCTCCGGCTGCGACGACGCCAACACCTGCACGACCGACACCTGCGACGACGGCGACGGCTGCGTCCACGACGCGCGGGAGGACGGCGTCGGGTGCGACGACGGCGACCTGTGCACGGAGAACGACGTCTGCGCCGGCGGCGTGTGCGCGCCCGACGCGACCCAGTGCGCGCCGGCCACGAAGTGCTGGGTCGGGAGCTGCGAGGAGACGGGCTGCCACTACGCGATGAAGGAGTGCGTGGCGACGACCTGCTACGCCGCGGCCTGCGACGAGGACACCGGGGACTGCGTCTCGACCTACGAGCCGAACTGCTTCCTCGACCTCGCCGGGTGGTCCGCGCGGCTCGAGCTCGCGCTCCTCGAGCCCGCGCCGACGGTCGCCGGCACGCTCGGGCCGCCGGCTCCCGACGGCACGCCGAGCGCCGTCAGCACGTGGGCGCGGCGCGGCGAGCCGGTCGAGATCTCGCTGTGGCCCGGGCTGCCCGACGACGCGGTCCTGGGCTACTTCCGCATGGAGGAGGTCGTCACGGTCACCGCGGGCAGCAACGAGCTCACCGGCGTCCCGAACGAGGTCGACACGAACCGCGTGCTCGGCGGGGACACGTCCGGACCGGCTCCCGCGCCGATCGTCTCGGCGGAGGCGGGGCGCTTCGGCCTGGGCCTCGCCCCGGGGGCGCCCATCGGGGCGCAGCTCGAGGGCCTCGGCGCGGCGAGCGCCGTGACCGTGATGGCCTGGCTCTCCTTCGGCACCCCGCCGGCGGAGGACGACGTCTTCGCGACCACCCTGGGCCCCGACCCGGGCACCGCCACGCGCACGATCCGGCTCCGGATCGGCCCGACCGGGGACTGGCTCGTGACCGCGGGCGGCGCCGAGCTGAGCTTCCCCCGCGACAACGACTGGCACCACCTGGCCGTCACCTACGACCAGGCCACCTCGCGGCTCGCCGCCTACTACGATGGCGGGCTCGTCGGCTCGGCCGTCGCCACGACGGACATCGGCGGCGGCTTCGTCTTCGGGGGCCAGCAGGTCCCGCCGTCCTCCCCCGCGTGCGACGACCTGGTCATCCTCGGACGCGCCGCCACGGCCGAGGAGATCGCGGCCGTGGCGACCGCCGGGCGCGAGGCGTTCTCCTCGCCGTTCCCGGACGGCGTCACCGTGCAGGCGGACTACGACGACCTGCTCGTCGTGCGCGCCGACCCCGTGAACGGCCCCGAGGCGGTCGCCCACGAGGTCGTCGGTCGGCGCCCGCACAGCGACAGCGGCGGCGGGGTCGCCGGTGTCCTCGGCTACTGGCGCTTCGACGCCGGAGCCCTCGCCGCGAGCTGGTTCGACGGCACCGAGACCGTCAGCTCGGCGAGCCTCAGCCTGGTCGACGGCGCCTTCGGCGACGCCCACGGGGCCATCGTCCCGGCCAGCGCGAGCGCGGCGCTCGACAAGCCCTGGTCGGACGCCGCCCCGTTCTCGGTCGAGCTGTGGCTCCGCACCGAGGCGAGCGGCGCGTGCGCGGCGACCACCGACGGCCCGGTGATCCTCCAGACCGTCAACGGCGCCGACGCGACCGGCGCGGGCTGGGCGCTGCGGGTCTGCGACGGCGTCGCGCGCTTCGATCACGTCGACGCCGATCAGGCCCACGCCGTGGTCGGCCAGCGCGCCCTCGACGACGGCGGCTGGCACCACCTCGTCGTCGCCTACGACGGGCAGACCTACCGCCTCGTCGTGGACGGCGTCCTCGACGGCGTCGCCGACTACCCGGGCGAGGGGGCCCTCGACGGCAGCCTCAACCCCGCGACCCTCCTCTACGCCCTCGACGGCGGCCTCTCCGCGGGCCCCCTCACGGGCGCGACGGCGGTCGACGAGGTGCTCTTCCACGACCGCGCCCGCTCGGTCGGATACGCCTACGGCCGCGTCTACCCGGCGACGCCGACGATCCGCTTCCTGGCGGAGACGAGCGAGGTCGACGGCCAGCACGTGCTGCCGCGCTACGCCCTCTACGTCGGCGACGCGACGGCGACGGGCGCGGCCCCCGGCGACGACTGCGACACCCTGCTCGAGTGCGCCGGCTGGGTCGCGTGGTGGCCCTTCGACGACGCCCTCGACGACGGCGCGCTGACCCCGGACGTCGCGGGCGGACACCACCTCGACCTCGACGGCGCCTCGTTGAGCGACGACGGCCTCGCCGAGCGCGCGCTCGTGTGCGACGGCACCCGCGACCTCAGCGCCGACGGCCTCCCCGACCTGCGCCGCTGGAGCGTCGAGGCCGGCGTGTACGCGACCGGCAGCGGCGTCGAGTCGCTGCTCGCCCGGGCGGGCGACGGCGGGGACGCGGGCCGGCTCACCCTGACCGGGACCGGGCAGGTCGCCCACGGCTTCGGCGCCGAGCAGGTCGCCACCGCGGGCGTGCTCAACGCCGCCTGGAGCTTCGTCGGAGGCAGCTACGACGACGACCCGGCCGCGCTCACGGTCTACAACGCGGCCACCGGCGTCGCGCAGACCACCACGCCCGCGACCACGCCGCCGACCGCGACCGGGAGCATCCACGTCTGCGCCGACGCGAGCGGCGCGGCGGGCTTCACCGGGAGGCTCGACGGGCTCCGCCTCATGGACCGGCCCGTCAGCGAGGCCGAGCGCCTCAAGTACCCCGCGCTGACCTCTCAGGTCGTCGGGAGCTACACCCTGCCCTGAGGCGCGCCGGGGTCGGCGACGCCGCCCGCCGCTCTCGGCGCGCGTCCGGCTGTCCGGCGCTGTCCGGGACGCGCGCGGTCCGGCTCAGGGGACGAAGGGCGGAGGCGCGGGCCCCGTCCCGCCGCCGTCCCGGTCCGTGGGCGGCTTGGGACCGTCGCCGCCCTTGGGGCGCGGCGCCAGGGTCACGTCGAGGGCGTCGTCCGCCTCGCTCAGGTAGCGCGTGACCGGGCGGTAGTTGGCCTTGCTGAAGACCACCTTCCAGCGCATGCCCTCCGGCGGGCGCGGCACCTCGACCGGCGTCACGCCGATGGGGTTGCCGGCGACGACGACCCGGGCCCCGGCCGGCCGCGAAGTGACGAGGATGAAGGCCCGCGCGGCCGGCGCTGGCGCGACCACGTCGGGAGGCTCGGCGCCATCTTCGGCGTCGGCCTGGTCGATGAGAACGGGCGCGGCCTCGGCGACGCGCTCCGCGGCCGTCTCGGCGTCAGCCTCGGTC
>SBGO01000053.1 GCA_006226565.1 Deltaproteobacteria bacterium | reverse complement strand
CCCCGCGCCCGGCGCCACGACCGCCCCCGCGCCCGCGCCGCGGAGCAGCACCGGCGCCGACGCGGCCAAGGCCGCCGAGATCTTCCAGAAGTCCCTCGCGCTCAAGCGTGACGGCAAGCTCGGCCCCGCCTGCGAGGGCTACCAGCAGGTCGTGGAGCTGACGCCGCAGTTCGCCATGGCCCAGTACGAGCTCGCGCAGTGCCTGCGCCTCCTCGGGGACCTCGACGGCAAGGCCCTCGAGCACCTCATGATCGCCGAGGAGCAGGTCAAGCGCGCGCCGATCTACATCGAGATGGGGCGCATCGCCGAGGACCACGGCGATCGCGACGCCGCGATGAAGGCCTACCAGGCCGCCTCCAAGCTCGCGCCGGCCGAGGTGCGCGCCGTCGCCGGGCTCGCGCGGCTGGCCGAGAAGAAGGACGGGCGCAGCTCGCTCCAGAAGGCCCAGCAGTACGTCGACCGCTACCCGGGCAACATCGCCGGCTGGCACAAGCTGGCGGAGATCGCCGAGGCGTTCCGGAAATACCCGCTCGCCGAGGAGGCGCTGCGCAAGGTCGTCGAGCTCAGCCCGAACAAGCGCGCGGCCGCGGCGGCGCTGGGCGCCTTCGGCCAGCGGACCCGCCGCAAGAAGGCCGTCGAGGAGGCCACGCGCGTGATGCGCACCGGGCGCTGAGGCGCCGGTCTCGGAACTTCTCGGGAGGCGGGGCGTCTCTCGCGAGGATGAAGAAGCTCCTCACCTCCCGCGGCGGTCACCTCACGTCTCTGGTCGGCGCGCTCATCGTCGCGTTCGGCGGGCTGGTGCCGCCGTGGCAGCGCTTCGAGCTCGCGGGGGTCTCGGCGCGCGGGATCGAGGTGCCGCTGGTCGCCCAGATCGTCCTGATCCTCGCCGGCCTCGTGGTGATCGCCGCGGTGCTCGGGTGGGTCACCGGTCTCCGGCGCACGGCCGTCGTCACGGCGAGCGGGAGCGTCTTCCTGACCGGCTGGGTCGCGGCGGCCCACGTCGGGCGCGCCGCCGGGCTGCCGCTGATGCCCCTCGAGACGATCGTCATGGGCTCGGGGTGGTACGTGGCGCTGGTCGGCGCCGTCGTCGCCACCACCGGCTCGGTGTACGCCCTGCTGGGCGATCGCCCGTGATCCGATTGCGGCGCGCAGCGAACGCGTGGGGCGCTCGGGAGGCCGCCGTTCCGAGCCTGGGTGCGGCGCGAGATAATGCGGCGGCGACGGTAAAAATCGGGAACCTTGGCGCGTCGCCGTTGTCGGACCCTTCGCTGGCCGCTGCGACGTGCAGGGCGCGTCGACCCCGCGGACAGCGCGGACCGGCTTTGTCCTTGACGCTCCAAATCGCTAGGGCTTAGTTTTCCGGCTCGAATTCGTGCTCGGGACGAGTGCCTGACCTCCTAGCCGCGCCGCACAACGCCCCCACCAGAAGGTTCAGAATGAGGGTTGGACACATCATCGCACTAGTGGGCGCCATCCTCGCCCTCGTGGGTGGAACGGCGCTCGACTGGCAGCATTTCGAGCTGGCCGACGTCACGGCCAAGGGCTTCGAGGTGCCGCTCGCCGGCCAGGCCGTCCTGGTGCTGGCTGCGCTGGCCGCGCTGGCGAGCCTGCTCGGGCTCGTGACCCGCCGGCGCTACCAGTTCGCGGGCGTCTCGCTCGTCGCCGCGCTGTTCTCCTTCGGCTGGCTCGTCTTCGCCCACATGGGCAAGCTCGACGCCTTCCAGCTGATGCCGTTCGAGAGCATCGAGATGCTCAACGGCTACTCGCTGGCGGTCTGGGGCGCGCTGCTCACGTTCATCGGGCCGCTCGTCGTGCTCGCCTCGGAGCCGGCGTGGGATCCGAAGTCGCAGTTCCTGCGCGTGGCGCTCCTGTGGAAGGACACCGTCATCCAGGAGAAGGTCCTGCAGGAGGCGGCGACCTTCACCATCGGTGACGACCTCCGCAACGACTTCATCGTCCCCGAGGACAAGCTCCCCAAGAAGTTCCCGCTCTTCCGCGCCGGCCGCCGTGGGCAGTACGCCATCGGCCTGAGCCGCGAGCTCGAGGGGCAGGTGACGATCAACCAGCAGACGATGGCCATCAAGGACTACGTCAAGTCCTCGACCGACAACGTCAGCGGCGTGAACTACGTGCCGATCTCGAAGGGCGACTGGGGCATGCTCGAGATGGGGGAGATGCGAGTCTTCTTCCAGTTCGTGTCCCCCGAGGCGCGCCGTCGCCGCACCGGCCTCGTGGCGTTCGAGGAGACCGTCTGGTCGTCCATCTCCATCTCCTTCTTCGCGCAGGCGACCTTCGTCATCCTGGGCGTGCTGCTCTGGAACGAGACCTTCACCCGCGGCGTCTTCGTCGAGCAGAAGCGCGAGCCCGACATCGAGGCCGCCGTCATGAAGATGGACGAGCCCGACACCCCGGAGCTCGAGGAGGACGCCGAGGACGAGGACGTCTCCAAGAAGGCCGGCGGTGAGGAGGGCAAGTTCGGCGATCCCGACGAGGATCCCGACAAGAAGAACAAGATCCCGCACCTCGACGCCAAGATGGTCGACAAGATCGACGTCAAGAAGGTCGGCCTCAACGACCTCCTGTCGACCAACAAGCTCGGCGGCACCGGCGCCATCAGCGAGATCCTCAACGCCAACAACAACGGCATGTCGAACAAGATCGCCGTGGCCATGGGCGGCGAGGGCAGCGACTTCCAGGTCGGCTACGGCGCCGGCGGCATGGGCTTCCAGGGCGACGGCACCGGCGGCGGTGGTGACGGCGTGGGCCGCATCATGGGCCAGGGTGACATCGACACCGGCGGCGGCCCGGGCATCCGCGCGGGCATGGGCAAGAAGGGCAAGGCCCGCGTCGGCAAGCTCAACGTCGGCAGCGGCATGTCGAAGGGCTTCTGCAAGCAGAGCCAGATCGCCAGCGTCGTGAAGCGCCGCGCCGGCGCCATCCGCGCCTGCTACGAGCAGCGCCTGCAGGTCAAGAAGGACCTCAAGGGCAAGCTGACCGTGCGCTGGACCATCAAGCTCGACGGCTCGGTGGCGGGCGTCGACGCGGTCGGCGACACCCTCGGCGACTCGGCGACCACCAACTGCATCTTCCGCCACCTGCGCCGGATGCGGTTCCAGAAGCCCGACGGCGGCATCTGCGTGGTGCAGTGGCCGTTCGTCTTCAGCCCCGGCTGATCGGCTAGCGATTCGCTCGAAGAGGCCCGGTTCCGAGAGGAGCCGGGCCTCTTTGCATCTGGGGCGCGGCTCACCGGGCGGCGTAGCGGTGGTGTCCTCCCCATCCTCCAATGGGGCGATTGAACCACGGAGGACACGGAGGACACGGAGACGGCTACCTCCGTGTCCTCCGCGCCCTCTGTGGTTCGAGAATGGACGCTGTGCCGCAGCAGAGACCCATGCGAGGCCCTCGGCCTCACGTTCGTCTCGACCGCGAGGACGGTAGAGGCCGCGTCGCCTGGAAAACGAACGCCTGGATGACCGGTAGGGTCGGGGGCGCGTGGGTGGCCCCCCTCGCGTCCGCGGGTGAGCGATTGAACCGCAGAGGCCACGGAGGACACGGAGACGGCGAAGGCAGCCATCTCCGTGTCCTCTGTGTCCTCTGTGGTTCAGGAATCGGATGCCGTTTTCGATGAGGCCGTTGCGACGGCCTCGGGCCCTCGGCTCGCGCTCGTATCGACCGTCAGAAAAGAA
>SBGO01000423.1 GCA_006226565.1 Deltaproteobacteria bacterium | reverse complement strand
CGCCGCCGCCGAACCAGGACGCCTGGGCGCGCGCGCTGGCCGGCCCGGCGAGGCCGGTCCCCGGGTAGCCGGTGTTCGAGACGGTCGCGGGGTTGGTGGCGCTGACGCCGCCGCCGCCGCCGGAGTAGCCGAGCTGGAGGGCGCTGATGGTGGAGGTCGCGTCGGTGAAGGTCACGGTGCCCGCGACGTCGACGGCGACGACGCCGCTGCCGCTGCCGTTGGCGAAGGCGGTGGCCGTGAGCGTGGCGCCGGCCGCGAGGGTGAGCGACTGGTAGACCGGGACGCGGACGAGGCGGACGACCTCGGCCGAGAGGTCGCTGTTGCCCGCGGTCGCGTAGACCTTGCGGAGGGCGCGCGTGAGGATGACCCGGGGCCCGTCGAGGAGCGCGACGACGCCGACCTCGTTGGTGCCGACCTGGTCGACGCCGGCCGGGCTGCCCATGAGGTTGATGACGAGGACCTCGTCGCCCACGGCGAGGCCGGTCGGCGGGGCCTCGAGGGTGACCGTCGCGCCCGAGATGCGGGTCGCGCGGAAGTAGACCTGCTCGGGCTCGGTGCGGCCCGGGGTGAGGATCGCCGCGTCGAGGACGACGACGCCGCTGAGGGTGAGGTCGGGACCGGGGGGGAGCGGCGCGCACAGGCCATCGGTCCCGGCGAGCTCGCCGGAGTCGCAGATCGCGACGTCGCAGCCGACGGTGCACTCGCCCCCGTCGCAGACGCCGCCCGGGCAGGTGCCGCAGCTCCCGCCGCAGCCGTCGTCGCCGCAGGCGCGGCCGACGCAGGACGGGATGCAGCCGCTGCGCCGCTCGACGACGAAGGTCGTGGGAGCGGCCGTGTAGCCCATGACGGCGAAGGGGTTCGACGCCGCGCCGGCGACGTAGTGCGTCGTGACGCCGCTCCCGGGGGCGTCGAGGGCGTCGTGGGTGCAGCTGTAGCCTTCGACGCCCGGGGAGGTCAGGGTCACGTCCCAGCCGATGACCGGGTAGGTGGCGCCGTCCGGCAGGGTGAAGTCGTCGAGGGGGCCGTCGTGGGCGGTCGCGTCGGCGGCGAGGGTGCAGGTGCCGTCGATGGCGTCGACGTCGAGGGCGAGGGCGAGGTTGAGGTAGGCGCCCACGGCGCTCTGGCCGGACACGCCGTCGGTGTAGGGCTGGAGGCCCGAGAAGCGCATCGCCTGGAGGAGCGGCACCGGCGCCGGGTCGGCGGCGCCGAAGAGGACGCCGGGGCCCCCGGAGAGGTCGAGGGCGATGGGCCCCACGCCGCAGTCGATGGCGACGTCGGTGAGGTACAGGCGCAGGTCGCCGCCGCTCGGGTCGACGCAGGAGAGCGCCATGACCACGCTCGGGGCGCGGTCGCCGTCGGGGCCGTGGACGAGGAGGATGGGGCCGCCGTCGTCCGGGTCGACGCAGTCGAGCTTGGCCGAGCAGTAGATGTCGTCGAAGCTGACGGCGATGTCGAAGAAGCCCTGGCTGGCGCGGCGCATCAGGGTCAGGTCGAAGGACACCGGGACGTCGATGCCCGGGACGCAGGTGGTGCTGAGCGACACCGGGGTGGGGGTGCTGGGGTTGGCCCAGGTGTCCGCCGGGAGCAGGGCGTCGCCGGCCGCGTAGAGGCCGTCGACGCGGATCGAGACGGTGTGCGGCTGGGCCGCCGGGTCGCCGTCGCAGGGGCCGACGTAGCTGAACGACTGGCCGTCGCCGTACTGGCTGGCGCGCAGGTCCGCCTCCCACACCGGGCCCAGGGCCGAGGCGACGGAGACGTGGTAGGCGACGTCCGCGACCTCCGCGAAGGTGAGCGCCTGGACCGTCAGGGCGATGTTCGCGTCGCTGCCGCGCGCCGGGGTCTCGGCCGGAGTGCAGCCGGCGGCCGAGGCGGCGGCGACGAGCGCCGCGCACGCGAGAGGTCGATGGAGGATCATGACACGCCTGGGGGGAGCGAGGGGGCGACGACTCGCGTCAGCCCGAAGCCTACGCGACCTGAGCAGACGCGAGAACCCTTTCCGTCCCGGCGCCGGTGTAACCCGACCAACCCATTGACGTCACGAAGGCCCCCCCTGTACCGAGGGTCCTTTTGCAGCGCGACCCAGGAGCGCGCCGCCCCCCTCCGGATCGACACCGAACGAGCTGTGAAGAATGTGATCTTCGCCCTGGAGCGGTCCCGCGCCGACGCGCGGTCGACCGCGCGCACGACGACCGCGGCGGGCGTCACGCCCCGAGCGTGGCCTCGATGGCGCGGGCGAGCCCGTCGACCATCTCCGCGATGTGCTGCTCGTCGACGATGAGCGGCGGCCCGAACATGACGACGTCGCCCTGGCGGCCGTCGGCGCACCCCTGGGAGTAGTAGACGATCAGGCCGTCGTCGAAGGCCTTGTGGTGGACGGCGCTCGCGATCTTGCGCTCCGCCGGGAACGGCGCCTTCGTCTCGCGGTCCGCCACCAGCTCGACCCCGAGGAAGAGGCCGCGGCCGCGGATCTCGCCGACGTTCGGGTGGTCCCCGAGGCGCGCGCGGAGCTGCTCCTCGAGCAGGGCGCCCATGTGGGCCGCGCGGGCGACGAGCTGCTCGCGCTCGAAGATGTCGAGGACGGCCAGGCCGGCGGCGGCGCCGACGGCGTGGTGGCTGAAGGTGCCGCCGTGGCTGAAGTCGCCGTGGGCGAGCCGCAGCGTCTCGACGTCCTCGCCGCGGGCCGCGACGAAGCCGAGGGGGAAGTACCCGCCGGCGGTCCCCTTCGACGAGACGAGGATGTCGGGCGTCACGCCCCAGTGATCGAGCGCCCACATGCGCCCGGTGCGGCCGAGGCCGACGAGCACCTCGTCGGCGATGAGGAGCACGCCGTAGCGGTCGCAGACCTCGCGGACCGCGGGCCAGTAGGCGTCGTCGGGCACGGCCGCGCCGAGGCTCGCGCCGCTGATGGGCTCGGCGATGAAGGCGGCGACGCGATCGGGGCCGGTCCCCAGGATGGCGGCCTCGAGCTCGGCGGCGTACTCGGCGCCCGTGCGCGGGTCGCGGTAGGGGTACGGCGGCGAGACGTGGGGCGTGTCGACCATCATCTCCAGGAACGGCGCGCGCAGCCCCGGGCGACCCGACACGGCCAGCGCGCCGAGGGTCATGCCGTGGTAGCTCTGGCGCCGCGACAGGACGACGGTGCGGCGCTCGAAGCCGCGCGCGAGCTGGATCTGACGCGCCAGCTTCAGCGACGCCTCGACGACCTCCGAGCCCGACGACAGGAAGAAGAAGCGCGGCCCCGGGAGCGGCACCAGCCCGGCGAGGCGCTCGGCGTAGGCCTCGATGACGTCGGCGGTGAACATCGTCGCGTGGACGTAGGCCGCGGTCTCGAGCTGCCGCGCCATGGCCGCGATGACCTCCTGCCGCCCGTGGCCCACGTTGACCACGATGGGGCCGCCGGAGGCGTCGAGGTAGCGCCGGCCTCGCTTGTCCCAGAGGTAGACCCCGCTGCCGTGGGAGATGGCCGGGCGGGCGTGCCCCATGGAGCGGTAGAAGACATGACCCTGCGGGTGAGCGAACAGCACGTCGGACATGGCGTCCCCTCCGGTTGTCGGCGCTGACAGAGCACGTCTCGGGAGGGCCTTTCAAGCACGGAACGCATCCCCGGTGACGTTCGTCGGGCGCACGGCGCGCGCCACGCGGAGCGCGGCCCGTTTCCGGTACGAGATCGGCGCCGGCCGTCGTAGTCTCGCCGCGCCTACGCGCACGGAGTGCCGATGCCCGTCTCCAGAAAGCCCGCCCCCTTCGCGCTCGCCGCCGCGCTGTGCGGCGCGCTGCTCGCGTGTGACGCGGCCTCCGGCGCGGCGGACGACGCCGGCGTGGACGCGACGCCCGACGTGGCCGTCGCCGACGTGGACGCGACCGACGACGCGGCCTCGCCCCCTCCCTTCTGCGACGGCCCGACCCACCAGCTCTACGCGCCCCTCGTCGGCGCCGAGCTGGAGCTCTTCCCCGACGACTTCTACACCCGCGTCGACGCCGACAGCCCCACCGGCGTGCGCCTCGACTTCTCGCCGGAGATCGCGCCGTGGATCGACGGCGTCGCCGACCTCCTGCACCAGACCTTCCGCGAGCTGGACGGGCTGAGCGGCTTCGGGACCAACGCCGGCCTGGTGTTCCGCTTCGACGGCCCGGTGGGCGCCCTCCCGGAGACGGTGGACGCGTCCCTCACGGGCGAGGCCATCGTCCTCCTCGACCTCGGCACCGATCCGCCCACGCGCGTGCCCTTCGAGGCCCGCACCAACGACGACGGCAAGGACATCATCCTGTGGCCGCTCCGCCCGCTCAGGCGGGGCACGCCCCACGCCGCGCTCATCACCACCGCCCAGCCGGCGGCCGACGGGGGCTGCCTGGCGCCGTCGCCGACCCTGCGCGCCCTCCTGACCGGCGCCGTCGACGCCCCGCGCCTGCGCGCGCTGGTCCCGCGCTACGCCGCGCTGCTGGCCGCGACGGGCCTCGCCCCCGAGGACGTCAGCGCCGCGACCGTGTTCACGACCCAGGACGACGTCTCCGTCATCCGCGCCGTCGCCGCCGACGTCCGCGCGCGCAGCTACGGCTGGAGCGAGCCCCCCACCTGCGTCGCCGGCAACGTGATGCGCCGCTGCGACGGCGCCTTCGAGGCGTCGGACTACCGCGACGGCCTCGCCATCCTGGACGCCTCGCCCAGCGCGACCTGGCGCCTCGAGGTCACCGTGTGGCTCCCCGCGGGCCCGGGGCCCTTCCCGACCATCATCGCGGCCCACGGGATCGCCGACTCGGTCGAGGGCGCGTCGGCGCACATCGCCCGCAACCTCGTCCCCGAGGGCTTCGCCGTGGTGGCGACGGACGCGATGTTCCACGGCCGCCACCCCACGACGGCGACGGTCCCGCCGGACCTCCAGACGCTGACCTTCCTGGGCGTCGACATCGAGGAGATGACCATCGACGCCCTGCAGCTGCGCGGGAGCTTCAACCAGACGCTGGTGGACCGCCTGCAGATGATCGCGCTCCTGCGCGCGGACCCCGACATCGACGGCGACGGCGCGGCGGACCTCGACACCGATCACCTCGGCTACTACGGCATGAGCCTCGGGGGGATGATGGGCGCGCCGCTGCTCGCGCTCGCCGAGCACGTCGACGCCGGCGTGCTGACCGTCGCCGGCGGCCGGCTGATGACCTTCGCGACCGACAACGACACGGTCGAGCCCTTCAAGCCGCTGCTCGCCGATCTCGTCGGCTCGCAGGCGGTCTTGAACCGGCTGCTCACGGCCGCCCAGACGGTCGTGGACGCCGCCGACCCGGCGACCTTCGGGCCGCACATCCTCGCCGATCGCCTCGACGGCGCCCCGTCGGTCCCGAACCTCCTCTTCCAGGTGGCGATCGCGGACGAGACGGTGCCGCCCGCGGCGGGCAAGGCCCTGGCGCGCGCGCTGGCCATCCCGCACGTGCCGCCCGTGCTCGACCCGGTCGCCCTCATCCCGACCGCGAGCGCCGCCCCGCTGGCGGGCAACCTAGCGGACGGCGCGGCGACCGCCGGCTTCTTCCAGTACGACCGGGTGAGCGAAGGGGCCGCCGTCACCGCCGCGACCCACAACGGCACCATGTTCAGCCCCGAGGCCCGCCTCCAGGCGCTGCACTTCCTCGAGACCTGGCGCGACACCGGCAGCGGCGAGATCCTCGACCCCTACGCCGAGCTGGGCACGGCCCCGCTGCCGGAGTGAGACGCGCGGCCGGGAGCTACTCGCACTCGGTCGGGGCGAGGAAGAGGCCCACGCTGCCGCCGCCGGCCGTCCCGGAGATCGCCCCGGACTCGTTGATGCCGGTGAAGCTCGCGTCCCAGAAGCCGGGCACGTCGACCCGCTCCATCTCGCCCCAGCGCGGCCACACGAAGCCGCCCATCTCCTCGTTCACGTAGTCGATGTACTGCCCCACGAGGGTGCCCTCGTTGTCCATGCCGTAGACGTAGACCTCGACGAAGTCGGTGAAGAAGATGTCCACCGTCGTCAGGATCTCGAGCTCACCGCCCTTGGGCAGGAAGAAGGCGCCGTTGAAGCCGAAGGTGCCGTCGAGGTAGTAGCCGGCGACGTCGCCGCGGTCGTTGATGGCGAAGGCGAAGGTCCGCGCCGCGCCCGGCACCCGAACCTCGGCGTGGTTGCCGCGCTTGTCGAGCACCCAGCCGATCCGGTCGCAGGTGCCGTCGACGCACTTGGAGTACCCGGCGATGGTGCCGCGGGCATTGATGTCGGTCGCCGCGTAGTAGCCAGAGCCGATGGGGTCGGGGAGCAGCGACGCGCCGCCGTCCGCGTAGATGAACGCCGCGGCCCCGGCGATGCCGCCCGCGCCGTTGCCGGCGATGGCGCAGCCCACGACCAGGCCCGACTCGTTCAGCGCGGCCATCTGGATGATGTTGTAGCCGTCGGGGGCCGAGAACGTCTCGGCCTCACCGGTCGCGGCGTCGTACACCGCGCCCCCGACGATCGAGTCCCACCCGAACGCGCAGTCGTCGGCCGCGCAGTAGTTGCCGGCCATGTCGCCAGAGTCGTTGATCGCGTACCACGACGTCTGGTCGTTGTCGGCGTCCACGGCGGGGATGATCTCGACGTCGTAGCAGGTCTGCGCCTGTGCGGCGCCGGGCAGCCCCAAGGCCACGAGGAGAATGACAGCTGAGAGTGTCTTTGACATCGTCTGCTCCTGGTCATTACAGGTTGCGCGGACCACCACGACGCACCGCGACGAGCACTGGATCCTCCAGCGTCGCGACGTCGTTGGGTGTGCCCACCCTGTATTCTATGTATACCGAAACAGATAGCTCGTTCCGGCCACGACGACAAGCCAGAGAGACCTTAACCAACGATTTTCCCACGAAAAATTGGACTCACTTGTCCACTCTCGTGAGAATTTCACACTAGATCGAATACTGCACTACGCCAAATACGATGTGCCACACCCCCATTCGTTCGACAGGCGCGTCTTCTCCGGCGATGTGCGTTCGCAAGCCGGTCCCACGGAGGCTCGGAGGGCCTCCGGACGGGGAGCGTCCGGACAATCGAGCGGCGTCGGCCGTCCGAGCGGCGTCGAGGTCGCGCGGACGATCACCGGTCGCCACGCGGCCGGACCGCGGCGACTGCGACCGGGCCGAACGTGCGTGACCGGCGCACCCGCGCGGCGAGGGGTCACGCACCCACGATCCCGCACCTCACCGGCCGCTCCGACCGACGCCGTGGCGACGGTCGGAGCGCGGGGACGGAACGGATGAGGAGCGGCGCCCGTCACCGAGCGCCGCCCCGCGCGAACCGGGCTACAGCGAGCGCCCGAAGGCGATCCACGCGCCGACGTTGGGGGCGATGCGCCCCTCGAGCGCGTCGAAGAGGGCCACGCCCTTCTCGTCGAAGGGGTACGGCGCCTCGAAGAGGTTCATGAACGACAGGGACAGGTCGCCGAGACGCCGGTAGTACCGGGTGGCGTTCGGGTCGACCGACGCGTTGATGATGAGCTGCGGCAGCCCCGCGTGGCTCCAGCGGAGCTGGAAGCCCCCGGTCGCGCGGTAGGCGCCGTCGAAGCGCCAGCCGGCGAGCACGTCGCCCACGACGAGCCCGAGGAGCCCGCCGACGGTGTCGGTGAGCGGCGCCTCGTCGGCGTCCACGATGTGCCGCCCGCGCCCGCCGACGTCGAGCTGGTCCGGCGGCGGCCCGGCGTCCACGATCTGCTGCGAGTAGCGGTGCGCGACGCCGACCTGGAAGGCCGTCCCGACCAGGAAGCTCCGCTGCACCGTGCGCGCCGTCTCGTCGTCGACCAGCATGGACCCGTCGTACCAGGTCTCGAAGCCCGCCACCGCGCGCTCGAGCAGGGCGCCGTAGTCCGCGATCCACTGCTCGCGCACCGCGTCCGTCCAGCCGCTCTCGTTGAGCAGCGCCGCCAGCTCGATGGCCTTGTTGACCGCCAGCCCCGTCCCGACCGAGTAGATCGGGTCGGCGAAGCCGCACGCGTCCGCGAGCAGCACGTAGTCCTTCGTCGCGATCTCGTTGGCGAGCACGGCGAAGCCGTTGCGCACGTGCATCTTGTCCCAGGACGCCGCGCCCTCCGGGCGGAACGCCAGCTCGTACTGCGCCGCCCGCCGCGAGATGGCCAGGTCGCGCCACTCCTCCTCGGACACCGCCCCGTGCCGCGACACGACGCCGACAGACAGGAGCTTCTCCGCGTACATCGGGATCTGCCACATCCAGGTCCCGGGGCGGATCTGCGTCAGGATGGTCGTCTTGCTCGGACGCCAGCCGTCCTGCTCGCCCGCCGGCAGCAGCAGCCCCTTGGGCGTGTCGTAGCGGACGTAGTCGAGCCCGGCCTCTTCGATGTGCCGCCAGAACGCGTCGTCGTCGATGGCGGTGATGTCGAGGTAGCCCCACCGCGACCACACCGGGCTCAGCGTCTTGACGCCGCAGGTGCGCCGCGCCACCACCATCGACGGGCCGGAGCAGTCGATGATGAGCTTGCGCGCCCGGTAGCGCGTCTGGTCCGTCTCCACCGCCCGCTCGGCGAGGTCCACGGCGACGACCCGCTCGCGCACGATCGGCGTCTGCCAGACCTCGTGCATCAGCGGCTCGAGCTCCTCGCGCGCGATGTGCATCGCGACCTCGGCGCCGTGCGGCGGCAGGGGGAACGAGGCCACGCTCTGCGGTCCGACGAACGTCGAGCCCCACTTCTCGGAGTACGAGGGCAGCGCCTTGATCTGCGGCAGCATCTCCCGCATCACCGGGTGGTGGAAGTGCTCGGGGATGATCGACTCGCCGATCTTGTACCCCCCCGGCGACGGGTCGAGCACGACCACGTCGTCGTCGTTGAGGAACCGGCTGACCACCGTCCCGGCCATGCCGGCCCCGATGATCACGTAGTTGACCTCGCGCGTCTCCACGGTGACCTCCCTTCGGCTCGTGGCTGAGCCTTCACACCGTCCTCGACGACGCCCGCATGCGCCTCTCGGACGGTCTCGCGCGTTGAACTCTGAGCGGCCGGACCCATGCCGTCAAGCCCGCCCCGCGGACGGGGCGGGCGACGGCCGAGCGGGCCCCACGGCGCGTCCTTCAGTGCGCGTAGAAGGAGATCCCCACGAGCGTGCGGTCGACCGCGGCGGCGTTCATCCAGTTCGACGCGCCGATGTCGCCGCCGGCCGGGAGCGACCCGCCGTACTCCCACAGGCCGATGTAGCCCAGGTGCCCCGAGGCGTAGCAGGTCGAGTAGGCCGCCTGGTTCCACCCCGCATGCCCGGAGAACGTGTTGGTCACCGTGTCGCCGCCGTTCCAGCACCACCCGTTCGTGTCCGTCCGGGTCAGCCCGTAGTCGTTCGTCGTCGCCACGCCCTCGAGGTACTGCGCGCTGACGCCGAGCTCGTCGCTCGGCAGCGAGACGTCCGCCGGCTGCACCACGGTCAGCAGCGACCGGGCGCAGGGGGTGTTGAAGCTGTTGAGCGGGTCGGTGAAGAGGTTCCGGAAGGTGGCCGCCGCGCCGGTGCAGCTCGACGCGATCTCCACCCGCGCCATGACGTCCTGGGTCCCGCTGAAGCCGTAGCGCCGCTCGTACAGGACGCGCCGGCCCGAGAGCGGCAGGCGGTTCCAGGCGTCGCTCTTGAAGTCGGCCGCGAACGGGGTCGCGACGTCACCCACGAGGCCGGTCGTGCCCCAGAGAGACGTGCTCGTCGCGGACCAGTTGTCGGCGTCGCCGCCGAAGACGGTCCCGAGCAGCGTGAAGCCGCGCGCGCCGGTCGTCGGCGAGACGAGCTCCATCTCGCAGTACACGCTGACGGGCAGCCCGGTGTCCGGCCAGATGGTGTAGACGCCGGAGCGCAGGCTCGGGTCGGCCGTCACGATGTCGCGGCAGCTCGTCGGCGGCGTGGCGCGCGCCTGGAAGTCCGCGTTCTGCCAGCCGAAGCTCACCCCGCCGCCGGTGTCGACAACCAGGCGGACCCACCCGGGCAGGAGGTACGCGCTCGGCAGCAGGGTCGTGGTCGACGGGGCCACCGCGAACTGCCCACGCGTGTCGTACTGGCCGGACTCGGTGTGCCAGCGCCAGAACGCCGTCGCCGAGCCGCTCGAGGGCCACGACGGCGCGCCGCCGCCGCAGTTGCCGTTCTCGCCGTCGCTCAGCAGCAGCGGCGTCTCGGTCGCGCAGTCGTCGAGGCAGAGGTAGGCCTCGTGCCCGCCGACGCCGTCGGTCTGGTAGGCCCCGCTGTCATCGTCGGCGATGGCGACGACCACGCGGTCGCCGCTCCGGAGGTGCGCGAGGATGGAGCGGAGCGCCTGCCGCTGCGCGTCGGTGAGCGCCGCGCCGCCCGTCGTGTAGGTCAGCGCGTAGTCGAAGACGCCCGAGCCCTCGGCGTCGGTGTCGACCTGGTTGTCACTCGTGAGGCCGTGCCCGGTGTAGTACTGCGAGGCCACGTCGGCGCACTTGCACCAGGGGTTGCCGTCCGGGCCGGCGTTGACCGTGTTGGTGCAGTTCGTCGTCGCGCCGCTCTCCGCCATCAGCAGCCCGTCGGTCATGTACGCTCCGGAGGTCGGCGCGCCCGCGACCAGCATCGTCGCCGACGACGGCACGAGGGTGGTGTAGCCGCCGCCGGTCATGTCGCAGGTGACGCTGAAGGGGCCGGCGGAGTCGTCGCCGCCGACGAGATAGGTGCCGTCGGGGGCGTCGGGGACGAGGGTCAGGATCGCCACGCAGTCGTCGCAGATGGCGTCGCCGGCGTCGCTCTCGTTGCAGTCGTGGAAGCCGGGGTCGGTCGTCGTGGCGGTGACCGGATCGGCCCCGCCGTAGCACGTCCCGGCGCTGCCGCAGGCGTCGACGGTGAGGATGCCGAGCCCGCCGTCGCCGTCGCAGTCGAGCCACCAGGTCTCCACGGTGCTGCCAGAGGCGTCCTCGTCGCAGCCGTCGCTGGGCGTGGGCGGATTGGCGTGGGACCAGCCGCCCGCGGGCGCCCCCGGCGTCGCGCAGAGGTCGAGCGCGTCGGCGTCCGCCTCGAGGCACTGGGTGGTCCCGTTGGTGGCGTCGAAGACCCCGTCCCCGTCGCAGTCCGGGAACCACACCTGGCCCGGGAGCTCGGCCGCGCTCTCGTCGGCGCAGTCGGGCAGCGCGGGCGCCGCGGCGGTCACCGCAACCGGCGCCTTGGTCCCGCCGGCGCACACGAGCGCCGCCGCCGCCTCGGCCATCACGCAGGTGTCGATGGGGTTCTTGTCGTCGAAGAAGCCGTCGCCGTCGCAGTCCGGGTAGTAGACGGTCGGGACGCCGCCGGCGCACGCGCCCGACAGGACGGTCGCGCCGTTGAACTCGTGGTCGAAGGTGACGGGCGCCCCGTAGCTCGTGTAGGTCGTGCAGACGCCGTCGCCGGGGCAGGTCGGGCCGTCCACCGGGTGGCGGGTGCAGACGAGGGCGCCGCTGGCGTCGGTCAGGTCGACGCTCCACACGATGACCGGCCAGACGCTCGACGCGGGGGTGTCGAGGCCGCCGAAGCCGCCGTCCGAGGCGGTCCCGCTCGTCGCGAGGTGGCAGCTCGCGCCGCCGAGGAGCCCGAGCGCCACGTTCCAGTAGTGCTTCTGTGCCCCGAGCTGCTCGGCGCCGCGGAAGACCGTGGCGCCGAAGAGCGGGTTGGTGCCGGTGACGGCGACCTGGCCCGGATCGGACAGATCGAGGTTCCCGGGGCCGGCGCCGGGGCTCACGATCGCCTGGTTGGCGCCGCCGTCGCAGGTCACGGTGAGGTCCTCGAGGTACTGGAAGGTCGAGGTCCCGAGGGCCGTGCACGCGAAGGCCATGACGACAGTCTGGTCGCGCTCGCCGGCCGCGTTGAAGACGAGCTCGATGGGGTCGCCGACGTCGTCCACGCAGTCGAGCTTGGCCGAGCAGAAGATGTCGTCGAAGCTCACCGCCACGTCGAAGAAGCCCTGCTGGGCGGCGCGCGCGATGGTCACGTCGAAGACGACGCTCACGTCGAGGTTGGCCTGGCAGGTCGCCGTCTGGGTGAGGAGGCCGGGGTTCATGTAGGTCGCCGGATCGATGACCCCGGAGGCGTCGTCGAGCTCGAGCAGCTCGACGGACACGGTGTTGTCGTTGTCGTCCGCGTCGCAGGGCGCCACGTAGGACACGCCGCCCGCGCCGTCGCCGTACGCGTCGGCGGTGACCTCGCGCGTCGCGACCACCTCGCCGGACGCGTTCCGGACGGTCAGCGCGTAGCGGGCGTCGGTCACCCCGGGGAGCTCGAGCGCGGCCACGTCGATCCGAACCCGGGCGCCCGGGGCGTCGCTCTGCGGCGACGCGCCGCCACAGGCGACGGCCGACGACAGCGCCACCAGAGCGATCAGGAATGACGGGGAACGCGCAGCATGACGGTTGAATGCTGCGATAGACATATTTCGATACTACGCGGATCCCGTCTCGAAGTGCCAGCCGCGAGCGCCACCTTCTCGCAACCGCGAGAGGCGACGACGACGCGCCGGACAGCCTCCGCTACTGCGTCGGGGGCGCCCACCCGGTGGCGAGGCCGCCGCTCTGGAGGAGCCACACGCGCTGGTCGGCGGCGATCGGGCCGGCGAAGTCGACCCGCTGCCCGCCGGGGAAGGTCACGCTGAGGGCGTCGACGCTCGCGGCGGCGCCCAGCCCGAAGTGCAGGTAGCGCGAGTCCTGGCCGCCCTGCCCGCTCCCTCCCGGGACGTAGCGCAGCAGGGTCCGCCCCCCGGCGGTGACGCGGACGGTGGCGCCGAGGCCGGCGGTGTTGGCCCCCGCGTCGCCGACGACCGCGACCGAGAGCCAGTGGCCGCCCGCCGGGATGGCGTTGACGAAGACGCCGCTCGCCGCGAGGTCGGGGTCGCCGTCGTGATCGAGGTCGGCGGTGGCGACGCCCCAGCCGTTGGTCGTCGTGATCCCGGCGTGGTAGCTGTCGAGCCGGAACGTCCCGTCGCCGTTGCCCCAGTAGAAGCCGGTCGGGCGCCCGTCGTAGACGCGGGTGACGACGAGGTCGAGCGCGCCGTCGGCGTCGAAGTCGGCCAGGGCCGGGACCGAGTCGGTCTCGGCGTACTCGAGGCCGGCGTCGCTGACGGGGCCGCTCCAGTCGGTGTTGCGGTCGGTGAAGCGGCCGGTGGCGGCGTCCTGCAGCATGAGCTGCGTCTTGTCGCTGAAGCTGATGAAGCGCGGGTGCGCCAGGTTGGCGACGACCGCGTCGAGGTCGCCGTCGCCGTCGAGGTCGCCCCAGGCGGTGCCGATGGAGTGGCCGAAGTAGTTGAGCCCGCCGCGGCTGTCGAGGTGCCCCGCGAGGCCGCTCAGGGCGCCGCGCTCGCGGACCGTCCCGTCGCCGGCGTTCTCGAAGTAGAGGTTCGCGACGAGCCGGTAGTTGTTGACCAGGAGATCCACGTCGCCGTCGCCGTCGGCGTCGACCGGGTTCACGCCGCGGCTCGGGGTGCGGAGGCTCGAGAAGCCGTGGGTGCCGGTCCAGTCCTCGAAGCGGCCGTCGCCGAGGTTGTGCCAGACGCTGTCGGTGTAGCGCGCCTCGTTGGCCCAGCAGATGAAGTTGGCGAGGTAGAGGTCGAGGTACCCGTCGGCGTCGAGGTCGACCCAGGCGGCGGCGGTGGTGGGCGCGTGGACGCCGGCCTCGCCCTGGTCGCAGGCGTCCTGGGTCTGGTGGTCGACGAGGCCGGCGGCGGCGGTGACGTCCTCGAAGGTGCCGTCGCAGCGCGAGCGCATCAGCGTGTCGGGCGCGGTCACGGTGTCGGCGAAGAGGAAGAGGTCGAGGCAGCCGTCGTTGTCGTAGTCGCCCCAGACGCCGCCGTCGCCGCGCAGGCCGGAGACGGCGAGGCCCGCGGCCTCGGTCACGTCCTCGAAGGCGCCGTCGTTGTTGCGGTAGAGGCGCGGGCCGTTGGTGAGGAGGTCGTCCCACCCGTCGCCGTCGTAGTCGCCGAAGGAGACGCGGCTCCCGACCGCGGGGCCGTCGGCGAGGGGCTGGAAGAGGCGCTCCTCGGGGCCGAGATCGTCGGTGTAGACGAGGTGCAGGCGCACCATGAAGTCGTTGGGGACCTGCAGCGTGGCGCCGATGTCGAAGCTCCCGCGGGCGGCCTCGGGGAGGTTCACGGCGGAGTGGCAGGCGTCGAAGGCGGCGCAGTCCTCGGCGGCGCTGCCGTCGAAGCGGAGCGCGGGGGCGGCGGCGTCCGGGCGGAGCTGGGCGACGTAGACGAGGCCCGGCTGCGGGACCGCCACCGGCACCTCGAAGCCGTAGGTCACCCAGCCGTCGCCGGGGGCGGCGTCGCCGGCGCAGCGGGTCCCGACCCAGAGCGGGTCGTCGTGGCGGAAGTCGAAGCCGTTGTGCCCGAGGTCCGGGTAGAGGCCCGCGACCAGGTCCGCGGCGGCGTCGCTCGGGACGCCGTCCCACTTGACGGAGAAGCCCCAGACCTCGGCGGGGTGCGGGAGATCGAAGCGGACGGCCTCCCAGAGCGGGCCGTCGGCGAGCGCGTAGGTGACGCCGTCCTCGAGGGTGACCGCCCAGCTCTGGGCGGGGACGGCGCTGACGTCCTCGCCGTCGTCCCAGCGCAGCTCCGCGAGCCCCTCGGGGAGCGCCCAGCCCCCGCTGCCGCAGCCGATTCGCTCGCGCGGCGGCGTCGTGTCCGCCGGCTCGGTGTCGGGCGCCGCGTCTTCCGCCTCCGCGTCCGCGTCGACCTCCGGCGCGCCGGTGTCGGCGAGATCGTCGGGCGCGACGGTGTCGGCCACGTCCGCCGTGGTCGCGGGCTCGGACCCGCAGGCGGCGAGCGCCGCGAGGGCGAGGGTGAGGGCGAGGGAGATGCGCATGAAGGGCCTCGGCGTTGAGGGCCCGATCCATAGCAGTATCGGCGGCATCGGTCCCGATCCCATCCACGGCGCGCGAATGGAACGCGGATGCCAATTTCGTTGACCCCGAGGAAGCGGGCTCGATACGGTCCCCCTTGGCTCGATGCCGACGAGCCCTCAGCTTTCTCCCCCGGAGCGCAGCCATGAGTTTCCGCGTCCTCGCCCTGACCTTCTCCTCCCTCCTCGTCCTGGGCTGCCAGAGCAAGCCCGACGCCGCCGACCCGGCCGCCGCCGCGCCCGCCGTGAAGGTCGCCGGCGCCGAGGCCTCCCCGGCCGCGGACGAGGCCAAGCCCGACGAGGCCAAGGCCGACGAGGCCAAGCCCGACGAGGCCAAGGCCGACGAGGCCAAGCCCGACGAGACGGTCGCCGCCACCGAGACCGCCAAGACCGACGAGCCCGAGGCCGGGCACATCGGCTGCGGCAAGCCCGGCTGCGACGGCGAGAAGAAGCCGCACGTCGAGGCCGGCTGTGAGGACGTCGCCGCCGACCAGCTCGTCAAGCCGGACGAGGAGAAGGTCACCCGCCCCGACGGCACCGAGGCCCTCCACGTCGGCCACGCCTTCGCCGGCGTCGAGAAGGTCGCCGTCTCGGCGCTCCTGGCCGATCCGGCCGCCTTCAAGGGCAAGACCATCGCCCTCGAGGGCGACGTCTCCGCGATGTGCGGCCACAAGCGCGGCTGGTTCGCCGTCGCCGCCGAGGACAAGAGCGGCCGCCAGGTGCGCATCCTGACCGCGCCGACCTTCCTCGTCCCGGCCGGCTCCATCGGCCGCTCCGCGGTCGCCGAGGGCACGGTCGAGGTCGTCGAGATCGCCGCCGAGCACGCCAAGCACCTCGCCGACGAGCACCAGCTCGAGGACCCGGCCAAGATCAAGACCGAGAACGTGCAGCGGATCGTCGTGCGCGCCAACGGCGCCGAGTTCTTCTAGGCCGGTGAACGTGGCCGAGCGACCCGAGGAGCCGGGGTCCGTCGTGACCCCGGAGCGCCCTCGCGGTGCGGAGCGGGTCGCCGCCCGTCCAGCGCAGCAGGCGCGTCGTCGCCCCATGCGCTGGCGGAAGTGGCTCCACGCCCTGCACCGCGACTTCGGCTTCTTCGCGATCGGGCTGACGCTGGTCTACGCGATCAGCGGGATCGCGGTGAACCACCGCGAAGACTGGAACTACAACCTCTCGACGACCCACGAGGCGCGCGCGCTCGGCGTGCCGTCGGCCCTGCTCGAGGCCGCGCCCGGCGGCGACGAGGGGCAGCTCGCGCGCGACCGCGAGGACGAGCTCGTCTCGCGCATCACCGCGACCCTGGGGCGCCCGGCGCCGCGCAAGGCCTTCTGGCGCGGCCCCGACCGGCTGAGCCTCTTCTTCGGCCCCGGCGAGAGCGACGTCGTCGACTATCAGCCGTCCGACGGGAGCGCGCAGCTCGTCACGAAGACCGAGCGCCCCCTGGTGCGGGAGATGAACTACCTGCACCTCAACGAGGGGCGCGGCGCGTGGACCTGGATCGCCGACGCCTTCGCGGTGATCCTGATCTTCCTCGCCATCTCGGGCGCGCTGATCGTCCGCGGCAAGCGCGGCCTGCGCGGCCGCGGCGGGGTCCTGACCGCGCTCGGCGTGCTCCTGCCCGTGATCGCGGTGCTGATGATGCGCTGACGCGGCCACGTGTCGCGGGCCCCGGAACGTCCGGGCCCGCGCCGCGCCGCCCCGTCGTGACCGCATCCTAGCTGGCCTGCGCTCGTCCCGAGCGCGGCGGGTCCGTGGCAGCCGATGGGTCTTTTCGGCGAAAGCCCCCCGTCGCGCACCCGCGCGAGCCGGCTAGGAGGTCCACCCCGCCTGGGTCCTCGCGGCCTCGACGGGCATCGATGGCGCGCCCTCTGGGCGCGACTTTCACGCGCGCGTAGGTGTTTTTTCCGAGGCGCCTCATGGCTCGTCCCGATGGCTCTGGCCCTGGCCCGAGCGCATTCTATGACCATGAGAGACGGACACGACGCGAGACGGCTCGCGCGACCGCTCCAAGGAACACCCGGCCCGACAGGGCCCGCACGCCGCGAGGTCGCCATGAAACGGTACAGCGCTCATCAGCCCGCCCCCTACGGCCTCTACATCAGCCCGCGCCGCCTCGACGTCCGCTTCGTGGGCGCCGACGACGAGACCCTCGACGGCCGGGAGGGCGCGGTCTACCGCCGGGTCCCCTCGTGGCTCGCGGTGCTCCTCGCCCCGGCCCTCGGCGGCGTCTTCGTCCTGGCCTTCCCGATCATCGTCGTCGCCGCCATCGTCGGGGCCCTCGGCGGCGCCCTCTTCAAGAACGTCGGCCACCGCCACGGCTACGTGGCGCGGAGCGGCTGGCAGCCGGCCGCCTCGTACTTCGACAAGACGGCCACCCCGCGCGACGAGGGCGAGCACAAGGACGACGAGCTGACCGACCTCGACGCCGAGGTCGGGCCGAAGGCGAGCGCCGAGAAGCAGACCGACGACAAGGCCTGAGCCCCTCACCTGGTCGGCGCGGGCTCCCCGGGAGCCCGCGCCGACTTGCTTCGTTCCGCTGGGTGTGCGACGCACAATGCACGTGTCGGGCCCGGAGCCACGGCTCCGGGCCCTTTTTCTTTCGCGGCGCGGCGCAGCGCCCGGAGGGCCACGGAGGGAGCCGTCATGCCGGAACGGGACACGCGAGAGGCGCTGCTGGACGCGGTGGGGGAGCTGCTCAACCGCGACGGCCTGTCCGGCCTCAGCCTGCGCAAGGCGGCCGCCGCCGCCGGCGTCTCCCACGGGGCGCCGGGCGCCCTCTTCGGCGACTTCGCCGGGATGCTGACGGCCTACGCGTGTCGCGCCTTCCACCGCCTCGGCGCGCGCATGACCGACGAGCTCGCGACCGCGACGACCGGCCCCGAGGCGCTGGCGGCCACCGGGCGCGGCTACCTCGCCTTCGCGCGCGAGGAGCCCGAGGCCTTCCTGCTCATGTTCCGGCGGGACCTCCTGCGCCCGCACGATCCCGAGCTGATCGCGGCGCGCGCACGGAGCTTCTCCGTCCTGACCGCGGCGCTCCAGCGCGCCGTCGACGAGGAGCGCCTCCCCCGGGAGCGCCTCCCCCTCGTCCGCATCGCCTCCTGGGCCCTGGTCCACGGCGTCGCCGGCCTGCGCCTCGCGGACGCGTTCCCGAGCCACGCGGGCGGTGGCGAGGCCGAGCTCGCCCGCGCCGTGACCGACCTCTTCGCCCACAGCGTGCTGGCGGCCGCCGAAGCCTCCGAGTAGGCGGGCCCGGACGACGCGCCGCGGGCAATCCGCCGGCCGCCGTTCCCACCCGGAGGTGGATGGGGCAACCTCTACGCGAGGTCGCGCTCCCCGGAGGCCCCCATGCTCCCATCCCCCGACCAACGCATCACGCTCCCGCCCCCCTTCGACGCGGCCTACCCCGTCGACCCGCGCTTCGAGGGCGCGGAGCTGCGCCTCGTGCGCGGGGAGGAGGCGATCGCGGAGGTCGACCTCGCCACCGGCGCCGTGACCGAGCTGCCGGGGCGGCGACGCCGGCTCGCGCCGCGCTCGCCGTGGCGCCCGGCGGCCACTGAGAAGGGCGCGCGGCGACCGCTCGCTTTCACCCACGCCGAGACCGGCGAGGTGCGCGAGCTCGCGCCCCTGACCTGGGAGGGCCGCGCCGACGTCGTCGACGTCGTGGGGGACCTCGTCCTCTGGTGCGAGGGCTACGAAGGCCGGCTCGAGCTGCGCGCGATCGCCGAAGATCGCGCCGTCATGAGCGCCACCGTCCCCGGGGCGGCGCGCAGCGAGCTCGCGGTCAGCGGCGACGGGCGGGTCGTCTGCGCCAGCGGCGAGGGGCTCCTGTGGCTCTTCTGCGCCGACGCGTGGGACGATCCCTGGCGCTTCCGGCTGCCGGGGATGATCGACGCCCTCGCCGCCCTCGACGCGACCGGCGAGCGCCTCGCGCTCCTCCACCACGAGACGCTCCTCGTCCAGCGCGTCGCCACCCTGCGCGCCGAGCCACGCCCGACCGCGCTGGGTCTCGGGGAGAGCGCCCTCGATCACGTCGCGCTCGCGGCGGGCGGCGAGCGCCTCGTGGCCAGCGTCGACGGCGGCGGGATCGCAGTCGCCGATCTGAGCACCGGCGCGGTCGCCCGCTACGAGCACGAGGAGCACCTGAGCCACCTCACCCTGGCGCCCGACGGCCGCGCCTGCGCGCTCGCGCCGCTGGCCGAGGCGACCCAGGAGATCGCGCTGCCGACGCCGGTGGTCGCCGGCGCGCCCCTCCCCGCACCCCACCCGCTCCCGGGCGGGCCCACCGCGGCGACGATGGCGTATCACCCGGACGGCGCGCACATCGCGCTGGTGATCGGCCACTACGACCTCGCGCGGATCGAGCTCCGCGGCCGGGACGGCGCGATCGTGGCGACCTTCCCGAGCGAGGGGCTCCCGCTCCGCGTGACGACCAGCCCCGACGGGCGCTACCTCGCCTGGGCCGAGACGAGCGGGGCGGTCAGCACCTGGGACCTGGCCGCCGACGGCGGGCCGCGCCACGTCCTCGACGCCGCCACGCCGCCGGGGCGCGGCATCACGGGCGCGGCGCGCAGCCTCTTCGTGACCTCCGAGGCGACCTGGATCGTCGAGGTCGGCGGGCGGGTCCACCGCGCGCCCCACGGCGGCGCGCTCGAGCTCGACTGGCTGCCGTGGGACGGCGACCCCGACCTGATCCGCCCGGTGGCCCTCAGCCCGAGCGGCCGGCTGATGGCCTGGGCCGCCGACGAGACGGCCACCGTGGTCGACACCGCGACGCGCGAGCCGCTCCTGACGGCGCCGGTCGCGAGCTTCGGGGTGTCGCTCTTTCTGCCCGGGGACGGGCACCTCGTCGTCGTCGACCACGCGGGGGGCGGCCTCGTCTGGCGCGTCGCCCACCCGGCGCTCGTCGACCCGCCGCCGGCGCCCGCGCCGCTCGCCATCGCCGGGGAGACCCCG
>SBGO01000121.1 GCA_006226565.1 Deltaproteobacteria bacterium | reverse complement strand
GCTGAGACCCGACGAGGCGTGCGCGGAGGCCGCGAGGAGCGGCCTCTGCGCGCGATCCCCACGCGTCTCGCGGGGACCGGCGGCGACCGTCGGAGCGTCTCCGAACGGCGGCGCAGGGGTGAAGCGCCGCACCCCGCGGGCTGGAGCGGGGGCGGGCCTTCACGGGCAGCCGCCCGACGCGGGGTCGGAGCGGTGCCCAGGGCGGCTCGTCGAGGCTGGACGCCTCGGCTGGTGAGGCGATCGACGAGCCATTGAGGGGGCGCGAGCTATAGGCTGGAGGCTCAGCGCCCGAGCGGTCCGACCAGTGAGCCGGATTTTGGGCTCACAGGGTTCCGGCCGCAAGCCCGGATTTTGGCTCGAACGTTTGCTTTAGCAAAAGAGCGAGTCGTTGCGCGGGTGAGCGCTCGAAAAAAGTCTGCGCGCCGCCTCGCCGAGCTCAGGCGAGCTTGGTCGCGACCAGCCCCTCGGGCCCGCTGATGCGGTCGATGGCGTCAGCGGTCCAGGGGCCGAGGGCGACCGTGGTGCGCGTCGGGACACCGCCGAACTCGGTGCGGCCGGAGTCGGTGATGAGGGCGGCGGGGATCCCCGCGGCGCGCCCGGCCTCGTAGGCCTTCACGAGGTCCGCCTCGTCGGCCACGCTGAGGACGACCTTGGCGACGCCGGTCCGGAGCCATACGGCGACCGGGCCCGGGACCATCATCTGGAGGCGCTGCCCGGCGCCGCGATCGAACATGAGCACGGCCTTCATCGAGGCGTGGGCGACCTGGGCGGCGATCTTCCCCTTCCGCATGGTGAGGTCGCGGCGGTAGAGGATGACCTGCTTCACGCGGCTCCGGGTGTAGCACCCCACCGTGCGCGCGCCGGTCGTGAGGTCCTGCTGCACGAGGGTCAGCGTGTCGCCGTCGAGGGTGCGCCTCGTGCGCTCGGCCACCACGTCGCCGACGAGCACCTCGCTCACCAGCGCGTCGCCATCCCACGTGCCGCGGACCGACACGATCTCGGCGCCGGGCAGGGGGTGGGGGGCGCCGTCCGGGACCAGGTCGTAGCGGGCGGCCCGGCGCTCGCCCTCGGCGGTCGTGAAGAGGACCTCGCAGGCGAGCCCCTGGCCGCTCGGGACCATGGCGTAGAGGCCCTCGACGGCCAGCGGGGTGTCGCCGTAGTCGGAGCGCGCCGGGTCGAAGATCCAGGCGCCGACGAAGGGCTGGAGGCGTGCGGCGTGGTCGGGGTCGGAGGGCGTCGGCATCATGGAGCATCACCTCGGGCTGGGGCCTCGACCTACCACAGGTCCGACGGTCGAGGCACTCATCGTGAGGCGCGGGGCCCGCGCGCGGCCGGATCCTCACTTGTCGGCGGCGGCGCGCTCGCGGACCCCGATGAAGATCTTGGGGCCGCCGCCGGGCGCGAGCGCCGGGACGAGCGTCGGCTCGGTGGCGTCGACGGCCCAGGTCAGCTGCCCCACCTCCCACAGCTCGTCCTCGAGGAGGGTCACGGGCGCGCTCTCGTAGATGAGGACCGGGCCGGCGAAGACGCGCACGACGGCGGTGCTCGGCCCGAAGCCGTGGTCGTCCCAGGCGTGGACGCCGATGCGCGGCGCCATCCCGTTGATGACGAGGGTCTCGACCTCGACGACCTCGGGGCCGGTCCCGTCCTGGTCGTCCTCGACCAGCACCGGGTCCTCGGCGTCGGCCGAGGGGGGGAACCAGCGGGGCTCGGGGTTGTCGAAGAAGACGTCGTAGGGGAGGTCGAAGAAGGCGTCGCCGACGCCGTCGCCGTCGAGGTCGGGGCCGACGGCGAAGGGGTGCGCGACGTGCAGATCGAGATCGGAGCCGAGGTCGATGCCCCAGTCGTAGGGATCGGGGTCGTTCGGCGTGGTCCACACCAGCTCGACGCGGAGATCGGCCAGCGGCACCGCGCGCACGGTGCGGTGGGCGAGGGCGCAGGCGTGGCGGCCGACGGTGTCGACGACGTCGAGGGCGAAGCGGTACTCGCCGGCGATCGCCAGGCGGTAGCCGACCTCGACCGCGTCGTCGTCGGGCTCGAAGGGGGAGACGGCCGAGAACGGCGCCTCGACCGACCAGGCCCAGCGCGCGATGTCGCCGTCGAGCGCGGTGCTCTCGGCGCCGGAGAGGACCACGGTGGTGCCGACCGGGACCTCCTCGGCGTCGACGGCGCCGATGCGCGCGGTGGGGCAGGCGTCGTCCACGCCGAAGCCGCGCACGTCGACGTCGTGGAAGCGGTCGAAGTCGTTGGCGACCAGCGACAGGGTCGCGACGTCCCAGACGCGGCTCTCGGGGGTCCCGGGGCTGACCGTGACGGGCTCGTAGGTCAGGAGGAGGGGGAGGTGGTCGCCCGGGGAGAGCGTGACGGGCAGGGTGAAGTCGTTCTCCGGGGCGAGGCGGACGGTCGCCGAGCCGGTGAGCGTGAGCTTCGTGAGCTCGAGCGGGACGTCGCCGCAGGAGCCGAGGTCGAGCAGCTCGGTGGCGGTCCGGCCGACCATGACGCCGGCGAAGTCGACGGACTTCGGGAGGATGGCGAGGCAGGGCTGCTCGCCGCCGGCGTCGAGGCGGATGGCGAGCCCCGTGAGCTGGCCGGGGTCGTCGGTGAGGACGATGAGGTTGGCGCGGTCGCGCCCGGCGGCGGTCGGCGTGTAGCGCACGGTGACGGGGAGGGAGGCGCCCGGCGCGATCACCTGCGGCTCGCTCCAGGTGACGCCGGCGGTGGCGAGCTCGATCGAGGGGCGGTAGGGGGTGTCGCCGACGAGGACGGTGAAGCCGGGGTCGCCGGCGAGCTTGAGGCCGAGCCAGCGGCGCGCGTCGGCGCAGGTGTTGCGGAGGGTGACGATCTCCTCGCCGACGCCGTCGCGCTGGACGAAGCCGAAGTCGACGGCGTAGGGCTCGGCGAGCAGGCACGGGTCGGGCGGCGTCGGTGGGCCGGTGTCCGACGGGTCGACGGCGTCGCCCGCGGCGCGCCAGTGGCCGAGGTCCACCTCGGACACACAGCCCCCCAGCGCGGCGAGCGCCACGAGGAGCGCGGTGAGCCGGGGGGCGCACGCCATCGTCACGGCGCGCTAAGGAGGGCCTCGAGGGCCGGGAGGTGGATGCTCGTCGGGTGGCGGCGCTTGAAGCGCTCCAGGCGAGCGGCCGCCCGCGCGCCGTCCCCGCGCCGGACGAGGGTGTGGATGACGAGGACCTCGCGCTCCTCGGCGAGGGCGCCGCGAGGGTAGTCCCGCGCGTGCCGCGCGAGCACGGCGTAGGCCTTGTCGGCGTCCCCGCCGGCGAGGAGGCCGCGCGCCTCCTCCAGGAGCTTCCGCTCGGCCGCCAGGTCGCGCGCCGGGCGTCGTGGCGTCGCGTCCGCGGCCCCGCTGTGTTCGTCCACGCCTTCGCCTTCGCCCGCGCCCACGCTCTCGCTTCCGCCTGCGCTCTCGCTCCCGCCCGCGCTCTCGCTTCCGCCTGCGCCCACGCTCCCGCCTGCGCTCTCGCTCCCGCCCGCGCTCTCGCTCCCACCCGCGCCCACGCTCCCGCTTGCGCTCTCGCTTCCGCCCGCGCTCTCGCCCTCGCTCTCACGTGTGCCCGCGCCCGCGCCCTCACCCTCGGCGAAAGTGTGAAGTGATGGGGTCTGACCCCCGATCTTCACACTTTCGGGCTCGTCCTCGGCGAAAGTGTGAAGTGATGGGGTCTGACCCCCGATCTTCACACTTTC
>SBGO01000155.1 GCA_006226565.1 Deltaproteobacteria bacterium | reverse complement strand
AGCCGGAGCTCCTCGAGACGCTGCTCCGGGCGCACGCCGCCGCGGGCGATCGGGAGCGCGCCGGCGAGGTCCTCGCGCGGCTCGCGCCGCTGCTCCTCGAGGGGCCCCTCAAGGAGGAGCTGACGGCGCTGGCCGTGGTTTCACCCCCGGAGTAGCGACCATGCAGCAGCGCGGCGCGGGGAGCCTCCTCCTCTTCGTCCTCCTCTCCCTCCTCGTCCTCGGCTGCGGCGACCCCGCGAGCGCCCCGGCGCGCCCCACGGAGGGGGCGGTCCTCGTCCTCGTGCCGGCCGTGCCCGGCGCCGATCCGTCCCTCGACCGCATCGTCGACACCAGCGCGACCTATCTCGAGGCGCTCGTCGGCGTCCCGGCGGTCGTCGAGCGGGTCGGCGCGCTCGACGAGGCCGGCCTCGCCGCCCGCGCCAAAGCCCACGGCGCCGGGCTCGTCCTCGTCATCGACGCCCACGTCGTCGCGGAGGCCGTCGTCGGGCCCGACCCGCTCGCCGACGCCGCGAGCGAGGACGCGTTCCTCCTCGCCGCGGCCGAGGTCGGGAGCTTCGACAACCATCTCGACGCCGCGGGCGGCGCCACCGTCCTCTACACCGCCGGCCGGGGGCTCCTCGGCCGCCAGTACGCCGTCTACGAGGCGCTCAGGCGGCTCGGCGTCCGCTACTACCACCCCGAGGACGAGCACGTGCCGCGCCTGCCCGCGGACCAGGTCCGCGCCCGGGCCCGGACCGCGACCGCGCTGGCCCCGGCGAGCGGCGACGTCTACAGCCCCGACTTCGCCCACCGCGGCTTCAGCTTCCACGGCGCGCACCCGCTCGAGCACCTCGAGGCCTTCAGCGACGGGGACTTCCCCATCGACGAGGCGGTCCACGTCAACGACTGGATCGTCAAGAACCGCGGCGACACCTTCCGCGGCGCCGGTCGCGGCGTCGCCTCGGCCGAGGCGCGCGCCCGCCGGGTCGCCGAGCTCGACGCGCTGCGCGGCCTCCTCGGGATGCGCCGCACCACCGGCATCACGCTCCACAACCAGCAGCAGGGGGCGAGCGCCGCCATCGACCCGTCCCTGCCGACGCCGGTGAAGGACCAGATCGAGGCGGTCGTCACGCAGGCCCTCGAGGGTGCGCCCGACGCCTACCTCTTCGGCATCCACTTCGGCCCGACCGAGCTGACCACGACCCCCGACGAGGAGACGGTCCAGTGGATCAACTGGGCCGGCGCCAAGGCGCTCGAGCTCCGCCCGGACCTGCCGGTCGAGATCAACGACCACACCAGCGGCAGCCAGCCGGTCGACCACTACGACGACCTCGGCTGTCCCCCGGGGACCAACGACCGGGGCGTGTGCGACTACTACGACCTGGCCTTCCACGCCGACCCGCGCCTCGGCGTGAAGGTCCACACGGTGATGTTCCAGCCGCTCGAGGGGCCCGCCGGCGTCTACAACCAGGTCAGCTTCGCCCACAAGCTCTGCCTGATGCAGCGCGCCTCGGCCGAGGGGCGCCGGCTCACGTGGTTCCCGGAGGGCTCGTGGTGGCTCTCCTACGACAACCCCGTCCCCGTCTACCTGCCGCTCTACATCTACACGCGCGCCCGCGACATCGCGCTCCTGAAGCCGCTCCTGGCCTCGCGCGGCGGCGGGACCCTCAGCGACCACCGCATGTTCGACAGCGGCCACGCCTGGGGCTACTGGCAGCAGGACTACGCGGTGGGGCTCTGGCACTGGAACGCCGACGTGACCCTCGCCCAGGTGGTCGAGGAGCTGACCGACCCCTTCTGCCCGCCCGAGGCGTGGCCCGAGCGCTGCGCCGCGGCGGTCGAGGTCGGCGCGGTCCTCGACGAGCTGATGGCCGAGCAGGCCGACGACTTCCTCACCCGCGAGGACTGGCAGGGGCGCCCCGGCGGGCTCTACGCCTACTTCTCCGGCGAGGACCCGGCCGACGAGCTCGCCGCCGCCTCGGGGCTCGGCTTCCGGCCCGTCCGCGTCGCCTTCCGGAGCCTGCTCACGATGGCCCGGAGCGCCGTCGACCGCCTCGCCGCCACCGATCTGGCGCGCCTCGGCGAGCTCGCCGCCGCCCACGACGCCTGGGTGCAGCGCCTCGAGGCGGTCCGCGCGGCCGTCCCCGAGGCCGGCCAGCGCTGGCTCGACGAGATCGTCGACGGCGTCGCCATCGACGGGCTCCGCGCCGCGCACACCAAGGCGCTCTACGACACGGTGCTCGCGCTCCGCGAGGCCGGGGGCGAGGAGACCGCCGAGGTGAGCGCCGCGCTGGCCGCCGCCGCGGCGCTCCGGGACCAGGCCGAGGCGGTCATCCGCCGCCGCGAGGCCGCCTACCGCTACCCGGCCGCCCAGATGTCGGCCGGCGGACCGACGCCCGAGCTCGCGGTCGACAACGGCACCACCTATCCGTACCGCGTCCACGGCAAGACCCACCTCCTCTGGTACTGGAACAACCGCCAGCAGCAGGTCGCCGACCTCGTAGCCGGCGCCTCCGCCGCCGATCCCGGCGCGTTCACCGCCGCGCCGGTGAGCGCCGCCCCCGGGACCCCCGTGACCCTGCACTGGCCGGACCTCGCCGGCCTCTCGGGCACGGTCGACCTCGGCGACGGGGCCAGCGCCGCCGTCGGCGCGCCCTCCCACGACTACGCCGAGCCCGGCATCTACCGCCTGTCCGGCGCCCTCGAGAGCGACGGCCCGCCGCTCGCCGTCCACGGCGTCGTGGCGCGCGTCGATCTGCGCGCCGTCAGCGCCGCCGGCGACTTCGCCCTGGTCACGCCGGACTCGGACGTCGCGCGGGGCGTGCTCTCCGCCCTCGTCTCGGGCTTCCACTTCGCGGTCGTCCCCGGCGCCGACGGGGCCTTCGCCTTCGGCCCCGACGACGCGGTGCTCGGCGTCCCGGCGTTCGCCGACTTCCACGCCACCGCCTTCGCCAGCTACGGCGCCGACGGCGCCTTCGTCACGGCGCCCGTGGACTTCGTGCTGCCCATCGCCGACCCGTCCACCGGCGCGGTCGCCGCCTCGGTCCGCGTGACGGGCGCGACCTTCTCCGGGGCGGTCGACGATGCCGGGCTCGTCTCCCCCCTGCGGTTCTCCGGCGCCCTGCGGCTCGCGGACCTCGTGGACGCGCTGGTCGCGCTCGCGGGCTTCGACGAGGAGGGGGCCTGGGCGACCCTGTCCGCCGTGCTCGAGCTCGACCCGGCGGACCCGCCCGAGACCCTCGACGCCGCGGCCGACCTGGCCGTACGGGAGGACGTGGAGTGAGCGCGAGCTTGCAGCCGAACGGCATCGTCACGCTGACCAGCGACTTCGGGACCGCCGACGGCTACGTCGGCGCGATGAAGGGCGTGATGACGCGGATCGGTCCCGCGCTGCGCTTGCACGACATCGCCCACGATGTCCCTGCGCAGGACGTCTCCCACGGGGCCGGGACCCTCGCCACGGCGAGCCGCTGGTTTCCGACGGGGACCGTCCACCTCGCGGTGGTCGACCCCGGCGTCGGCACCGATCGCGCGCCGGTGGTCGTCCTCGCCGGCGGGCACGCCTTCGTCGGGCCCGACAACGGCCTCCTCGTCGAGGCGGCGCGCGTGACCGCCCGGGCCTCCCGACCGGAGGGGCCCGCGGGGCCCGTGAGCGCCTGGCGCATCGCCGCCCACCCGCACCTGCTCCCGAACCGCTCGTCGACCTTCCACGGCCGCGACGTCTTCGCCCCG
>SBGO01000413.1 GCA_006226565.1 Deltaproteobacteria bacterium | reverse complement strand
GGGCCTCGGGCGACGCGGGCGCGTCGGGGACCGGGACCGTGTCGTCGGGGGCCTCGAGGCGGAAGCGCTCGGGCGCGAGCGGCTCGCCGAGGGTGAGCGCGCTCAGGGCGAAGGTGACGGTGCGTCCGCCCGCCTCGACCTCGACGCGCGCGGGCCACGCGGCCTCCGCGCCCTCCTCGGCCGCCTTGCCGGAGAGCCGGACGTGGATGACGTGCTCGGCACGCGGCGCGCCGTCGACCGGTGCGGGCCCGAGGACGCGCTCGGTGAAGCGCCGGAGCCGACCCGAGTCGCGCTCGACGTGGATCTGCGGCGCCTCCGGGGCGTGGGGGCCGGCCCCGAGCACCCACAGGATCGTGGGGCCGTCGTGGGCGAAGGAGGTGACCGTCGCGTCCACCCCCTTGGCGCGGAGCACCGCCGCCAGCGGCCGACCGCTCAGGAGCTGGAGCCAGCCCGGCGCGTCGTCGAGCAGCTCCGCGCCCGCCGGCGCCGCGCCCACCGGGGCCCAGACCTGGCTCGACAGCGTGCCGCGCGGCCCGAGATCCTGGATGTCCTGCCGGATCACCCCGGCCGGGCTCAGCGACACGCGCAGCCCCAGCCGCGACGGGTGCCCGGGGCTCCCGACCTCGAGGTAGGCGGCCTCGGCCCACCCGGCCGGGGGCAGGGCCGCGGCGGCGCGCTCCACCACCAGGGTCCCCTTCGGCGGCACGCCGAGGGCGGGGGAGACCGCGCCGAGGAGCGCCGTGAACGTCGCGAGCGAGGTGACGAGAGCGAGCTTCATGGATCCCGACAACGTGCGAGGCGGAGGGCGTGTTTCGCGTCCGACGAGGATCCCGACGCGGGCCCCCGCCGGGGCCGCGGTACCACGCGACGCCGCGTCTTGACAACGGGGCCGCGCGAAACCTAGCGTTGCGCCGCTCCGTCCCTGACCCCGTCCACCCTTGGAGACGCGCCCGATGAGCGATCTGTCGAACCTGCCCGCCGACATTGCGCCCGCCACCTTCTTCCAGCTCCTCGAGGAGGCGCTCGCCAACGAGCCCGCGCCCGCCGGCGCCAGCCCCGAGAAGCTCCAGATCCACCTCGACGGCGACGGCGGCGGCCCGTGGGCCATCGGCTTCGACGGCGGCAAGCTCACCTGCGCCAACGAGAACGCCGGCGGCACCCCGCTGCAGCTCAGCCTCACCGTCGACGACTGGCGCGCGGTCGTCGCCGGCCGCGTCCGCGACGCCGTCGCGGCCAAGGTCAACGTCGGCTTCGACGCCAAGCAGGCCGCCTCGCTCTACCGGGTCAGCAACAAGACGGACCAGATCAAGGCCTTCAGCGGCGACCTGCAGCTCGTCATCCAGGACCAGGACGCGGGCAAGGACTACAAGGTCACGCTGACCTTCGGCGGCGGCGCGCCGAACACCGCGTCCCCGAAGACCACCGTCAGCGTCAACCTCAACGACTTCGTCGGCATGGCCGCGGGCGAGATCAACCCGCAGCAGGCCTTCTTCATGGGCCAGATCCGGCTCGACGGCGACATGAACCTCGCCATGAGCCTGATGGCGCTCGCCCAGGGCTGAGCGCACCGACCGCGCGCGGCACCCCGCGCGCACCGAGGCCCCGCTCGTCCCGGGGCCTTCGCTCCCGACGCGGCCCCGCGATCCACGCGCGGGGCCGCCGTATGCTCGGGGGGACCCGCTTCTTGACAAGGCGCGGGCCGCCCCCGCACTATGCCGCGCCTGCATTTCTCGCGAGGGAGGCCAAGATCGGCGTGTCCGGCGGGTTCGACGACGCATTCCTGGCGGAGGTGCGCGAGCGAAACAACATCGTTTCGGTCGTCGGCGACTACGTGTCTCTGAAGAAGGCCGGCCACGCGTCCTTCAAGGGGCTCTGCCCCTTCCACAGCGAGAAGAGCCCCTCGTTCCACGTCCACGAGGATCGGCAGTTCTTCTACTGCTTCGGCTGCCAGGCCGGCGGTGACGTCATCACCTTCGTGCGCGAGCTCAACGGCTACAGCTTCGTCGAGTCGGTGCGCCACCTCGCCGAGCGCGCCGGCCTCCAGATGCCCGAGCGCCAGACCGGCCCGCCCGGGCTCCGCGGCCCGTCCCGGCGCCCCCGCACCAACAAGAGCCAGCGCGATCTCTTCTACGAGATCGGCGGCGTCGCGCAGCAGTTCTTCACCGAGACCCTCCAGACGATGGAGGGCACGGCGTGCCGCGAGTACCTGCGCCACCGCGGGGTCGACTCCGCCGCCACCGAGCGCTTCGGCCTCGGCTTCGCGCCCGACCGCTGGGACGGGCTCCTCGGTCGCCTCCGGGAGCGCCAGCTCCCCCTCGACCAGGCCGATCTCCTCGGGCTCATCAGCCGCCGGAAGTCGGGCGACGGCTTCTACGACCGCTTCCGCAACCGCCTGACCTTCCCGATCCGCAGCAACGCCGGCGACATCATCGCCTTCGGCGGGCGCACGCTCTCGACCGACAAAGAGGTCGCGAAGTACGTCAACTCGCCGGACTCGCCCATCTACACCAAGGGCGACACCCTCTTCGGCCTGTACGAGGCGCGCCAGGCGCTGCGCAAGGAGGGCTGGGGGATCGTCGTCGAGGGCAACCTCGACCTCGTGCGGCTGTCGCAGTTTGGCCTGCAGAACGTCATCGCGCCGATGGGCACCGCGCTGACGGCCGCCCAGTGCACGCTGCTCAAGCGCTTCACCTCGCGCGCGGTGCTGCTCTACGACGGGGACGCCGCCGGGCGCGCGGCCGCCGAGAAGGCGGTCCCGATGGCCCTGGCCGAGGGGCTCGCCGTCGCGGTCGCCGTCCTCCCCGACGGTGAGGATCCCGACTCGTTCGTCGGCACCCACGGCCCCGACGCGCTGCGCGCCCTCATCGCCCGCGCCGTGCCGGGCTTCGAGCACCTCGTGCTGCACTGCATCCTCCCCCGCCTCGGGGAGGTGCGGGGCGCCCGCGCCGCGCTCACGGCGGCGCAAGAGGTGGCTCCCACCCTCGAGCTCGTGCGGGATCCCGCCGAGCGTCACCTGTACCAGCGCCAACTCGCCGAAATCCTCGGGCTTGACGAGGGAGAGCTGGTGCGTCTCTTGAAGGCCAGTCCTCGCCGGAGGTCTCGGGTCGACGCGACGAACCCCACGACGCCCGTAGCGCGTCAGCCGGTCGCGCCCCCCCGAACGCCGCCGCCGTCGACTGAGCTGGACCTGCTCAAGTTGATGATGCTCGCGCCCGAGAGCTGCGCCCTGTATACGGCGCACGACGTCGAGGCGCTCGTGACCCACCAGGGCGTCCGGGAGGCCGCCGACAAGCTCGTCGAGCGGTGGGAAGCGGACGGAGCGATCGAGATCGCGAGCTACGTGTCGAGTCTGGAGGATACCTCACTCAAGGAGACCTTGTTCAAGAGCCTCGCCAGCGCACCACCGATGGGTGGCGACTGGATGGCACCGTTCGAGCAGCTCGAGATGCGGCTCAAGCGGGAGGCCTTCCAGCGTCGCCTCTTCGTGCTGAAGCAAGACGAGCGGCGAGCGAGCTTGGCAGGGGACGAGCTGGGTGCGATGCGCGTTCTGATGGAGCGGCAGAAGATACAGCGGCAGCTGGAGGCTCTCAGAGCCACTCGGGGATAGGTATGGCGAAACTGACGCAGACCAAGGAATTCAAGAAGCTCATCGCGATCGGCTCGGAGCGGGGTTACCTCACGTTCAACGAGGTGAACCGGCTCCTGCCCGAGGGTGCGCTCGATCAGGAGAAGCTCGACAAGATGTTCGAGTTCCTGAAGAACAAGCACCAGATCGAGGTCATCGAGGACCCGAACGGGCCCAAGAACGGCGACACCGATCCCGACCGCGCCGCGCTGCGCAAGCCGTCCGCCCAGCCCGACAAGGCGCTGACCGACGCCTACGGCAAGACCAACGACCCGGTCCGCATGTACCTGCGGAAGATGGGCTCGGTGAGCCTCTTGACGCGCGAGGGCGAGATCGAGATCGCCAAGCGCATCGAGCAGGGCGAGGTCGAGGTCATGGACGTCCTGCTCGAGACGGACTACGCCATCGAGATCGTCCTCGAGCACCACGAGGGCATCGTCGACGGCTCGCTCAACATCCGCGACATCGTCAAGGACCTCGGCGGCGAGGACGCGACGGGCGAGCTCGAGGACCACCAGCTCCGCGACGCGGCCATGTCGGCCTTCGGCCGCGCGGCGGCGGTCTACGAGAAGAAGAAGGGCGTCAACGCCGAGGTCGCCGCGCTCGATCCGTGCACCCCCGAGCACGACGACGCGGCCAAGCGCGCCAGCGGCCTGGTCACCGACATCAAGGCGATCTTCAGCGAGCTGCGCTGGAACAAGAAGCTGCTCGACAAGGTCGTGTCGGCCTTCAAGAAGGTCGTCACCCGCGTGCAGCGCGCCGAGGGCGAGGTCCGCCGCGTCGAGCGCCGCCTCGGCCTGACCACCAAGCAGATCCGCGCGCTGGCCCGCGAGGCCAAGCGCAACAAGGCCTTCAACGCCCGCCTCCAGGCCGAGCACGGCATCACCGTGGACGCCCTGCTCGAGGGCGCGCGCGTCATCACCGCCAACTACAAGCGGCTCCTGAAGTCGCGCGAGGCGGCGGGGATGGACCTCGACGTGATGCGCGACATCTACAACCGCGTGCTCGTCGGCGAGAAGAAGGCCGAGAAGGCCAAGACCGAGCTCATCGAGGCCAACCTCCGCCTCGTGGTGTCCATCGCGAAGAAGTACACCAACCGCGGGCTCCAGTTCCTCGACCTCATCCAGGAGGGGAACATCGGCCTCATGAAGGCGGTCGACAAGTTCGAGTACCGCCGCGGCTACAAGTTCTCGACCTACGCGACGTGGTGGATCCGCCAGGCGATCACCCGCGCGATCGCGGACCAGGCGCGCACGATCCGCATCCCGGTCCACATGATCGAGACGATCAACAAGCTCATCCGGACCAGCCGCTACCTGGTCCAGGAGCTCGGGCGCGAGCCGCAGCCCGAGGAGATCGCCGAGAAGATGGACATGCCGATCGAGAAGGTCCGCAAGGTCCTCAAGATCGCCAAGGAGCCCATCAGCCTCGAGACCCCGATCGGCGAGGAAGAGGATTCGCACCTCGGCGACTTCATCGAGGACAAGCGCATCATGAGCCCCGCGGACGCGGTCATCTCGATGAACCTCTCGGAGCAGACCCGCAAGGTCCTCGCGACGCTCACGCCGCGCGAGGAGAAGGTCCTGCGGATGCGCTTCGGCATCGGCGAGAAGTCCGACCACACCCTCGAGGAGGTCGGGCAGGACTTCTTCGTGACCCGCGAGCGTATCCGCCAGATCGAGGCGAAGGCGCTGCGCAAGCTCCGCCACCCGTCGCGCTGCAAGAAGCTCAAGAGCTTCATCGACAGCTGATCGCTGCACTGCGGGATTCACTCCCGAGGGGGCAGGCCATTGGCCTGCCCCCTCTTTATTTGCAGCGCATCAAGAACGGCGCTGGAACGGTCGGTCCGCGGAGCCGCCGGCGCCTGGCGAGGGCATGAAGCCCGCTCCGGGGCCGATTCCGCCGCCCTTCGTTCCTTGACACCTCCCAGCGGGGGCGATAGGTGAGGCGGCTGAATCTGAGCGGGCCCATAGCTCAGCGGTCAGAGCCGCCGGCTCATAACCGGTTGGTCCCTGGTTCAAATCCAGGTGGGCCCATCCGACCCAGGAAGAGCTGCTCAAATGAATCACTGGCTCAGCTTCCACCGAACCCAAGACGAAGGCGCCTCCCCCCGGACGGCGCCTTCTTCGATCTCGGGGCGGTGGCATTTGCTGGGGCGTGCCGACCGTGTGGGGACAGCGTGAACGAGACTATCGCGGCACTCGTCGACCTCCAGGCCATCGACGACGAGATCTCCGAGTACAAGCACCAGCGCGACGAGCTCGCGGGGAACCTCGAGCGACTCGAGCAGCTCCTCTCTCGGATGGCGGAGGAGCTCGATGACAAGCGCGAGCGCCTGGCCGAGGCCACCCGCTTCTACGACGAGAAGCGGATCGACCTCGAGGCCGACGGCGACCGCATGAGCAATGCGAAGAAGAAGCTCGGCACGGTCACGCGTACCAAGGAGTACGCGGCGATGCAGCGCGAGCTCGACAACCTCCGCAAGAAGTACAGCGACGACGAGGCCGAGCTGAAGCGGCTCGTCGAGGCGATCGAGGAGTACAAGGTCGCCATCGCCGCGGAGGAGAAGAAGCACGCCGAGCTCCGCGAGGAGTTCGAGCGCGAGCAGAGCGCCAACGCCGATCGCCTGGGCGAGCTCGACGGGATCATCGCCGAGATCGACAAGAAGAAGATCCAGGTGACGGCGCGGCTCCACCCGAAGAGCCTGCTCCCCCGCTACAAGCGGCTGCTGGAGCGGCGCGAGGGCAAGGCGGTCGTGCCGGTCGTCGCCGGCGGCTGCGTCGGGTGCCGGATGCTGCTGCCGCCGCAGATGTACATCATCGTGCAGCGCGGCGAGAAGCTCGAGACCTGCCCGAGCTGCCAGCGCTTCCTGTACTACAGCGCCGAGCTGGCGGCCGAGCTCGTCAGCGGGACCTGAGGGCTCCGGCCCGACGACGACGCGCCCCCACGAGGTGAGCCGGCGGCCCTCCGCCGGACTCGCCGACGGGGGACGTCTACTCGCCGTCGGCCGATCGCGAGCCTCCGACCCCGGGCCTCGGACGCGGCGACGCACCCCGAGCGCGCGGTGCGTCCGCCGCCTGCCGCACACGGCGAGCGCGCGGCGGGGCTGGGCGAAACGTTTCACCCAGCCCCACCGGTGTGTTCGAGAAAGCGCAGAGACGAGCGGCCTGTAAGCCGAGTTCTGTTCCGGCGTGGAGTCACCTGCCGCGCCGGCGATGGTCATTCATCTAGGCGACGGATTGCTCCGCCGCTCGAGCGATACTACCCGGGGGACTCGGACGGGCCGTCCGTGGCCCGAAGGCCAGCCCCGCGATCGATCTTGCTCCAGGTGGGGTTTACCGGCCTCCCATGTCACCATGGGCGCCCGTGAGCTCTTACCTCACGCTTTCACCCTGACCTCCGAAGAGCTAACGCTCCGGGAGGCGGACTGCTTTCTGTGGCACTTTCCCTGGGGTCGCCCCCGCTGGCCGTTAGCCAGCACCATTGCCCTACGGAGCTCGGACTTTCCTCTCGTCGCGCCGCCGAAGCGACGCGGCCAGCGACCATCCGGTCCACTCGTTCTGCGCTGGGCGGCTCGCGCCACCCGCGCCGGGAGGTAGCAGCGCCAGCCCCGCCGGTCAATATGGAAAGCGCCCGGCCCGCGCCGGCCCACGCGCGCACGTCGGACCTTCGCGCGTCGCTCCAAGTCTGCTATACGACGGCCTCTTCTACCTCGGTGAGGAGGGCGCCATGAGCACGGGCAGCTGGGACGAGTTCCTGAAGTACCTCGAGACGGTCTACGCCCCGTCCTTCGCCCCGGAGTACCGGGCGCTCGCATGCCCGGTCGAGGGCGTGCCGGACGACGTCTGGACGGCGGCCAAGTTCGTCTTCCCCGACGCCCAGGCGTGGCTCGACAACCCCATCCCCCAGCTCGACGGCAAGAGCGCCCGCGAGGCGATCGCCGCCGGCCAGGGCGACGTCGTCCGCGAGATCATCACCCAGGTCTCGAGCTTCTTCCTCCCGCCCGTGGACGAGATCCGCCCGTGGGACGACGAGGGCGAGGGGTGAGCCGGCGGATCCTGGTCGCGGAGCCCAGCCGCACCCTCGCGACGCTGATCCAGCTGACCCTGCGCGGGGTCGGGGCCGAGCTCGAGTTCGCCACCGACGGGCGCGAGGCGCTGACCGCCGCGCGGGACCGCACGCCGGACCTGCTCGTCACCGAGGCGGCCCTCCCCGGGCTCGACGGCTACTCGCTCGTCCACGCCCTCCGGAGCCTGCCGGGGTGCGCGACGACGCCGGTCCTGCTGACCGTCGCCGGGCACACGACGCCCGACCCGGAGCGGCTCGCGTACCTCGGGATCTCCGACGTCCTCTCGAAGCCCTTCGAGCGAGCGGCGCTGCTCGAGCGCGTGCGCGCCCTCCTCGACCTCGCGCCGGGCGTCGCCGAGGCCCCCGCCGAGCCGGAGCCCCGCGACACGCGCCGCGTCGACCGGCCCACGTTCCCCTTCGAGGAGCCCGCCCCGACCCGCGGGACGCCGCCGCCGACCCTCGACGCGCGGGTCGCGACCGAGGTCTCGCGCCAGCTCGACGCCGCCGTCGGCGAGGCGGTCGAGCGCGTCCTGCCGACCCTCGTCGAGGCCGCGGTGGAGCGCGCCCTGGCCCCGCTCGTCGAGCAGGCCGTCGCCGCGCGGCTCCCCGACCTGGTCCACCGCGAGGTCGACCAGGTGCTGCCGTCCTTCGTGAGCGCGGCCGTCGAGATCCTGCTCCACGACGCGCTCGAGGCCGAGCTCCCCGGCGCCGTCGCCACCCTCGCCGGCCCCCCGCTCCGCGAGGCGTCCGAGGCCGCCGTGAAGAAGGCCCTGCCGGACCTCCTCCGCAGCGGCGGCGCGGCGATCGGCCCGTGGGTCGAGACGGTCCTGCGCGACGTGCTCCCCACGGTCGTGCCCGACATCGCCGAGAGAATCGTGTGGAAGATGGTCCCCGAGATGGCCGAGGACATCATCCGCGAGGAAATCAGACGACTTACCGAGGAAGGTGAGCAGTGATCGAGCTGCCCAAGGCATACGAGCACCTGGAGATCGAGAAGCGCTGGTACCCCATCTGGGAGAAGGAAGGGTACTTCGCCGCCTCCGGCGACTCGGACGCGCCGCCGTACACCATCGTCATCCCGCCGCCGAACGTCACCGGCTCGCTCCACATGGGTCACGCGCTGATGCTGACCCTCGAGGACGTGCTCGTCCGCTGGCGCCGGATGCAGGGCTACAACACCCTGTGGCTCCCCGGCACCGACCACGCCGGCATCGCGACCCAGATGGTCGTCGAGCGCGAGCTCGCCAAGGACGGCGTGTCGCGCTTCGACCTCGGGCGCGAGGACTTCATCGCCAAGGTGTGGGAGTGGAAGAAGCACTACCACGCCCGCATCACCACGCAGATGAAGGTGATGGGCGTCTCCGTCGACTGGAGCCGCGAGCGCTTCACGATGGACGACGGCCTGTCGCGCGCCGTCCGCAAGGTCTTCGTCGACCTCTACAACGACGGCCTCATCTACCGCGAGAAGCGCCTGGTGAACTGGTCGCCCGGCATCCACACGGTGCTGAGCGACCTCGAGGTCGAGTACAAGGACATCGACAGCTCGCTCTGGCACATGGCCTACCCGGTCACCGGCAGCGACGAGAAGCTCGTGGTCGCCACCACGCGCCCCGAGACGATGCTCGGCGACACCGCCGTCGCGGTCCACCCCGACGACCCGCGCTACCAGCACCTCATCGGCAAGACCGTCGACCTGCCGCTGACCGGCCGCCAGATCCCCATCGTCGCCGACGCCATCCTCGTCGACATGGAGTTCGGGACCGGCGCGGTGAAGGTCACGCCGGCCCATGACTTCAACGACTTCGAGGTCGGCAAGCGCCACGACCTCGAGCTCATCAACATCTTCGACCGCGACGCGCGCGTGAACGGCAACGCCCCCGAGGCCTACCGCGGGCTCGACCGTTACGACGCGCGCAAGAAGGTCGTCGCCGACCTCGAGGCCCTCGGCCTGATGGTCGAGATCAAGCCGCACAAGCTCAACCTCGGCCACTGCCAGCGGACCGGCGTCCCCGTCGAGCCGCACCTCTCGGACCAGTGGTACGTCAAGATCGAGCCGCTCGCGAAGCCGGCCATCGAGGCGGTCGAGGACGGCCGCACCGTCTTCACCTCGAAGGAGTGGGAGAAGGTCTACTTCCAGTGGATGCGCAACATCCGCGACTGGTGCATCTCGCGCCAGCTGTGGTGGGGCCACCAGATCCCGGCCTGGTTCTGCGACGACTGCGACCACATCACCGTCGCCACCGAGGACCCGACGCGCTGCGCCGGCTGCGGCGGGACCTCGCTGCACCAGGACGAGGACGTGCTCGACACGTGGTTCTCGTCGGGGCTGTGGCCGTTCTCGACGCTCGGCTGGCCCGACGACACGGTCGACCTGAAGAAGTTCTACCCGACGTCGGTCATGGAGACCGGCTTCGACATCATCTTCTTCTGGGTCGCGCGGATGATGATGTTCGGCATGTACGCGATGGGCGACGTGCCGTTCAAGACGATCTACATGCATCCGATGGTCCGCGACGATAAGGGCCAGAAGATGTCGAAGACGAAGAACAACGTCATCGACCCGCTGGTCGAGACCGAGGTCCACGGGGCCGACGCGCTCCGCTTCACGCTGACGGCGCTGACGACCCAGGGCCACGACCTGAAGCTCTCGAAGGACCGCCTCCAGGGCTACCGCGCGTTCGCGAACAAGATCTGGAACGCCACCCGCTTCGTGCTGATGAACCTGCCGGACGGCGAGACGTTCTCGCGCCTGAGCGACGCCGACGTCGCCGGGCTCTCGCTCGCCGACCGCTGGGTGCTCCACAAGCTCGACGCGGCCGTGGAGGAGGTCACCAACGCCCTCGAGGCGTACGACTTCCAGGCGGCGACGACCGCGGTCCACGCCTTCTTCTGGGGCGTCTACTGCGACTGGTACATCGAGCTGACGAAGTCGACGCTCAAGGACGGCGGCGAGGCCGCGGCGATGACGCGGCGCGTGCTGATGCACGTGCTCGACCAGGCGCTGCGCCTCCTCCACCCGTTCATGCCCTACATCACCGAGGAGATCTGGACGCAGCTGCCGCTGGCCGACCGCGCCGCCCCGAGCCTGACCATCGCGGCCTGGCCGGAGCAGCACGCGGCGTTCCGCGACAGCCACGCCCAGGCGCTGCTCGACCAGGTCATCGACATCATCACGGCGGTGCGGACCGTGCGCGGCGAGAACGGCATCTCCCCGCGCGCCGAGGTGAGCCTGATCGTCTCGGGGCCCGACCAGGCGACCATCGACCTCGTCCGCGAGTCCGAGGGCTACCTCGCGCACCTCGCCGGCGTGACGGCGCTCGAGACCGGCATCGAGCTGCCGCGGCCGCCGAAGAGCGCCGTGGCCGTCGCGGGCGCCTGCACGGTCTACCTCCCGCTCGAGGGGCTCATCGACCTCGGCGAAGAGGTCGCACGGCTCGAGAAGGCGGTGTCGAAGATCGACAAGGAGATCGCCAAGCTCGAGGGCAAGCTCAACAACGAGCGCTTCATCGCCAACGCCCCGGCGGAGGTGGTCGAGGAGCAGCGCCGGCGCCTCGACGAGGCCCTCACCCAGCGCGCCACCTACCAGGGCAGCATCGACGTCCTGAAGGGCTGATCGCGCACCGCGGAGCACGCCCTGCCGGCGTGGATGCCCGTTCGTCCACGCCGGCTCGTCGTCTCGGGCGCGGCGCTCGCTCGCTCAGACGCGGAGGATCGGCACCCGCGGGCCGACGCTGAGCCGGAGCGGCCCGTGCGACGCGTAGAGGTCGCCGTCGACCATGTAGTCGACGACCCCGTCCTTCGGCGTGATGACGACCTCGTGCGCGACGACGCCCTGCCCGTTCGCGGGCCGCAGCCCCCGACCGAGCCACACCCGGGGCAGGTCGCGGACGATGTCGACGGGCTTGCCCCAGACCGCGAGGAACTGGAAGGCGTCGAGGTGCCGGTCGGCGTCCGGGAAGGGCGTGAAGCCGAGCCCGACCTCGGAGACGGTGCCGGCGGCGAGCGCGAGGTAGGCCCGGTCCGGCAGCTCCACCCCGTCGTGGACCACCGAGGCGGCGTGGGGCGTGACGATGCGGCGCGCGAACTCGCCGCGGATGAGCACGCTCCCCGCCGCGCGGGTGATGGTCTCGACCGCGGTGACCGCGCTCGGGTTGTCGTGCCCCGCGCGGTAGTACTGCTCGAGGAAGGTATAGAAGGCGCCGGTCCCGAAGAGGAAGCCGAGGCGACCGTTGGCGACCAGCGTCGGGCGCCACGCGACCGGCGGCAGGACGCCGCCGCGGGTGTGTTCGAGGAGCCGCGACAGGTGCTCCTCGGGTTTGCCGCGCGGGAGCCGCAGGGCGTTGGCGACGGTGTTCATGGTGCCGCCGCGCAGGAGCGCGAGCGGCGGGGCGGCGTCGACGCCGTAGACGTCGACGATGCCGCGCGCCATGATCCCGGCCGTGCCGTCGCCGCCGACGATGGCGACGATGTCGACGCCGTCGCGCTGGAAGCGGCGGACGATGCCGTCCACCTCGGCGATGGCGCGGCTCGTGACCACCTCGCCGCGGACGCCGACGAGGCGGCGCAGCCGGTCGACCGCCGCCGGGTTTCGCTTGATGTACCGAGAGCGCGGATTGACCACGACGCCGATGCGGACCGTCATGGGGACGGAGATAGGACGCGCGCCGCATTCCGTCAACGCGTCGGTGAAAACACCACAGCTGTGGAGCTTTTGCACACGATCGCGGCCCGGCGCGCGCCGGAGGACCGCCTGAAATGCGGCCTCGCGTCGCGGCACGCATCTTGAAACTGGAAACCGGGACGCACCACACCGAAGGGGGACCCATGCGCCTCAGCCACCTCGTGACGACCACCCTCGTAGCAGGCCTCGTGGCGGCCGGCTGCACGACGAGCGACGGCGGACCCGCGACGACCACCGACACCGTCGCGAGCCCGGACACCGCGCCGGCCCCCGACACCTCGGGGACGAACCCGATCACCACCATCGACACCGAGTTCGAGGCGGCGCTGACGACCACGCTCACCGACTCCGAGGCGATGACGAAGGACGAGCTCTTCGCCAAGTACCTCGGCGACGCCGTCCCGGCGCCGACCAGCCTCGGCTACGAGCCGCTCGACGCGGCCTACCTCTCCAACATCGACCTGGCGCTCGCCCTGACGCCGGCCGAGGAGGCCAAGCTCGCCCAGAACGGCTTCGTCGTCAGCGACCGGCTGGTCTTCCCGAGCTTCGGCGAGGCCCTGATGTCGGTCTTCTCCAACGACCTCCCGGTCCTCGTGACCTCCGACATGATCCTCCACGCCCTCCACCGCTCCTACGACGACATCCTGAAGACGATGGAGGAGCAGATCCTCATCGCGACCCTCGAGGACGTCCTCGCCAAGACCCAGGCGGAGCTGGGCGCCATCGCGCTGCCGAGCGACGAGACCGCCCTCGCCGCCTACCGCGACGCCGACCTCTACCTCACCGTCGCGCGCAGCCTCCTGACCGGCTCGCCCACGGCGTCGCTCACCGGCGGCGCGGTCGACCAGTCCCGCGACGACTTCCTCGGCTTCATCGCCTCCGAGACCATGCGCCAGGTCGAGATCTTCGGCCACGGGCGCAAGATGGACTTCAGCCAGTTCAAGCCGCGCGGCCACTACACCGACACCGAGGAGCTGAGCCGCTACTTCCAGGCGATGATGTGGCTCGGCCGCGTCGACCTCCGCTTCGTCGAGCAGAACGAGCTGACCTTCGAGTGGGAGTTCCACCCGCGCGAGCTGGCCATCGCGAAGCTCCTCGACCAGGCCCTCAACGACGCCGGCGCGCTCACCGGCTGGGACCGCGCCAACGACCTCATCACGATGATGGTCGGCGAGGTGGACTACATCGACTTCCGCGGCGTCCACCGCCTCTTCGCCGAGAACGCCATCGACAGCGCCGACACCGCCGCGACGCTCTCCGGCCCGGCCCTCGACGCCCTCATCGTCGCGCTCCTCGCGGGCCAGTACGGCGAGCAGAAGATCAACTCCCACTGGCTCGAGACCGACCCCTTCTCGGCCACGCCGACCCCGCTGCCGCCGTCCTTCGCCTTCCTCGGCCAGCGCTTCGTCGTCGACAGCTACGTCATGGCCAACGTGGTCTACGACAACGTCGTCCACGACGGCGTGAAGGTGCAGCGCGTCCTGCCGAACCCGCTCGACGTCCTCTTCGTGCTCGGCAACGACGAGGTCCTGCCGCTCCTGAGCGACGAGCTCGACCGCTACCCCTACCAGGGCGCGCTCAACGCACTGCGCTTCCTCGTCGACTACTACGACGAGAGCTTCTGGTCCTCGAACATGTACAACCTCTGGCTCAGCGCGCTCCGCACCCTCAACGCGCCGACCCGCGAGGCGCCCTACCCGCCGGCGATGCGGACCGACGCCTGGCGCGACAAGAACGCCCACACCCAGCTCGCCTCGTGGGCGCAGCTCCGCCACGACACCCTGCTCTACGCCAAGCAGTCCTACACCGGCGGCGTCTCCTGCGAGCACCCGGCCGGCTACGTCGAGCCCGTCCCCGCCTTCTACACCGCCCTCGAGCACCTCGCGCAGGCCGCCGGCCAGACGCTGACGAACGTCGAGTTCCCCAACGCGTGGACCCAGACGCGGATGACCTCGTTCTTCGACAACTGGGAGACGATCATGGGGACCCTGGCCGACATCGCCCAGCGCGAGCTCGACGGCGTGGAGCTGACCGAGGAGCAGGTCGCCTTCCTCAAGAGCACCATCCAGGCCGACGGCGGCTGCGGCGAGCCGGTCTACTCCGGCTGGTACCCGACGCTGTACTTCTACGAGGGCGTCGGGGAGTGGAAGCCGACCATCGCCGACGTCCACACCAACCCGAACACCGGGCCGCTCCCGGGGCCGAACGTGCTGCACGTCGCGACGGCCAACGTCGACCTGATGGTCTTCACCGCCGACACCTGCGACGGCGCCGCCGCCTTCGTCGGCCCGACCTTCACCTACTTCGAGGTCGACCCGCACGAGATCAAGCGCTACTCCGACCAGGACTGGGAGGCGATGCTCGAGGCCGGCACGGCCCCGGCCCCGCCGGCCTGGACCGAGAGCTTCCGCGCGCAGTAGCGACGCGAGCCAGGGCGCGGGTCGGCGAGCATCGACCCGCGCTTTCTGGCACAATGGCGCCTCCCCCATTCGAGACCGGAGGCCCCGATGCGTCCGACCGCGCTCGCGCTGCCCGCGCTCCTCGCCCTCACCCTCGCCGCGTGCCCCGCCGACAAGAAGCCGCTGTCGATCGGCTCGGCCTGCGTCAGCGACGGACAATGCAACTCCGGGCTGTGCCTGGCCGAGACGTGCGTCGACCCCGAGGCCGACGACGACGGCGACACCCTCGTCAACCGCATCGAGGGCGCGCTCGGCACCAACCCCTTCCTCGAGGACTCCGACGGCGACGGCGTCTCGGACGCCGCCGAGGTCGTCGACGCCAACTCGCCGGCCGACCAGGACGGCGACGGCAAGAACGACGCCATCGAGAGCGCCACCGCCGACCAGGACCTCGACTGCGTGCCCGACCAGCGGGACCCGCAGGACGACGTCAAGGAGGAGGACGTCGTCGAGATGGCCGACCTCTCCTGCTGCTGCGAGGGCCGCTGCTCCGAGCACGGCTACACCGGCGTCACGGCCGAGTGTCGCCTCATCGAGGACGGCAAGGCGCGCGAGCTCGTCTGCACGCCGGCCCAGGTCAACAGCGACGACGACGACGTCCCCGACGCCTGCGACGACGACGCCGACAACGACGGCGTCGCGAACGCCCTCGACAACTGCGTCGCGGTCGCGAACGAGGACCAGGTGGACATCGACCAGGACGGGCTCGGCGACGCCTGTGACGAGGTCGACAACCGCTTCCTCTACTTCAGCGCCGAGGAGGTCGGCGCCTACTGCGACTTCCTCTGCGGCCAGGCCGAGCAGTGCCAGAGCAATCCGCCGCTCGTCGGGGACTGCGCCGGAAACTGCCGTGACCAGGTCGACCAGGACGGGTGGTGGCTCGCCAACTACGCGTGCCTGTCCGACCGCTGCGACGTGACCTGCCTCGAGGGCAACACGCCGATGGCGGAGCGAAGCGTCTGTCGGGCCGCCTGCGACACGTTCCTGGGCTGCGGTCTCGCCCCCTTGCTGAACACGCCGGTCGCGCCGAGCCGGGACTACTGCCGCGCCTGGTGCACGGGCGTCGGCGGCACGCCGGAGGCCGACACGGTCGAGGCCTGCCTCGCGGCGGTCCCCCACGACGCCAGCTCGTGCGACTTCTTCTCCGCCGCGGAGTGCCTGCCGGAGTTCGACGTCTGCGGCGGCGCGTGCGAGCGCGTGAAGGAGGGCATCAACGACGCCTGCGCCCCCGAAGCCGCCATCTTCGACAGCTGGCCCGACGAGGCGACCTGCCGTTCGGAGTGCGAGGCGCGGCCCACGTTCGAGCAGATCGCGCTCATCGGCTGCGCCCTGCCCCACGGCTGCGGCGACGTGAAGGCCGCCTGCGCGGAGCTGCCGACCGAGATCCCCGCCGGCTGCGTCGACGTGTGCGACGCCTACATGACCCACTGCCCCGACAACCCCATCGTCAACGCCCAGATGTGCGGCGCGGTCTGCGCCGGCGCCGTCGCGACGATCCCGTGGGCGGACACGGCGGTCATCCAGGACTGCGTCGCGGGCCTCGCGGTCTGCGATGCCGACGACGGCGGCCCCTCCGGGTTCTTTGGCTGCCTCATCGGCCGCGCGCCGCAGTGCGTCGACGGCTGCGCCGAGATCACGACCTGCGCCGCCGAGGTCGGCGCCGCCCCGATCGAGAACTGCGTCGGGGGCTGCACCGCGTCGCTGCTCGAGAAGCCCGAGGAGGTCGAGCCGGTGCTGGCGTGCATGGACCAGGCGTCGACCTGCGCCGACAAGCTGGCGTGTGTACCGCGGAACTGGGACGACGACCTCTGCAACGCCGCGTGCGACAAGCGCGCCGAGTGCGGCGCCCTGGGCCAGCTGACCCGCGATCAGTGCGTCGACGAGTGCTGGAAGAACAGCTTCGCCGCGATGCCGGTGAACGTCTGCCTGGCCGCGACGGCGAGCTGCAACTTCGTGTCGCTGTGCGAGAGCCAGGCGGGCCCGGACGCGACCGTGCCCGACAGCTGCCGGACCGCCTGCGCGGGCGACCCGGGACGCTGCAGCGACAACGGCGACTGCGAGCTCGCCTGTCAGGGGGCGCTGGCGGCGTACGGGTTCGACACGATCACGGCCGAGTGCGCGACCGCGGCGATGGGCGCGAGCTGCGACTACACGGCCATCAGCGCTTGCGTGGCGCGATAGACGACGAGCAAGGAAATACCTGGGGCCTCCGAGCCGTGATAGGTTCCGAGGCCCCGTGACCGAAGCTCTTCTCGCCACCTTCCGAAAGCTCATGAACCGGCGCATCGGTGTGCTGCTGGTGCTGGGCTTCGCCTCGGGGCTGCCGCTCGAGCTCACCGGCGGCACGCTCCAGCTCTGGTTCGCCGACCAGGGCGTGGACCTGACGGCGCTCGCGACCTCCGGGCTCGTCCCCTTCGCCCCGGGTCAGGCGACGCTCCCGGGCATGGACCAGGTCACCGGCATCGACCTGACGACCATCGCGCTCCTGAACCTCATCGGGATCGCCTACCTCCTCAAGGTCCTCTGGGCGCCGGCGCTCGACCGCTTCACCCCACCGTTCCTCGGCCGCCGCCGCGGCTGGGCGCTCATCACCCAGGTCGCCGTCGCCGCCGGCCTCGTGGGCATGGCGCTGACCTCGCCCGCGACGGGCCCCGCGGCCGTCGCCATCTTCGCCCTCGTCGTCGCCTTCGCCTCCGCCAGCCAGGACATCGTCCTCGACGCCTACAAGACCGACGTCCTCCACGACCGCGAGCGCGGCTTCGGCGCGGCGGTCTTCGTGACCGGCTATCGGCTCGCGATGATGGTCGCCGGCGGCGTGTGCGCCGTGCTCGCGGACGAGCTCGGCTGGTCCGCGGCCTACCTCGCCATGGCCGGCCTGATGGGCGTCGGCATCCTCGCGACCCTGGCGGCGCCGGTCCCCGAGTACGCCCCCAAGCCGCCCCGGAGCCTCGGCGCGGCCGTCGTCGAGCCCCTCGTCGAGCTCTTCTCCCGCAAGGCCGCGATCTGGATCCTGCTCGCCGTCGTCCTCTACAAGGTCGGCGACGCCTTCGCGGCGGGGCTCTTCACGGCCTTCCTGAAGAAGGAGCTCCAGTTCTCGCCGACCGAGATCGGCATCGTCCGCAAGAGCGTCGGCTTCTTCGCGACGACCGGCGGCATCCTCGTCGCCGGGATCGTCATGACGCGCCTCGGCCTCTGGCGCTCGCTCCTGGCCTTCGGCGTCTTCCAGGCCGCCTCCAACGTCATCTTCATGGTCCTCGCCGAGGCCGGCCACGACTACGCCCTGATGGTCACGAGCGTCGCCGTCGAGAACGTCACCAGCGGGATGGGCACGGCCGCCTTCGTCGCCTTCCTGATGGCGCTCTGCGACCACCGCTACACCGCGACCCAGTACGCGCTGCTGTCCTCGCTCGCCTACCTCGGGCGGGTCGTCATCGCGCCGCTGTCCGGCCCGGCCGTCGAGGCGGTCGGCTGGACCTCCTTCTTCGGCCTGAGCATCGTCGCGGCGCTGCCCGGGCTCGCCCTCCTCGTCGTCCTCCGGCGCAACATCCGTGCCCTCGAGCACGACCCGGGCTCGACCGCGTCCACCTGACGCACGGGGCGCGCCGCGCCTCCCGCTACTCGTCGGGGGTCAGCCCCCAGGCGCGGCACTTGTCGTAGAGGGTCTTCGGCGCGATCCCGAGGGCCTGCGCCGTCTCGCCGCGCCGCCAGCCGCGGCGCTCGAGCCGAGTGGAGACGAGGATGCGCTCGGCCTCCGCGAGGGTCGCGTCGACGGGGATCGCGATGGCGTCCCGATCGGTGGCCGGCGCCGCCGCGAGCCGCTCCGGCCGCGCGGCCCCGTCGAGGCCGACGCTGATCCCCGTCGGCCCGGCCGACCCACCACGCCCCACGGCGCGTGGCGCCCGCCCTCGGTGACAAGCGCGCGGACCGCCGGTTTGTTCGGTCTGGATCGCGTTGCTATCGTACCGGGGTTCGCAAGAACGCGCTCGACGACGGAGGTCCATGCACAACTCCCACGAGGCCATGTCACGTGGCCCCGCGTTGGTCCGTTACTCGACGGAGCCGGACGAGCTCGTCGGGCACGTCCTCGACGGCCGCTACCGCGTCGAGCGGGTGCTCGGGCGCGGCGCGATGGGGCTCGTGCTGGGCGCACGGCATGTCTTCCTGGACCGACCCGTCGCGATCAAGGTGCTGCACCCGACGCTGCTCCTGCTGGACGAGTCGCGCGAGCGCTTCCTCCGCGAGGCCCGCGCCGCAAGCCAGGTCGAGGACGACGCGGTCATCTCGGTGAGCGACTTCGGCGTGACCGCCGAGGGGATCCACTACCTCGTGATGGAGTACCTCGAAGGCGCCGACCTCTACGCCTTCTCCGAGAGCCACGGCGCGTTGAGCGCGCGCACGGCGGCGCACATCGGGGTGCAGATCTGCGACGCGCTGGTCGCGATCCACGACGCCGGCTGGGTGCACCGCGACCTCAAGCCCGAGAACATCTGGGTCGTCGCCGGGTCGCCGCCCGAGGCGCCCCATGTGAAGGTCATCGACCTCGGCATCGCCGCGGTCATGGACGCCGCCCGGACCGGCGTCGACGGCGGTCGCCTGACGCGCACCGGGCACACCGTCGGCACCGTCCACTACATGTCGCCGGAGCAGGCCCTCGGCGAGCAGGTCGACGGCCGCTCGGACCTCTACGCCCTGGGCTGCATCCTCTGGGAGCTGGTCACCGGCGAGTGCACCTTCGACGGCACGAGCATGATGGCCGTCATGATGAAGCACATGTCGGAGGACGCGGAGCCGCCCTCGGCGCGGAGCCCGCAGGTCCCGAAGTGGTTCGACACGGTGACCCTGCGCTGCCTCGCCAAGCGCCGGGAGCATCGCTTCCAGTCCGCGCGCGAGCTGCGCGACGCGCTCGTGGCCGGGCTCGCCGCCGCGCCCGCGGAGCGCATGCCCGAGACGCGGGAGAGCGGGCTGGCGCACCACCCGCGCGCGACGCCGGACCTGGCGGAGACCG
>SBGO01000078.1 GCA_006226565.1 Deltaproteobacteria bacterium | reverse complement strand
GGGCGGGTCGGGCAGCGCCACGACCACCCGCGGCTCGTCGGTCGGCGCCGTCAGCGCCGCGCCCGACTGCAGCATCGTCACGTCGAAGGCGAGCCCGTCGTCGCAGAGCCCCCCGGGGTCATCGGCGCACGGGCCGGACATCGCGACGGTCAGCTTGGGGATGTACATGTCGAGGCACACCTCCATGACCGGGTGCGTGCCCCCGGACCACGGCGAGGTGGTCTCGCTGACGCCCGCCTCCACGCCGCTCGAGAGCGGCGCGCCGTCCCAGTAGACCTCGACCGCGCCGGTGGAGTTGCGGCCGATCACCACCAGGCGGTGGCCATCCGGGGTGCCGCCGTAGAGGACCAGCTCGTCGCCGTCGGCGAACGTCCCGCCGTACCAGTCGAGGACGAAGCACATCCGGTCGCCGTCGGGGCAGCCGCAGAGGTGCCCCTGGGTGCCGGAGACCGGGCTCGAGAGCGACCAGTCGAAGCTCACGCCGGGGTCCGAGGGGAGGTAGCCGTCGAAGGTGCCGTTGCCGCTGGCGCCGCCGCTGGTCGGCGGGTTCAGGACCGCGCCCCCGACCGGGTCCGCGCTGACCGTGACCGGCTCGGCGCAGTCGCCGGCGGCGCTGCAGACCACGATGTCCACCGGGCCGCTGGCGCCGGCCGGCATCTCGACGACGACCGTGCCGTCGGTCCACGAGATGACGTTCGCCGGCTGGCCGTCGACGGTGACGGTGCCGACGGGGTCGCCGAAGACGCCGCTGATGGCGACGGGGGCGCCGGGCGCGACGGAGGTCGTCGACGGGCCCGCGGCGGTGACCGTCTCGGTGACCGGGGCGACCTGCACGCCGCCGTCGGGGTGGCAGCTGCCCCAGATGAGGACGTCCGTCGCGGCGCCGAGGCACTGGCTGGCGCCGGCGAGGCGGTAGCTGAACTGCCCGGGGCCGGCGGGGAGCGCCAGCTCGAAGAGCCACTGCGGGGTGCTCGGGTCGGTCGGGCTCTCCTTGAGCTGGTAGGCGCCCTGGACGAGGCCCTGGGACGTGACGTCGACGCCGTTTCGGACGGCCGTGACGTGGCCGGACGCCGTCACCTCGATCCACCAGAGGACCGCGCCGTTGTCGGTCGTGACGGTGAAGGTCGCGCCCTCCTCGGGCAGGAGCGGGTCGACGCAGACCGTCCAGTCGATCATCAGGTAGAGGACGCCGCCGACGTAGTCGAAGTAGAGCGGGCCGTTCGGGCCCTGCACCGGCGTGATGTCGAACCACTCGTAGGTGACGCTGTCGGGCCAGTAGGTGAACTCGCCGTCGACCCAGTGGTTCACCAGGCTCGGGCCGGTCCAGATCCAGTTCAGGTCGCACTGGAACTCGGCGCTGCAGACCTGATCCGCCGCCGTGCACGCGCCGCAGCTGCCGCCGCAGCCGTCGAAGCCGCAGGCCTTGCCGTCGCAGCTCGGGGTGCAGCAGAGGCCGTCCACGCAGACGCCGCCGAGGCAGGCCGCGTCCTCCTCGCACGCCTCGCCGTCGGGGAGCTGCGGGGCGCAGGTGTTGACGCCCGTCGGGCAGTACTCGCCGAGCGGGCAGTCGGTGTGCTCGACGCAGCAGCCCGGGAGGCCGGTCTCGACGCTGTGCTCGCAGCTCGTGGCGCCGACGCAGAAGTCGATGGTGCAGGCGATCAGGTCGTCGCAGTCGCTATCCACGCTGCAGCACGGGGTCGTCGTGGCGATGGCGCAGAGGCCCTCGGCCGTGCAGCTCCACGCCTGGCAGGTCACCGGCCCGTCCGGGTCGGGGCCGCACTGCGCGAGGAGCTCGGCCTCGGTGCTGCCCGGCGTGCAGCAGGCCTGGTCGCCCTCGTAGTGGTGGCAGACGTTGTCGAAGCACCAGTCGGTCGTGCAGGCGAGGCCGTCGTCGCAGTCGGTGTCGACGAAGCAGCACGCGGTGGAGAGCACGCTGTGGCAGACGTTGGCGACGCAGACCTCGGCGGTGCAGGCGACGCCGTCGTCGGCGCAGTCGTCGGCGCGCGCGCAGCAGCCCGGGTCGGCGCTGTCGAAGCACGGGTCGTAGCGCAGGATGTCGATGACGTCGGGCGCGCTGTTCGGCGCGAAGGCGCCCTCCTGGAAGGCCGCCTGCTGCCCGACCGGGGTGTACTGGGTGAAGACGCCCTCGCCCGGGGCCGCGAGCGGGTCGTCGAGGGGATGCTGGGTGCAGGCGTAGCCGTCGCCGGTGGCGTCGACGAGCGGGATGTTCCACTGGATGAAGGGGTACGCGGTGTGCGCCGGGGTGGTGTACGCCTCGAGCGGGTCGTCCGAGGCCGTCGCCGTCGCCGTCAGCGTGCACGGCCCGGAGAGCTGGCCGAAGTCGAGGGCGAGCGCCATGTTCAGGTAGAGCCAGTCGACCGCGACGACGCCGTTGGGGGCTTGGCCCTTGCCGGTGAAGACCAGGGCCTGGACGAGCGGCGACGGGACCGGCTCGCCGGCGGTCCAGATGTTGCCCGGGCCGCGGTCGAGCTCGATCGGGATCTGGACGCCGCCGCAGTCGACGATCGGGTCGGTCATGTACATGTACATGGCGCCGTCGGCGTTGCCGGTGGTGCAGGCGAAGCCGAGGACGACGCTCGGGACGCGGGCGCCGTTCGGGCCGTGGACGAGCAGGATCGGGCTCGTGCCGTCCTCGGCGACGCAGTCGAACTTGGCCGAGCAGAAGACGTCCTCGAACTCGACGGCGACGTCGAAGAAGCCCTGGGAGGCCTTGCGGGCGACCGTCAGGTCGAAGTCGACCGCGACGTCCTGGTCGGCGATGCACGTGAAGGGCCGGACCGCGGGGCCGGACGCGGTGGGGCTCAGCCACGTGTCGGCGGGGATCGGCGCGCCGAGGTCATCGTAGAGCGCCGTCAGCGTCACCTCGACGCGGTTGGGCTGCGAGGCCGGGTCGGCGTCGCAGGGACCGACGTAGGAGAGCGCCTGGCCGTTGCCGTAGGCGGAGGCACGCATCCCGCTGCGCTCCCAGACGACCTCGCCGCCGCTCGTCGTGACGCGGAGGCCATACTCGGCGTCCCCGACCCCGGTCAGGGTGATCGGAGCGACCGCGATGGCGACCTCTCCTCCGGCTCCTGGCACGTCCGGGGCGACGTCTGAGCAAGCCCCCAGCGTCACCGCCGCGGCGATGATCCAGCGCGATGCACACATCCTAGAACCTCATTCTGGCCGCCCGTCCGGCCGCAAAATGATGCAACGCAGGGAAAGTACCACAGTTTGACCTGCTTCGGGCGCCCTAAAGAACACGTTTCACGGCCGTCCGGCGTCGACCTGCCGTTCGGGTAGGGAAATGGCGCCCGAGCGAGCCCGCGCCCGTGTCACCACCGCCTCCGGGTCGCGGCGCCGGACGCCCCGAGGCGGTCGCGGCCGCCGTCGGGTCCCCGCCCCGTCGACGTCAGATCCGCGCGGCCTCGAGGAGCGGGTCCTGCGGGCGGGCGAGGAGGTCGCGCCACCGAGCCTCGTCGCGGGCGAAGGCGTGCACCGTCGAGCGGAAGTGCTGGACCGGCCAGCGACGGAGCGCCCCGAGCAGCGGGTCCCCGGCCGCCATCCCGAGGTGCACCATGTGGACGCCGCGGCCGAGGTGGTCGCCCACGACCGCGCGCAGGAGGTCGCGGAGCACGGCCGGATCGCGGTCGGCGATCGCGACCCGGGTGGCGTGGAGCGCGTCGAAGGCGTCCCCCGGGGCCGGCAGGGGCGCCGCGCGCC
>SBGO01000220.1 GCA_006226565.1 Deltaproteobacteria bacterium | reverse complement strand
GCCCTACGTGCAGCAGATCGACGCCGGGCTCGCCGCGGCCGGGCTCGCCTACGCGGCGCCCATCGGGCTCATCGACCGCGACTACGCCGTCAGCGGGCTCGGCGAGTCGGCCCTCGGGGACCTCGTCGCCGACGCGGTCCGCGCGCGGGCCACGGCGGTCGTCACCGGGTCGGCGGACGCGCGCGCCATCGACGTGGGGCTCGTGCTCGGGCTGACCCTCGGCGACGGGCTCGCGATGGATCCGACGACCGACCCGACGACGGTGAGGCTCGCCGACCTGTTCGCCGCGGTGCCCTACGGGGCGAGCCCCACCGCCCAGACGGTGCCCGGCTGGCCGCTCGTGGAGGTCTACCTCGACGGCGAGGGGCTCGCGCAGGTGCTCGAGGTCGGGCTGACGCTCGGCGCGCTGCGCGGCCCGTCCTTCTGGCTCGACGTCTCCGGGGTCCGCGTCGCCTACGACCCCGAGCGGCCGCCCTTCCACCGGGTGACGGGCCTCTGGATCGACGCGGCCGGGGGCGCCAACGTCTGCAACGCGGCGAGCAACCTCATGAACAGCGACGGGACGCTGAAGAACCCGGGCTTCCGCTACCGCGTGGCGACCAACCTCTTCGCCGCGGGGCTCCTCGCCCGCCTCGGCGAGCTCACCGACGGGGGCCTCACCGTCATCCCGCGCGACGCGGCGGGGACGCCGACCGACCCCACCACGCGCGTGGTGCCCGGGGGCGTCTGGGGCGACGAGCTGCGCGAGTGGCAGGCGCTCACCGACCACGTCCACGCCCTGACGACCCAGGCGGGCGGCGCGATCCCGCCTCCCTCGGGGGTGCGCTGGATCGACCCGGCGACACGCTCGGCCCTGTGCTCGGGCGTCCGTGAGGTCGTGCGCTGACGCGCCGGCCTCCGCCCACGGGTGCGGCGATGATGCGGCGCACCGCCCAGAAACGGGTGAAAATACCAACCCGATGGTGACACGCTCCCGCGCTTGCGGTGTTGTAGGGCGCGGTACGGTGCGTTCGGAGGTCCCCATGCGTGTGCTCGCCCCCCTGCTCGGACTCGCGCTCCTCGTGACGGCCTGCGGAGACTCGGAGTCCTCCGAGGCGTTCCGGCAGGGCGACGGCACGTTCGGGCTCGACGTGCTCGACGGGGAGGCCGACGGGGAGGTCGCCGGCGAGGACGCGGTGGGCGAGGACACCGCGACGGTGGCCGACACGGCGGAGGCGGTCGACACCGCGGTCGCGGACACCGAGCCCAGCGGGCCGACCGTGACGATCAAGGTCTCGGGCTCCCTCGAGGACCGGGCCCCGGCGGATGGGCTCGCGAGCCAGACGCCGTCGGTGTGGGAGTACGGGCTCCAGCGGCTCGAGCTGCTGCGGAGCGAGGACGACCCGAGCCCCGAGGTCATCTTCGACTACGCGCCCGGCTTCGTGACGGTCGATCTCCTCGACGAGAACGTGGTCGCCCGGGTGCCGATCGCGAATCTGCCGGAGGGCTCTTTCCCGTACTTCCGTATCGTCCTGACCCACGCCGAGGTGGTCGTGGCGGCGACGCTGCACGAGGTGCCGGTCATCAGCGACTACGCGACCGACCTCGACATCGTCTACGCGCTGTCGGACGTCGACGCCGACGGGCTGACGATGAGCCAGGGCGACGTCACCATTCGGGCCAACATCTTCGGGACCGACTACGAGGTGCCGACCCACTGGCCGACCGTCGCGCCGAGCCCCGGGCCCAACGCCTGGGCCGAGGCCGTGGACGGGGAGTGGCGGGTCACCTTCGCCGCGAGCCCCGCGGTCGTCCCGAGCCCCCAGGTCACGACCGACGTCACCTACGCGATCACCTTCTACGTCGCGAACGCCTTCCGCTGGCAGGACCAGACCGAGCCGGGCTACGCGGAGGGTGTGTGGGATCTGACCGTGGGCCCGCCCGCCGGATTCGAGCCGGTGGAGCGCTTCGGAGCCAACGCCTACGAGGTCTACTACGAGGGTCCGTAGGGCCTCTGCCGGAATACGGTTCGCTGCATGGCGAAATCGAATCTCGACGGTTCGCGCGACCGCGGTCATGATGGTAGTGCGGCCCGTGGGTCACGGGAGCTCCGCTGCGCGTCGAACCCGAGAAGATGATGATGTGACGGCATGGTGGGCACACCAAACGGCGACGACCGGACGCTGACCGAGGAGCAACCGACCTCGACGGCCGAGGAGGGTGACGAGCTCCTGCGGACGCAGCCCGGGCTGGCCGAGCTCGCGTCGCGCCGGTCGCCCGCCGGCCTCGAGCGCGACACCGACCGCGCGACGGTCGTCGCCGTCCAGCGCTTCAAGGAGCGGATGGACACGGGCCACGAGTGCCTCGTCGAGATCTACGGCGACAACCTCGGGGCGAATCATCGGCTCGCCCCCGGGCGCTGGGTGGTCGGGCGGAGCCTCGAGTGCGACATCGTCGTGACCGCCGGATCGGTGTCGCGGCAGCATGCCGCCTTCTCGGTCCAGAACGGCGCCGTGTGGCTCGAGGACCTGCAGAGCACGAACGGGACCTACGTCAACGACCGCCCCGTGAAGCGGCTGCTCCTGCAGAGCGGCGACCTGGTGGCGATCGGCAGCACCATCTTCAAGTTCCTCGCGGGGAGCAACGTCGAGGCGGCCTACCACGAAGAGATCTACCGGATGACCATCGAGGATGGTCTGACGCAGCTCTTCAACAAGGCGTACTTCCACGAGGCGCTCGACCGCGAGTTCCGCCGCTCCCAGCGCTATCACCGGCCCCTGTCGCTGGTGATGCTCGACATCGACCACTTCAAGCGGGTCAACGACGACTACGGACACCTCGTCGGCGACCACGTCATCAAGGAGGTCGCGGGCATCCTGCGCAGCCGCGCGCGCAGCCTCGAGACGGTGGCGCGCTATGGTGGCGAGGAGTTCGGCCTCATCCTGCCGGAGACCGAGGTGACCGGGGCGGCGATCCTCGCCGAGGTGCTGCGGGGCCTGGTCGACGAGCACCCCTTCGAGATCGACGACGGCACGCTGCACGTCACCGTCAGCCTCGGGGTCGCCGAGTACGACCCGGAGATGAAGCACCCCGACGAGCTCGTCGCCCTCGCCGACAGCCGCCTCTACCTGGCGAAGGAAGGCGGTCGGAACCGCGTCGTCTCGGGCTGAGGGCGCGCGCGGGTGGTGCCGGCCGCTTGGCGGGAGACGCCGGGGCGCGCCTGGTTTGTGGCGCGCTCGGGCGGCGATGTGCGGTAGGTTCCCCGGGTCACCCAGGAGAGGCCTGCTCCGTGCGCCGCGCCATCGTCATCCTCCTCTGCCTCGCGCTCGGCGGCCCCGCCGCGGCCGCGGCGCCGGACGAGCCCGGCGTGGGCTATGCGGCCCGCTGTCGGGAGGACGAGGCGGCGGCGTGCCACGAGCTGGCGCACCTCTACTCCCAGGGGCTCGCGCTGCCGCGGGACTCGGCCCGGGCGGCGCGCCTGTACGCCCACGGCTGCACGCTCGGCTACATGCCGTCGTGCGCGGCCCTGGGCATCCTCTACGTCGACGGCCGTGGGGTCGAGCGCTCCGGCGAGCACGCGCTGTGGCTCCTCCGGCGCGCCTGCGACGCGGGCTACGCGCCGGGGTGTCGCGCCCTCGGCGAGGTGTTCGAGAACGGGTACGCCGACGTGCCGCGCCTGCTCGCCGCCGCCCGGGGCGCCTGGGACGCCGGCTGTGCGTTGCAGGACGCGGCCAGCTGTGCGGCCCGGG
>SBGO01000125.1 GCA_006226565.1 Deltaproteobacteria bacterium | reverse complement strand
GGGCGCTCCAGGGCGGTCATGGCGGGACCGGGGACCGCTCGGGCGGGGGCGGCGGCGGCGGCTACTATGGCGGCGGCGGCGGCGGCTCCAACAACTACCTCGGGGCCGGCGGCGGCGGCGGGTCGGGCTTCGTCCACCCGACGCTGCTCACCGCGACGACCCTCACCGCGGGCAGCGGCGTCACCGTCGCGAACGCGAGCGATCCCGACCGCGGCAACGCCGGCGCCCCGTCGACGACCCGGGTCGTCAGCGGGCTCCGGCGGGGCTGGGACGGCCTGGTGATCGTCACCCGCATCGGGAACTAGCGCCGCTCGAAGGCCGTCCCGACCGCGCTCGAGGCGGTCGAGGAGCCTCGAACGCCACGGTTCTCGTTGGTGAACGTATGTTCACATGCGAGAAGGCGTAACTCTTCGAAGAGTTGACACCCGGCGGGGCGGCTGTCTTACTCGGGGCGCGTGGCCGAGGTCGCGTTACGTCGCGGAAACCAAAGCCGTGTATGCATGCCCTCGAGACTCCGAGGAGGACGAGATGATCAGCAAGAAGCACTTCAAGACGCGGGACGACGTGGAGGTCACCTTCGAGCTCGAGGCCGCCGACGCGAGCGAGGCGGAGCTCGTCTGCGCGGCCCTCGACTGGGAGCCCACGCCGATGAAGCGCGCGAGCAAGAACGGGCCGTTCCGCCTGCGCCTCCGCCTCCCGAAGGGCCAGGACATCGAGTTCCGCTACCTCGTCGACCACGCCGAGTGGCGCAACGACGCCGACGCGGACGCCGAGACGCCCAACGGCTTCGGCACCCGCAACAGCGTCGTCTCGACCGCCGCCTGAGGTCGCCCTCAGAACCCCCGGGTGAGGCTCAGCTTGCCGCGTGAGCACGCCCACTCGGGGGGCGCCTCGGCGCCGCCGCCCCAGCCATCGGCGAAGCTGCCCGACAGCGTGTTGTGGTAGGACGCCAGCTCCACGTGGACGCTCGTGGTGATGGCGTCGCAGACGGTGATCATCTCCATGTCGAAGGCGACCGTGCCGTCGCCCGGCGTGAGCTGCACCGTCTGCTCGCCGAGCACCTCGTGGATCCACCCCGGGCAGCCCACCGCCAGACACTCGCTCGGGCGGATGCGCATCTGGAGGCCGCCCGAGGACGTGAGCTCGATGGTCGCCTCGTACGGGACCGCCTGGTCGTAGTCCTCCAGCCACACCTCGCCCTGGTAGTCGCCGGGGAGCCCCTGGGCGTTGGTCTGGAGGCACCAGCCGTTCACCATCAGGCCGTCGGTCGGCGGGCGCGCGATGGCGCGGTCGGCCTCGCTGTCGGCGTAGGTGCCGCGCCACGACGACTGCGCCGTGCCCCACACCCAGTAGGCGCCGCCGGCTCCCATCGGGGCGCAGCTCGTGTAGCAGCCGTCCGCGCACTGCCAGACCGGGCCCTCGAAGGTCAGCGGCGGCACGATCTCCACGTTGGGCGTCGCGTAGACGTCGTCGGCCAGCCCCACGGGGTAGGCGCAGACGGCGCAGTCCCCGCCGCCGCCGTCGTAGCAGACCGGGGAGGCCCAGGTGTACGGGCCCGCGACCCCGGCCACCGTGACGCTGTCGCCGGGCCACGAGTTCCACTCCAGCTCGGTCGGCAGCATGGCGTTGACGCCGCTGCAGCCGACGCCGCAGCCGAGGATGGCGGTGTGGGTGCACTGGCCGTCGGGGCCGCACGCGTCCTCGGTGCACGGGTCGCCGTCGTCGCAGGTCTCGGCGATGCAGCCGCCGCAGCCGACGATGGGCGTGTTCTCGCAGTAGGCCCACGAGTAGCCGAAGCACTCGTCGCCGACCATCAGGCAGCGGTCCTCGGTGCAGGCGTCGCCGTCGTCGCAGTCGTCGTCGAAGGCGCACTCCGGGGGCTCGGCCGCCGGGCCGGGCTTCTTGGCCTCGTCGATGGCCGCGTAGACGCACGCGCCGGAGGACGGGTCGCAGGAGTCGACGGTGCACGGGTCGCCGTCGTCGCAGGAGCGACCGAGGCAGAGATCCTGGACCGTCGTGTCGGTGCCGAGGGTGTCCGACGAGATCGTGTCGGTCTGGCCGTGCTGGGCGCCGCTGCGGGCCTCGAGGCAGCCGAAGAGGGTCGCCGCGGAGAGCAGCGGGAGGGCGAGGAGGGCGCGAGAGCGTGGGCGCATGGTCGTCTCCGTGGCCGTCACGGCAGGCGGGTGAGGGAGAGCTGGCCGGCGGCGCAGTAGGCGACGTCGCCGTCGCTGCCGGTGCCGATCGGCGCGTTCTGGTAGGAGCCCGAGAGGGTGTTGCGGTGGGACGCGAGGGTGGCGACCGGCGGCGGGTAGAGGGCGTTGCAGATGGTCGGCGTCTCGAGGGCGAAGGAGATCCAACCGTCGCCCACCTCGACCGGCACGGTCTGGGGGAACGCGTAGCCGATGGCGGTCTGGCCGCAGGTCGGGCAGTCCGGCTCGGAGAGGGTGAGCGCGAGCGCACCGGTGTCGTCGAGGGCCATGACGCCCTCGAGGGTGAAGGTGAGGTCCGGGTAGGCGTTGGTCGTGAACGTGCCGCTGTAGCGCCCGATGAGGGCCGTCTCGGTGGTCTGGAGGCAGTAGTCCCACACGCGCAGGAGGTCGGACGGCGGCCGCGGGGCCCCCGAGGGGGCGTCCGCACCACCGGCGTAGGGGTAGGCGTAGCGGTCTTCGATCGTCCCCCAGACCCAGTAGCTCGCGTCGTAGTGGAGCGGCTCGCAGAGCGGGGACGCGTTGATGCAGTGGTCCTGGCTGCAGGACCACTGGGCGTCGATGATCGAGGGCGACGGGGTCAGCGCGATGCTGTCCCCGGTGCCGTCCGCGAGCGCCGGCAGGGTGGCGCAGCCGCAGCCGTCACCGTCACAGGAGACCTCGTAGTCGGCGCGGACGAAGCCGGCGAGCTTCACCGACGCGCCGGGCGTCATGGAGTAGAGGGCGTCGAGGTGCGAGGTCACGTCGCTGCCGCCGCAGCCGTAGGCGCAGTCCTCGGCGGGGACGAAGTCGCAGGACCCGTCCTCGAGGCAGAGGTCGAGGGTGCAGGGGTTGCCGTCGTCGCAGCCGGTCTGCTGGCAGCCGTAGCAGCCGTCCGCGGCCTCGTGGACGCAGCGGGCGCCGTACCCGCAGGCGTCGTCGAGCGCGCAGCGGTCGAGGGTGCAGGGGTCGCCGTCGTCGCACTCGGTGTCGGCGCTGCACTCGACCCACGGGGCCTCGCGGGCGCCCATCGGGGCCTGCCAGTGCTGGCAGAGGCCGGTCTCGGCGACGCACTCGTCCCAGGTGCAGGGGTCGCCGTCGTCGCAGCTCTCGGCGGTGCATCCGGTGGTGGTGTCGGCCTCGAGGGTGTCGCTCGTCGCGCCGGTCCGGCCGGCCTCGAGGCAGCCGGCGAGGGCGAGGGCGGCGAGGAGCGGCAGGGTGGGGCTGAGGGGGCGTGGGGTCATCGGTCGCTCCTGCGGTTCAGGGCAGGCGGGACAGCGAGATCTCGCCGTAGGCGCAGTAGGCGATGTCGCCCTGGCCGCCGCTGCCGCCGACCAGCTTGTCGTGGTAGGCGCCGGAGAGCGTGCTCTGGTGCGAGTAGAGCGTGGCGTCGGCGGGCGGCATGATGGCGTTGCACATGGTCGGCGTCTCGATCTCGAAGGAGATCCAGCCGTCGCCGGCGTAGACCGGGACCGTCTGCGGGAAGAAGTAGGAGATGGCCGTCTGGCCGCAGCTCGGGCACTCGGGCTCGGAGAGGGTCAGCATCAGCTGGCCGGCGGCGTCGACGTAGATCTCGCCCTCGAGGGAGAAGGTCGTGTTCCAGTAGGTCTGCGTCGTGAGCGTCCCGGCGTAGCGGCCGACGAGGCCGGCGGCGTTGGTCTGCAGGCAGTAGTCCCAGACCGCGAGCAGGTCCTGCGGCATCGCGGGCACGGCCGCCTCCGAGCCGCCGGCGTACATGTAGTCGTAGCGCTGCTCGGTCGTGCCCCAGACCCAGTAGGCGGCGTCGTGCTGGAGCGGCGCGCAGACGGGCGTCTCGTTGGTGCAGTAGTTGGACTGGCAGGTCCAGGCGGTGTCGTCGCCGGTGCTGCTCGGGTAGGGGTGGAGCCCGAAGCTCTGGCCGTTGCTGTCGAAGAGGCCCGGCATCCCGGTGCACTCGCAGGAGCCGTCGAGGCAGGCGGTGTAGGCGTCGGGGCGGACGGTGCCGGCGAGCTTCACCGCGTCGCCGATGAGGCCGTACATCGCGTCACCGTGGGGGGTCACGTTGGTCCCGTTGCATGCGAAGGCGCAGGACTCGGCCGGCGCGAAGGAGCAGCTCCCGTCGTCCTCGCAGACGTCGACGGTGCAGGGGTTGCCGTCGTCGCAGCCGGTGACCTGGCAGCCGTAGCAGCCGTCGGCCTCGTCGTGGGTGCAGTAGGCGTAGCCGTAGCCGCAGCCGTCGTCGACGTGGACGCAGCTGTCGAAGGTGCAGGCGTCCCCGTCGTCGCAGTCGGCGTCGACGTCGCACTCCCAGGGCGCGCGCAGGCCGCTCGGCGCCGGGTAGTTGCGGCAGACGCCGAGGTCGAGCTCGCAGAAGTCCACCGTGCACGGGTCGCCGTCGTCGCAGCTCGCGTCCGAGGTGCAGGTCGTGGAGGTGTCGACCTCGCTCGTGTCGACCGACTCGCGCGTGTCCTGGACCACCGTGGTGTCGGTCGACGTGTAGGTGTCGCTGGCGCTCGTGTCGGTGCTCTCGCCGCCGCGTCCGGCCTCGAGGCAGGCGGTCAGGCTCACGGCGGCGACGAGGGGGACGAGCGTCTTGGCGATGCGGGTCATGGGGCCTCCAGCGGGGCGGGCGTCGGCAGCCGACGGCAGAGCAAGCGCCGTGCCACCTCGCGGAGACGTGGGAATCGGCCGCGTCCGGTGCGGCGACGCGGCGATTCGCACGTGCGAAAGATCACAAGTGTGTAGATTCACCACACCGCGCGGCTCGGAGGCTCAGCCCTCGCGCCACGGGTGGGACTCGTCCACCCGGTCGGCCTCACCCGGGAGCGGCGGCGGCTCCTCGCCGGCGAGGTAGTGGGCGACCTCGTCGTCGCTCGCCCCGATGGCGCGGGCGACCCGGCGCAGGTAGACGCCCTCCTTGGCGTGGAGCACGGCGTCGGCGTCGGTGACCCGCGAGACCAGGTCGAGGAGCTCCTGGCGGTCGCGCGCGGTCTCCACGGCGAGGTTCGCGCAGGCGCGCTCGACGTCGAAGGTCGCGGGGTCGAAGGCGCGCATCGCCGCCTGGACCGGCGGCGGGAGCGGGCTCTGGTCGACGAAGCGGCTCAGGATGTCGGCGATGGCGACGGCCTCGGCGGCGGCGTAGAAGCCGTCGGCGTGGGCGGCCCCGAGGAGGATGCGGGCGATGACGACCATCTGCGCCACGTGGGGCTCGATGGCCTCGGCCACGTCGCCGCCGGCGGCCTCGGCGAGCGCCTCGGGGGGCAGCGGGGGAGGGCGCAGGGCCGGGTTCTGGGTCGCCTGCAGGTCGTCGCGTCGCGGGGGCATCATCGGGGGCGCTCCTGGCGGTCGATGGCGTCGAAGGTCGCGAGCAGCGCGCGACCCATCACGCGCATGGCCACGCCGATGGCGCGCTCGTCGACGTCGAAGGTCGGGGTGTGGAGGTGGCGGGTCGGGTGACCGGGAGCGCGCACGCCCAGGCGCATCATGTAGGTCGGCAGCACCGCGCTGAACTCGCCGAAGTCCTCGGCGCCGGTGCTGGGGACGGTGACCTCGACGACGCCCGAGGGGCCGAGGACGTCGGCGGCGGCGACCTTGACGACCTCGTGGAGGCGCGGGTCGTTGTGGGTCGGCGGGGAGCCGAGCACGAAGGCGACGTTCGCCGAGCAGCCGTGGACCATGGCGGCGGCCTCGATGGTCCTGCGGACCTCGCGGTGGAGGCGCTCGCGGGTGTCGTTGTAGAGGGTCCGGAGGGTGCCGGTCAGGCGCACCGAGCCGGCGATGACGTTGTCGGCGTCGCCGCCGTGGATGGTGCCGAGGCTCAGGACGGCGGGCTCGACCGGGTCCACGACGCGGCTGATCATGGTGTAGAGGGCCTGGACGACCTGGGCGGCGCCGAGGATGGCGTCGTGGGCCAGGTGGGGGCGGGCGCCGTGGCCGCCCTGGCCGATGATCTCGATCTGGAGGCCGTCGGAGGTCGCCGTGAGCGGGCCGACGCGCACGCCGACGTGGCCGGTGTCGCGCATCGGGTCCGCGTGGAGCGCCAGGGCGGCCCGTGCGCCGTGGGCGCCGCCGTCCTCGAGCACCTTCGCCGCGCCGCACGGGAAGACCTCCTCGGCGGGCTGGAAGATGAAGCGGACGGGGCCGGGCAGGGCGTCGCCGAGCTGGTGGAAGACCCGGGCGAGGCCGGCGCCGACGGCGGTGTGGAGGTCGTGACCGCAGGCGTGGCAGACGCCGGGGACCTCGCTCACGATGCCGCTGCCGCCGCGCTGCTTCATGTCCTGGATGGGCAGCGCGTCGATGTCGGCGCGGTAGATGACCGGCGCGCCGCGCTGGGGCCCGACGTCGACCACGAGGCCGGTCTTGGCGATCTGTCGGGGGGAGAGGCCGACCGCCTCGAGCCACTCGTTCAGGAAGCGCTGGGTGCGGTGCTCGTGCCAGCCGAGCTCGGGGTTGCGGTGGAGGTGGCGGCGGACGCCGACGGCGGCCGCCTCGATCTCGGCGATGTGGCCATCGAGCCGCTTGTGCAGCGCCTCGCGGGGGCCCTGGCTGGCTTGCTCTCCCACGCCGTTCTCCTCCGCTCGGGGATGGCGCGAGCATAGCACGGGACGTCCCGGCGAAAGTGTGAAGTGAGGGGGTCTGACCCCACAACTTCACACTTTACGCGGTAGGGGTGGGGAAAGTGTGAAGTGAGGGGGTCTGACCCCGCGACTTCACATTTTATCGGCGGTCGCGAAGCTCCAGCCGAACATCGTGCGGACGAAGCGGTCGTCGGTCACCGGGCGCACGAGGTGGGGATCGTTGAAGCGGGTGAAGTCGAGGAGGACGAAGGTGCCGAGCCGTGGCGGCACCGCCAGCCGCTCACGGGCCGACCAGTCCTCGTCGGTGTCGCCGAGGACGACCTCGCGGTCGACGCCCGGGACGCACTCGAACTCGCCGCCGGCCCCGTCGCGCCAGTCGCCGCTCAGGTAGCACATGACGACGGCGCGCTTCTGGAGCTCGACGCCCTTGCGTCGGACCGTCTCCACCCCGTCCTGGTGGAGGTCGATGAAGCAGCCCGCGTCGTAGAGCTGCACGCGGGCCGCGGGCTCCGCGAGGAGGGCGGCCCGCTCGGTCGGCTCGAGCGCGCCGTAGAACTGCTCGAAGACGTCGACGAGGGTGGCGGCCAGCGGGTCGGGGCCCCCGTCCGGCGCCGCCCCCTCGTGGTGGTACCACACCTGGAAGAGCCGCAGGCGCCGTGCGAGGGTGGCGTTCTTCAGCGCCCGCAGCGCGCTGAAGCGCCCGACGACCTCGTAGAAGTCCCTGGCGGGCGCGCCGGGGCGGTCGTTGCGGACCTCGAGCCCGTGGTCGGCGATCCACCCGCGCACGAAGGCGTTGGCGGCCTCGTTGCCGTCGCCGCCGAGCAGCTCCAGGCACAGGGCGCCGGGGCTCCGGTCGGCGAGGAACTCGGCGATCGCCGCCTCACGCCGCGCGGCCACCGCCCGCAGCGCGGCCGGCGGCACGTCGAAGGCGACCATGCCGTCGCTGAAGAGGGTCCGCCGCTGCGTCTCCGTCGCCACGAAGTCTGCCATTTCCGGAGCATGATCGAAGGCGGGGCGGAGATCCAGCGCCGGCCTGGTCCACGGCCCGATGTCGACCCCGCGGTGCCGATCGTGTGCCGTTTCGGCATCGGCGTCCCCCCGTACGCGCGGATGCGGTATGAAACGCCGGACGAAAAGAGAACACGGAGTACGACATGACTCTCGAGCTTCCGCCGCCGCCGCCGCCGACCCGCGACATCTTCACCAACCGCACCCTGAACCTGCGGGCGATCCGGGCGATCGGCTACGACATGGACTACACCCTCGTCCACTACCACGTGGACGTGTGGGAGCGGAGCGCCTTCGAGCACGCCCGCGACCGCATGGTCGACGACGGCTTGCCGGTCGGCCACCTCGAGTTCGACGACCAGCTCGTCGAGCGCGGGCTCATCATCGACACCCACAGCGGCAACATCGTGAAGGCCGACCGCTTCGGCTACGTGAAGGCCGCCGCCCACGGCACCCAGCCGCTGCCCTTCGTCGACCTGCGCGAGCTCTACGGGCGCCTCTTCGTGGACCTCCGCGACGAGCGCTGGGTCTTCATGAGCACCCTCTTCGACATCTCGCTGGCCGGGCTCTATAGCCAGTGCGTCGACCTCCTCGACGCGGGCAAGCTGCCGGGCGTGATGGGCTATCAGGACCTCTTCCGGCGCGTCCGGCGCGGGCTCGACGCGGCCCACATCGAGGGCGCGCTGAAGGCCGAGATCATGCGCGACCCGGCCAGCTACGTGGACCTCGACCCCGACGCGCCGCGCGCGCTCCTCGACCAGAAGGACGCCGGCAAGAAGCTCCTGCTCATCACCAACAGCGAGTGGGCCTTCACCGACGCGATGATGCGCTTCGCCTACGAGCGCTTCCTCCCCGAGGGGATGCGCTGGCAGGACCTCTTCCACCTCGTCATCATCCAGGCGCGCAAGCCCAGCTTCTTCACCGACGCCAACCCCATCTTCGAGGTCATCAACGAGGAGGGCCACCTGCGCCCCCTCGTCGGGCTCCCGCAGGAGGGCGGCATCTACCTCGGCGGCAACGCGGGCCTGGTCGAGAAGGCGCTCGGCCTCTCCGGCCTCGACTTCCTCTACGTCGGCGACCACATCTTCAGCGACGTCAACGTGTCCAAGAGCACCGTCCGCTGGCGCACGGCGCTGGTCCTGCGCGAGCTCGAGCGCGAGATCGAGGCCGTCAACGGCTTCCACGAGGAGGAGCGCGAGCTCACCGCGCGCATGGCGGAGAAGGCCGCCCTCGAGCGGGATCTCGCCGTCATCCGCCTCGCCCGGCAGCGCCGCAAGAGCGGGCGACCGCCGGTCGTCGACGCCGCGCCGGGCGAGCTCGAGCGCGAGCACGAGCGCAAGAAGGACGCGCTGGCCGCCCTCGACGCGGCGATCGCCCCGCTCGCGGAGCGCGCGGCCCGCGTCCAGGGCCGCTGGGGCCTCGTGATGCGCGCCGGAATCGACAAGAGCCACATGGCGCGGCAGATTGAACGATACGCGGACGTCTACACGTCGCGCGTCTCGAACTTCCTCTTCGCCACGCCGCACACCTACCTGCGGCCGGGGAAGAACACGCTGCCTCACGACCCGTGACGCCTCACCGCTGATGGCCCCGCCCACGAACAGGAACGCCGTCGTCTCGCGTATCGCGCACGAGGCCTGCCTCCACGCGCCGTCGCAGATGCCGGCGGAGGCCTGGTGGAAGCACCTGCCGTGGGAGTTCGCCAAGCGCAACGAGAGCTTCGAGCTGGCCTGGCTCGACCGCCTGCGGGTCGAGTCGACCGCCGCCCTCGACGTGGCCATCCGGACGAGCGGGGCCTCGGCCCTGACGCTCCTGGCGGCGCCCCTCGGCTACAACCCGCGGACCCTGTCGGCCGCCTTCGGGGACCTCGACTTCTACGCCGGCTTCCTCGCGGGCGGCGACGCGTCGCGCTTCTTCGCGCGGCCCAAGGAGCGGGCGACGATCCGCGTCCGGCGCACGCGCCCGTTCCTCTTCACCCCGCGCGACGGCGTCGTCGAGAGCCTGCGCTTCGAGAGCCGCTTCGAGCCGGTCAACCCGCGGCTCCGCGACAGCTACCGGCGGCACCGGGACAACCGCTACGCCCACGTCCGCTACTGGCGCCACCGCGGCGAGCCGCGCCCGACGGTGGTGGCGATCCACGGCTTCATGGCCGAGGGCTACGCGCTCAACTCGTGGTTCTTCGCGCTGCCGTGGTTCTATCACCACCTCGGCCTCGACGTGGCGCTCTTCAACCTGCCCTTCCACGGCCGGCGCCAGACGCGCTTCTCGCCGTTCTCCGGGCACGGCTTCTTCGCCGGCGGGCCGTCGCGCATCAACGAGGCCTTCGCCCAGGCGATCTACGACTTCCGCACGCTCCTGAACTACCTCCTCGAGGACCGCGGCGTCCCCCAGGTCGGCGCGACCGGCGTCAGCCTCGGCGGCTTCACCACCGCGCTCCTGGCCGCCACCGAGCCGCGGCTCGCCTTCGCCATCCCGAACGTGCCGGTGGTGACCCTGGCGGACCTCCTGCTCGAGTGGGAGCCGCTCGGCGTCGTGATGCGCGCGGTGATGGGCGGCTTCAAGACCAACATCGCCGAGTTCCGCCGCCTCCTCGCCGTGACGAGCCCGCTCAGCTGGCGCCCGGTGCTGCCGAAGTCGCGGCTGATGGTGATCGGCGGCGTCGGCGACCGCCTCGCGCCGCCCAAGCACAGCCGCCTCCTGTGGGATCACTGGGACCGCTGCCGCCTCCACTGGTTCCCGGGCAGCCACGTGCTGCACCTCGACCGCGGGGCCTACCTCGGCGAGATCGAGAAGTTCCTCAGCGAGCTCGGCTGGGTCGAGCGGGGCTGACCCCAACGCCGGTCACATGCAGGCAACCTCTCGAGATTGAACACATCTTTCTACCACGGAGGCCACCGAGGTCACGGAGGATGTGTGGCGAACTCGAGCGGAGCGTGCGCGCACGCTCCACTCGCCCTCCGTGGGCTCCGTGCCCTCCGTGGTAGAAAAAGCGTGTTGGGTCAGCGTCTTGGGTCTGACCTCGTCGCATCGCGGCTGACCAGGTCGGCGCCCGCGGTCTCCGGGCCCAGACGCAAGAAGCGCCCTGGAGCCATAACGGCCCCAGGGCGCAGAGCGCCAGTGTGAGTCCTGCATCCCCCGATGCGACGGCTGGCAACACGTGGGTTGCCGAGCGGCCGGAAATTTGATCACTACGGGAGAGAAATGGTCAGGTCGTAGCTGAAGGTGCCGGGGCTGGCCGCGCCGTTGTAGTCCATGACGGCGAAGAAGTACTCGGCCGGGCTGCCGCCGGCCACGAAGCCGCCGGTGATGGCGACGACGCCGTTGTCGTCGGCGTCCCACGCGACGTCCTGCCAGACCATCTGGTTCTGGTCGGACTTGAAGACGGCGATCGCCGGGACGAAGGCCGTCGACCCGGTGCGGTTCAGGGTCACCGTCGGCGTGGCGCCGTCCGGCGCCGTGAAGCGGTAGTACTTGGTCTCGCCGCCGACGGTCAGCGCCTGGCCGGTGACCGGGTGGGTCGAGCCCGCCGCGAAGGCGCCGAGGTCGACCGGCGCGAAGGGCGTCGTCCGCAGGCGCATGGTGTAGCGGTAGGTCGTGCCGCCGACGGTGCCGGGGCTGTAGCCGCTCGGGGTCCAGGCGTCGTAGTTGGCGCCGTCCTCGACGATGACGTAGATGGCCGACGCCGACACGTACGGGAAGGCCATCGTCGTGCGCGCGCAGGAGTTGCCCGTGGCGACGTCGCTGTTGAAGGTCCGGACCTGGAAGCCATCGGAGGTGTAGACGATGGGGTCGATGGGCGAGCCGTTGGCGCCGGCCTGGACGGCGATCTCGATCATGGTGCGCGGCTGGGCGCGCAGCGCGATGACGTCGATGTCGGGGCCGACCCCGATGTCGTAGGTGTGCGAGCCGCCGTCGATGGTGCCGAGCGCGCCGGCGGTGCTCCCCGCGCCGCCGAGGTCGATCTCGACGAGCCCGGTGTGGGCCGCGAAGGTGCAGCCCGTCACGCAGTCCGGCCACTCGCTGGCCGCGCCCTGGCCCTCGACCAGGAAGGCCTCGGTCCCGACCGCCGGGTCGACCTCGCACAGCGTCCCCGTGGGCGGCTGGTAGGTGTCCTGGGGGGGCTCGTAGGTGTCCTGGGGGGGCTGGTAGGTGTCCTGGGGCGGCTCGTAGGTGTCCTGGGGCGGCTCGTAGGTGTCCGTCTCGACCACGTCCTCGACGGGGTCGCCGTCGGGGACGCAGACGAAGACCACGTCGGCGCTGCCGCTGGTGATCCCCTTGCAGCCCCAGCCCGTGGGGCACGAGTCGACGCAGGTCTTCGAGCAGACGAAGCCGTTCGGCCCCTCGATGCAGAACTCGGTCTCGCACTCGCTGTTGTCGTGGCACGGGTTGCCGAAGTCGGCCGGGAGGTTCCCGCTGTAGACCGTGTCCGCGACCGCCGTGTCGACGACGACCACGTCGCCGAACATCGCGTCGGTGTTGATGCTCGAGGAGCCGTCCGAACGGCCGCTGCAGGCGGCGAGGGTCAGGACGAGCGCGGTGGCGATGGGTGCGAGAGGGCGCATGGCCGGCACGATAGCCGGTGGCCGCGGTGCGCTCAATGGTGATGGTGTCGCGGTGTCACCGGCGCCCGCTCAGGCGATGTCGACCAGCGTGATCATCGGGCCGTCGGGCGCGGTGTCGGCGGTGAGATCGATCTCGCCGCGGATGCCCCAGAGGTTCTCCTCGGAGGGATCCACCAGCACCTGCGAGACCTTCCAGCGGTGCTTGCCGTCGGGCGTCACCTGGGTCTTGTCGGTCAGGCGCGCCGAGTGATCGAAGACGAGCCGCCCGTGCTCCTCGAGGAAGGGGGCGAGCGCCGCCTCGAAGCGCTCCGCGTCCCAGGGATCGTCCTCGCGCTGGGCCACGCTGGCGGCGGCCTCCTCCCAGTCGCCCTCGGAGAGCGCCTTCACCAGCGCGTGCAGCTCGGCGCGGATGCGGGCGTTGAAGCTCCGCTTGTCGCGCGAGATGTCGAGCGGCGGGGCGAGCTCCGGCACGACCGTGCGCTCCTCGCCGTACATCATCCGCTCCCACTCCTGGATGAGGCTCGCGTCCACGCGGGCGAGCGCCGTCCGGAAGAAGGCGATGATGTCCACCACCTCGTCGGAGCGGTACATCTCCGGGACCGTCTGGACGAGCACCTTGAAGCCGCTCGTCAGGTAGCGCATCAGCACGCCTTCCATGCGGTCGAGGCCGAGCTCGCGCACGTAGTCGTTGAAGGAGAGGTAGCGCTCGTACATGTCGCGGAGGATCGACTTGGGACGCACGTTCTCGTGGCCGACCCAGGGGTGCTGGTCCTCGAAGGCGTCGAAGAGCTGGTAGATGAAGTCCGCGCGCGGCTTGGGCCAGGTCACGCCCTCGAGGCGCGCCATGCGCTCCTCGTACTCGAGGCCCTCGGCCTTCATCTCGGCGACCATGTCGCCCTTGAGCTTGTCGAGCTGCTTGAAGAGGACGGCGCGCGGGTCCTCGAGGATCGCCTCGCACAGGGTCACGACGTCGAGGGCGAACTCCGGCGAGTCGGGGTCGAGGGCGCCGAGGGCCTCGACGAGGAAGAGCGAGAGCGCCTGCATCATCGAGAAGTCGGTCTGGAGGTCCGACTGGACGACCACCTCGCGACCGCGGAAGTACTCGCTCGGCTGGACATCGAGGACGTGCGCGTGGCGGAGCCCCTTGAAGAGCTCGCGGGCGTGGCGCCGGAGGCGACGCTTGCTGCCGTCGTGCTCGTGGGAGAGCGCGATGAGCTCCATCAGCTGTCGGTAGCCGCCGCCCTTGCGGTAGGCGTTCCCAGGCCGCTGCAGCAGGTCGACGATCATCCCGTGGCTGACCTGGAAGCTCGACTCGAGCTGCTCCGGGGGCTTCTCGACGAGGCCGCGGAAGGTCTCCTCGTTCCACGGGACGTAGCCGCGCTGCGGGGGCTGCTTGCGGACGAACTTCTTCTTACCCTTGATGTTGGAGCTCTTCTCCTCCATCCGCTTGTTCTCGATGACGTGCGCGGGGGCCTGGCAGACCACGAAGCCCTCGTCGTCGAAGCCCTTGCGCCCGGCGCGGCCGGCGATCTGCTTGAAGTCGCGGACGCTCAGGATGGCGGTCTTCTCGCCGTCGTACTTGCAGAGCTGGGTAAAGACGACCGTGCGCAGCGGGATGTTGACGCCGACGCCGAGGGTGTCGGTGCCGCTGATGACCTTGAGGAGCCCGCGCCGGCTCAGGCGCTCGACCACGCGGCGGTACTTCGGCAGCAGCCCGCCGTGGTGGAGGCCGATGCCGTGCTTGAGGAAGCGCTGCATGTCCTTGCCGTAGGGCGTGTCGAAGCGGACGTCGGCGAGGTCGTCGGCGATGGCCCGCTTGTCCTCCTTCTCGCTGAAGTTCACGCTCATCAGGTTCTGGGCTTCCTCGGCGCTCTCGCGCTGGGTGAAGTTCACCAGGTAGATGGGCGCGCGGCCGGTGGCGACGAGGCGGGCGAGGGTCTCGTGGAGCGGCTCCTCGCTGTAGTCGAAGGTGAGCGGCACGGGGCGCTGGTCGCTGGTGACGGCGACGACGGGGCGGCCGGTGCGGGCCTGGATCTGCTCCTCGATGGCGGTGGTGTCGCCGAGGGTCGCCGACATCAGCAGGAAGGTCGCGCGCTCGAGGATGAGCAGCGGGATCTGCCAGGCGACGCCGCGCTCCTTGTCGGCGTAGTAGTGGAACTCGTCCATCACGATGTAGTCGGCCTTCGCCGCGGCCCCCTCTCGGAGCGCGATGTTGGCGAGGATCTCGGCCGTGCAGCAGACGATGGCGGCGTCCTTGTTGACCGCCGAGTCGCCGGTCATCATCCCGACCCGCGACGGCCCGAAGGTGTCGCAGAGGTCGAAGAACTTCTCGCTGACGAGGGCCTTGATGGGCGAGGTGTAGTAGCTGCGCTTGCCGCGGGCGAGGGCGTGGAGGTGCATCGCGACGGCGACGAGCGACTTGCCCGAGCCGGTCGGCGTCTTCAGCACGACGTGGTTGTCGGTGAAGACCTCCATGATGGCCTCTTCCTGGGCCGGATAGAGGGAGATGCCGCGGTCGGCGACCCAGTCGATGAAGAGGTCGAAGAGGGCGTCGGCGTCGGTGCTGTCGGCGGCCGCGAGGCGATCGCCGAGGGTGCGTTCGGTCATAGGGACAGGCTCGAGCGGCGCGCCTGGGAGCCGACGCGGCCCGCGAGGAGCTCGGCGAAGGGGCGTGTGGGCGCGTAGTTCTTGAGGACGACTCGGATGATGGCCATGAGCGGGGCGGAGAGCAGCATCCCGACGACGCCCCAGATGACGCCCCAGAGGCCGAGGCCGATGAGGATGGTCGCCGGGTGGAGGTCGAGGCCGGCGCCCATGAGCTTCGGCTCGAGGATGTTGCCGATGATGTTCTGCGCGAGGACGAGCCCGCCGACGATGCCGAGTCCCACGAGGGGATCGACCGCCACGAAGATGAGCGGCAGCGTCGAGAGGATGGCCAGGACCGAGCCGATGGTCGGGATGAAGTTCAGGAGGAAGGCGAGGAGGCCGAAGACGAGGGCGAGATCGATGCCGAAGCCGAAGAGGATGCCCCCGAAGACGAGCCCGATGGCCGTCGAGGTGATGAGCTTGGTGCGCAGGTAGCGGTGGACGCTCTTGTCGATCTCGTTCCAGACGCCGCCCTTGTCGTCCCACGGGCTCTTGCCGAGGATGATGAAGGCGAAGAACAGCAGGACGAGGGCGGCCTTCGACAGGATGGCGGCGAGGGAGCCGAGCGCCTCGGTGGCGATCTCCTGCTTCGGCAGGGCCTGGATGTGCTGGACGATGGCGTCGTTGTCGATGTCGAGGCCGAGCCCCTGGAGCCAGTCGACGATGCTCTGCTCGAAGGCGACGAGGCGCTGGGCGTAGACGTCGAGCTTCTGCTCGATGCCGTCGACGGAGCTGACGATGAGCGCGACGAGGCCGACGAAGACGCCGGCGCCGATGATCATCGTGACGACGAGGGCGAGCCAGCGCGGGGCGCGGAGGCGCATCTCGAGGTAGTCGACGAGGGGATCGACGACGTAGACGAGCAGGAGCGCGATGACGAAGGGGATGGCGACGTCGCGCAGCACCGTCAGCGCCGCGCCGAGGGCGATGGCCGCGGTGATGAGGATCGCGGTCGTCGTGAGGGACCGCTGCTCGGCTTCGAGCGATCGCTGGGGCTCGTCGTCCATCGAGGCTCCGGGGGCGCGGGGACGACACCATCAGTATCCCAAGTCGCGCACGAGGGCGACCGGTCACTGACGGCCGCCGGATACGACGACGCCGGACCCGAGGGCCCGGCGTCGTGTGCCTTTCACGTGCGGGGCGAGGCCCCGCGGCGCTCGCTCAGCCCTCGACCGTCCAGCGGTGGCCGCTCTGGAGCAGCTCGCGGAGGTCGCCACGGCCCTTCTTGTCGATCTCGGTCTCGACCTGGGCGTTCACGAGCTCGTCGTAGCTCGGACGCTCGACCCGACGGATGACGCCGAGGGCGGTCGGGAGCTCGGGGCCGTGCATCCGGGCCAGCGCGAGGTGGTAGCCGAGGGGGCCGTCCTCGCGGTGGATGGTGATCGCCTCGAGGCCGACCTCGTCCACGTTGACGACGCGCGGGTTGTAGCAGTCGAAGATGACGCCCTGCTTGCCCTTGTTGAAGACGAGGGGCTTGCCGTGCTCGACGACGAGCTGGTTGTCGTCCTTGGTGCCCTTCTCCGTGATGTTGAAGAAGGCGCCGTCGTTGAAGATCGGGCAGTTCTGGTAGATCTCGACGAAGGACGTGCCCTTGTGCTTGGCGGCCTCGGTGAGGATGTCGCCGAGCAGCTTCTGCTCGCGGTCCGCCGCGCGGGCGATGAAGCTCGCCTCGGCGCCGAGGGCGACCGACAGCGGCATGAACGGCGTGTCCACCGAGCCGTACGGGGTCGACTTGGTGCGCTTGCCGAACTCGCTCGTCGGCGAGTACTGCCCCTTCGTCAACCCGTAGATCTGGTTGTTGAAGAGGACGATGTTGAGGTCGATGTTGCGGCGCATCGCGTGGATGAGGTGGTTGCCGCCGATCGACAGGCCGTCGCCGTCACCCGTGATGACCCACACCGACAGCTCCGGGTTCATGATCTTGAGCCCGGTGGCCACGGCCGGCGCGCGCCCGTGGATGGTGTGGAACCCGTAGGTGTTCATGTAGTACGGGAAGCGCGACGAGCAGCCGATGCCGCTGATGACGGCGAACTGCTCGCGCGGGATGCCGAGGGTCGGGAACACCTTCTGGAACTGCGCGAGGATCGCGTAGTCACCGCAGCCGGGGCACCACCGCACCTCCTGCTCGGTCTTGAAGTCGTTCCGCGACAGCTTGACGAGGGGAGTAGCGACGCTCACAGCACGGCCTCCTGGCTGGGGCTCCCGAGGAGCGCCTCGATTTTGGACACGATCTCGGAGACCATGAAGGGCTGGCCCTGGACCTTGTTGAGCCCCTTCACGTCGACGAGGAAGCGCTCCCGCAGGATGTGCCGGAGCTGACCGAGGTTGAGCTCGGCGGCGACGACCGTGCCGAAGGAGCGCAGCATCGGCTCGACGTTCTTCGGCATCGGGTGCACGTGCCGGAGGTGCATGTGGCTGACCTTGTGGCCGCGCTTGCGCAGGACCGTGGTCGCCGCGCGCAGCGCCCCGTAGGTGCCGCCCCAGCCCACGATGAGCAGGTCGCCCTGGGTGTCGCCGATGACCTCGGCGTCCGGGATGTCGTTCGCGATGCGATCGACCTTCTCGGCGCGCCGGCGGATCATGTGCTCGTGGTTGCCCGGATCGTAGGACACGTTGCCGGAGCCCTCGGCCTTCTCGAGGCCGCCGATGCGGTGCTCGAGGCCCGGCGTGCCGACCTTGACCCACGGGCGGGCGAGGGTGACCACGTCGCGCTCGTAGGGCTTGAAGTCCTCGACCTCGGTCCGGAACTGGACCGGGATCTTCGGCAGCTCCTCGACGTCCGGCACCCGCCACGGCTCGGCGCCGTTGGCGATGTAGCCGTCGGTCAGCATCATGACCGGGGTCATGTACTTGGTGGCGAGGCGGACGCACTCGATCGCCGTGTCGAAGCAGTCGGCCGGGGTCGCCGCCGCCACGACCGGCATCGGGGCCTCACCGTTGCGGCCGTACATGGCCTGCAGGAGGTCCGACTGCTCGGTCTTGGTCGGCAGACCCGTGGACGGGCCGCCGCGCTGCACGTTGACGATGACCAGCGGGAGCTCGGTCATGATGGCCAGGCCGATGGCCTCGCCCTTGAGCGCGAGGCCCGGGCCGCTCGTCGTGGTGATCGAGATCGAGCCGCCGAAGGCCGCGCCGATGGCGGAGGCGATGCCCGCGATCTCGTCCTCGGCCTGGAACGTCCGCACGCCGAAGTGCTTGTACTTCGACAGCTCGTGCAGGATGTCGCTGGCCGGGGTGATCGGGTAGGACCCCAGGAAGAGGTCGTTGTCGGCGAGCTTGGCGGCCGCCACGAAGCCGATCGCGGTGGCCGTGTTGCCCGTGACCTGGCGGTAGGTGCCGGGCTTGATCGGCGCCGGCGCCACCTTGTAGGTCGTGGCGATGGTCTCGGTGGTGACGCCGTAGTTGAAGCCGGCGCGCAGCACGCGCTTGTTGGCGTCGGCCATGTCCGGCTTCTTGGCGAACTTCTGATCGAGCCACTTCTCGGTGTGCTCGAGCGGGCGCCCGAAGACGAAGTACATGAGCCCGAGCGCGAGGAAGTTCTTGCAGCGATCCTTCTCGCGGGTCGTCAGCGCGCTCTCCTCGAGGGCGCCGCGGGTCAGCGTCGTGAACGGGACCTTGAAGACGCGGAACGCATGCAGCGTGTCGTCCTCGAGGACCGTCTCCGGCATGTCGACCTTCTCACACGAGCGCGCGTCGAAGGCGTCCGTGTTGACGAAGATCATCGCGCCCGGCTCGAGGGTCGGCAGGTTGACCTTGAGGGCCGCGGGGTTCATGGCGACGAGCACGTCGGGGCGGTCGCCCGGCGTGTGGATGTCGAGGCTTCCGAACTGGATCTGGAAACCGGAGACGCCGGCGACGGTGCCGGCGGGAGCCCGAATCTCCGCCGGATAGTCCGGGAAGGTCGCGAGGTCGTTTCCGACGATGGCGGTGGTCGACGTGAACTGAGTACCGGTCAGCTGCATCCCGTCGCCGGAGTCACCGGCAAATCGGATCGCGACCGTCTCGAGGGACTCGACGCTCCGCCCGTTGGATTCGGGATCCCCCATGGGGGAGGAGGTGTCTGTGCTCATCGTGGTGCCCTTCTTGGCGTCCCCCTTGAGTGGGGGGCGCGATCAAGTGGGCGGCAGTATAGGAACCGATCTCCACATCGTCACTCCCAAACGCACCTCAAGTGTCGTTCCTTCACAGCTCGGAACGTGCACGGGGTGGGGACGAGGGGCGATCTGATCTTGCGACGCAAGATCAACCCGAAGCAGAGCCCGGATGGGCCCGCTCGACGTCGGATTGGGAGTGGCTGGAAGAAACGCACAAAGCGCGGCGAGCCGCGCCCCCGGAGCTCCTGTCGTCGATGCGTGCATCGACTCGCTCCGGGGCGCGATCTCCAAACCGCGCAGACGGCCCTGAGGCCGTCGGCCTACGCGACCCCCCTCGCCGTCAGGGGGCGGGAGGTCGCGGGCCGCTCGAGACTACCAGGACGCCTTGGTGACGCCGGGCAGCTCGCCCTTGAGCGCGAGCTCGCGCAGGGCGATACGCGACAGGCCGAACTTGCGGTAGAACGCCCGCGGACGGCCGGTCAGCTCGCAGCGGTTGCGGATGCGGTTCGGGTTGGCGTTGCGCGGGATCTTCTCGAGCGCCTTGCGCGCCAGCTCGCGGTCGGCGTCAGCCGTCAGCGGGCTCTGGATGATCGACTTGAGCTCGGCGCGCTTGGGAGCGTACTTCGCCGCGAGCTGCTTGCGCTTCTCGTTGTGGAGGATCTTGCTCTTCTTGGCCACAGGCGTCTCCGACGGTTCTTCGGGCCGCGGGGATATACGGCTTCACGCCGAGTGGGTCAAGTGTGGTGTGCCGGGCTGGTCCGGAGGGGCTCGGGATCCTACCCTGCGCCGGGGGCGCGACGGCCCCCGACGCGGGCCGGAGGGCGCGCCGCGGGGGCGGCCCGCCCCGGGAAGGAAATCGGCGCGATCGCGATTTGGGGTCCCGTCGGGGGGGCGCCGCGGGCGCCACCGGGATCGGGGCCGCGCGC
>SBGO01000224.1 GCA_006226565.1 Deltaproteobacteria bacterium | reverse complement strand
CTGCGGCGGCGGCGGCGGCGGCGGCGCGTCCTGGGTCGACGGCTTCGTGGTGAGCGCCATCTCGAGCGAGGCCGGCGTCGGGCGGGTCCCGGGCGGCACGGCCGTGCCGGGGTGGACCCTCGACGCCGGTCGCGGCGGGCGCGGCCAGAGCGACCCGTTCCAGGACACCCTCGACGCCACCGCGGGGCAGCCGGGCCTCGTCATCATGACGCTGTAGCGGTCGCGCCGGGTGCGGTAGGGTCGCCCACCATGAGAGACCTGACGCTGAACGAGCTGGGGCGCCGCCTGCGCGACGGGCGGCTGAGCGCGGTGGAGCTGGCGGCCGAGGCGCGCGCGAACGACACCCACGGGGCCTACGTGTCCGTGGACGAGGCGCGCACCCGGGCCGCGGCCGAGGCGGCGGACGCGGCCTTCCGGGCCGGCGTCGACCTCGGGCCCCTCCAGGGGATCCCGGTGTCGGTCAAGGACCTCTACGGCGTGCCGGGCTTCCCCACCGCGGCGGGCTCACCGCGGCGGCTGCCGGCGGCCTGGGAGCAGGCGGGGCCCGTCGTCGGCCGCGCGCTCTCGCAGCTCGCGGTGGTGACCGGCAAGACCCACACCGTCGAGTTCGCCTTCGGCGGCATCGGGACCAACCCGCACCACCCTACGCCGCGAAACCCCTGCGACCCGCAGACGCCCCGCGCGCCCGGCGGGAGCAGCGCCGGCGCGGGCGTGAGCCTGGCCGAGGGCTCGGCCGCGCTGGCCTTCGGGACGGACACGGCGGGCTCGGTGCGCATCCCCGCGGCCTGGACCGGCCAGGTCGGGCTCAAGACCACGAAGGGGCGCTGGTCGACCGACGGCATCGTGCCGCTCAGCACGACCCTCGACACCGCCGGGATCCTGGCGCGGTCGATCACCGATCTGCGCGTGGGCTTCGAGGCCCTCGACCCCTCGGGCGACGCGCGCGCCGAGGACGTCGTCCTCTCCGGCCTGCGGCTCGGCCGCCCCGACGGGCTCTTCTTCGAGGGCTGCTCCCCGGGCGTGGTGGAAGCCGTCGAAGCCGCGCTGCTGGCGCTCTCGACCCGCGGCGCGCGGATCACCGCGGCGGCGCTCCCCGAGGCCGCGCCCGCCTACGCGCTCTTCAACGTCGGCGGCCCGGTCGCGACCGAGCTGCACGAGTTCCTCGGCTCCGAGCTCCCGGCGTGGCTCGACGGCCTCGACCCCAACGTCCGCGCGCGCCTCGCCGGCGCCGGTGAGCTGCCGGCCCACGAGTACCTCCGGCGCCGCCGCGAGATGGCCCGGCTGGCCGCGTCGGCGGCCGAGCGGCTCAGCGCCGTGGACGTCCTGGTGACGCCGACGGTCGCCAACACCCCGCCGCCCCTGGCCGAGATCGCCACCCCCGAGGCGTACAAGGCCGCGAACGTGCTGTGTCTGCGCAACACCGGGGTCGTCAGCTACCTCGGGCTCTGCGCGATCACGCTGCCGGTGGGCACGGACGCGGCCGGGATGCCGGTCGGGCTCCAGCTCGTCGGGCGCCCCATGAGCGAGCCGCGGCTCCTCGCTATCGCCGCGACGATCGCGCAGGCGCTCGGGGGCTGAGGCTCAGGGTGCGCAGGTGAAGCGGGCGGCGGTGACCCCGGTGGCGCCGTCCTCGCCCTTCACGGTCCAGCCCCAGACCGCGAGCCCCGAGGTGCCGGAGGTCGCGAGGTGCGTGGCCTCGTAGAAGACGCCGCGGCGCCCGTCGAGGGTCAGCGCGCGCCGGCAGCCGCCGGTGTGGGCGCACAGGTAGAGGCGCACGTCGTCCTGGCTCTGGGCGGCGTCGAGGTTGTTCGCCCCCCAGGAGGCCGAGGCGACGGCGCGGCCGTCGGCGAGCGCGGCGAGGGCGAGGCCCTCGGCGACCAGGCGATCGTCGACGATCTTGCCGACGACGGTCGCGCCGGCGCCGTCGTCGCGCCAGACGGTCAGGCCGCCCTTCGTGTCCTCGAAGAAGTCCTCGGGGTGGACCTCGGCGAGCCAGACGCCGCCGGTCGGATCGGCGGCGAGCCCGGTGACGACGATGTTCTGGAAGGCGCCCGGGGTCGGACCGACGAGCTGCGCCGCGCCCCACGCGCCGCTCGCGTCGCGGACGGCGTGGACGAGACCGACCTCGCCACCCACCGTGCCGATGACGCCCATGTGGAGCGCGCCGGCCGCGTCGTAGGCGAGGTGGACGGTGTAGCCCGAGATGTCGGTGACGTCGCTCAGCGCGGGCTCGGGCGTTCCGAAGGCGCCGCCGCTCCAGTCGGCGGTGTAGCCCGCCGCGGAGGTCACGCCGCTGACCCAGCCGACCGTGACCCGGTCCGCCGAGACGGCGAGGTTGGCCCCCCGGGTGGCCAGCTCCGCGTCCGCGAGCGCGGCGCCGTTGTCGACCGTCCAGATCGCGCCGTCGTAGCGCGCCAGGCGCGGTCCGCTGAGCTGCCAGTCGAAGGGGAAGGACTGGGCGAGCACCTCGCCGGGGAGGCTCGCCAGGTGGACCTCGCCGCGCGCGATGCCCACGACGGCCGGATCGCCGATCCCGGTGGCGTCGATGCGGTAGGCGACCAGGGCGTCGTCGGTCGACAGCGCGACGACGTAGGCGTCTCCGAGGGCGGCGACGTCGAAGTCGCGCGCATAGGGCAGGCTGAACGGCTCACCGACGAGCTGACAGGCGCCGGCGCTGGTGCCTCCGCCGCTGCTGTCGCAGGCGGTGAGGGGAAGGAGGAGGGGGAGGGCGAGGGCGAGGGGGATGATGCGCATGGTCACGGTCCCTGGATCACGGCGTCGGGGCGGGGGCGGGGATCGCCGGAGGCGTCGTGCCCACCGGCGGGAGGTCGACGGTCGGCGCCTCCGGGCTGACGGCGATCTCGCGCAGCATCGCGCACGCGGCCGGGAGGGCCTCCTGGTTGCAGGCTCCGGCGAGGGAGACGGTGGCCGTCCCGCGGTCCCCGCGCGCGCGTGCGAGGTCGGCCACCAACATCTTCGACGCCCACACCATCTCGGCCAGCCGGGCCTCGTGGGGAGCGGAGCCGCCGAGGCACTTCGCGCCGTCCGCGATCTTCAGGACCCGCGTCGCCACGTCCGCCGTGCTCGCGTTCTCGGCGGCGTAGGCGCGGAGCAGCTCCGCGAAGGCCTGGCCCGCGCCGAGCAGGCAGCGGTCGGCGGCCGAGGAGGCGGGGGCGCGCCACGTGATCCCCTCGAAGCTCGGGAGCGTCAGGGCGGGCGCCGCCGCCTGACCGAAGCTCAGGACCGAGCGGAGGACGACCGCGCGCCCGGACCGGCGCGCCAGGCCGTCGACCCGCTTGGCGCCGAGCTTCGCCGGGCTCACGACGCCGACGTCGAAGAAGTGCCGCGCCTTCTGCAGGTCCACCGACCACCGCGCGAGATCGCCCGCCTGGAAGCTCGTCTTCTCCACGACCTCCCCCAGGGTGTCGTCGCCGGAGGCGCCCGCCCCGGCCGCGAGCGACCAGGCGTGGCTGGCGAGGCCGAGGTAGCCCCAGAGTCCGGCGCTCTGCTGGGCCTCGGCGGAGGGCTCCGCCGCCCCGAGGTTCGCGCTGGAGAGGAGCGCCGCGACCGCCGCCGCGTCGAATCGGACCCCGAGCGCCACGGCGGGCGGCGCGTCCTTCGCCGCGCGGACCGGCGTCCCCTCGCCGAGCGCGGCGTCGAGGACCGCGACGCCATGGTCGGTCAGGCTCTGGACCAGCGTCAGCCCGAGGCGCTCGTCCGCGCCGTCGACGAGGATCGCGAGGTC
>SBGO01000279.1 GCA_006226565.1 Deltaproteobacteria bacterium | reverse complement strand
GTCGTCCCTGACGCCGACGGCCGCGGCGCGGCCGGCGGGCGACGACGCGGCCCCGGCCGGCCCCGGCGCGCTCCCCGAGGATCCGTGGGCGACGACCGGCCTCGTCTTCGAGCAGGCGACCGAGGCGATCACCCCCGAGCGCTGCGACGCCTCCCAGACGAGCTTCCTCGCGTGCGTCCACGCCCTCGACGCGGCCTTCGACGCGGCCGGCGCGCAGCTCACCCTGGCGCCCGGCTTCACCGAGCCCCTCGGCCACGGCGATCGGTTCGGGCCGGTCGCGCTGGTGCCCTATCCGTCGACGGACCCGCTCGCGGGGGCCCAAGCGCGCTCGGCCTTTCTGCGCGCGCGGGTCGACGCCTGGATGGACGTACGCTGGGGCCGGGCCGCCCCGGGGGGCGCGGTCCCGTGGCGCGCCCTCGTCGCGCGGGCCGAGGGCTGGATCCGCGGCCAGCCCCACGAGGCGCGGGTGACCGCGGCCGCCATCAACGCCTACCTGGCCAGCGCCCGGGATCCCTTCGAGCGCATCGCCCCCGTGGTCCGCGAGGTGACGGCCCGCGAGGACCCGTCGCCCCACATCTCGACCGGCCACATCGACGCCGACGGGGTCCGCGTCGCCTACGCGTGGGCGCCGACGCTCTTCAACCTGCACGTCTGCGACCAGCTCCGGGGCGCCGTCGACGCCGCTGTCCGGGCCGGGGCCCGGGCCCTCATCCTCGACCTGCGCGCGGACGACGGCGGGCTCGTCGAGCAGGCCCTGTGCGTGGCCGACCTCTTCCTCCCCGAGGGCGTCGAGATCGCCACCCTGGCGCGGGACGCCGGCGGCGGCGAGCGCTACCTCACCCACCTGCCGCCGGTCTTCGACGGGCCGGTCGTGCTCCTGACCGCCGCGCGCACCGCCAGCGCCGCCGAGATCATCGCGGGCGCGCTCCAGGACCACGGCCGCGCCGTGCTCGTGGGCTTCCGCACCTACGGCAAGGGCAGCATCCAGGAGCCCGTCCCGTGGGGGGAGGACGGCCGCGTCGACGTCTACCTGACCGCCGGGCGCTACCGGCTCCCCTCGGGGCGGGAGATCCACCGCGTCGGCATCGTCCCCGACGTGCTGCTCGACCAGGTCTTCGCGGACCTGCCGGCCGACGACGCGCCGCGGGTCGAGCTGCGCTACCTCGAGGCGCTCATCGCCAAGACCGACACCGACCTCGAGGTCGCCCGCGAGGTCGCGCGCCGCAGCGAGGAGAACCGCTCCCGCACGGCGTGCGTGCGCGACCGGGCCGCGGCGGCCGCCAGCTGGCGTGGCTTCGACGCCGAGGGGCGGCCCCAGCGGCTGAGCCTCGCGACCCAGGCGGGGATCGCGGCCGCGCTCTGCGCGCTCGACGCCCGCGCCGCGTCCCCGACGCCCCGGTAGGGCCGGCTAGGCGCAATGCCGATCAGATAGGCCACAAGGCGCTGAACCGGCACGGCTTCTTACCACGGAGAGCGCGGAGCTCACGGAGGGGGGAGCGGGTCGCGCTCGGAGTTTCGGCTCGAGCGGCCACACATCCACCGTGCCCTCCGTGGCCTCCGTGGTGGAGAGATGTGTTCGATCTCGGAGGGTTGTCCCCGAGTGGCCGGCATCGCGGCTAGGCGTTCGCCGTGTCGGCCCCGGTCGGGCGCATGAAGCGGATGACGAGGTCGATGAGGTGGCGCTCGATCTCGTCGCGAATCGTCTGGGAGAGCTCGCCGTCGGGGCCGGTCCCGGGGCCCTCGACGCCCACGATGCGGGCGAGCTCGTCGGGCTCGGACAGGGCGTAGCGGCAGAGCACGTGGAAGAAGGTCTGCGACACGAGGCGCGCCTGGGCCGCGGGGCGGGCGTCCTTCACGAGGAGCGCGCCGAAGCGCTCGATCGTCGGCAGGGTGCCGCGCTCGAACATGATCGCGGGGCTGCGCCCCGACGCGAGCGTCTCGCCGATCACGACCCGCAGCGCGTCCCGGGACTCGAAGGCGATGTCCAGCGCCACCCGGGTCGCGGCCCGCGCGATCTCCTCGACGCTGTCGTGCCCGGACACCGCGCCGATGAAGCGCTCGCCCGCCTCGGCCAGCTGCTCCTGCGCCGCGGTGACGCAGGAGTCGAAGAGGCTCGCCTTGTCGTGGAAGTGGTGGAGGACGGTCGCGAGGGTCACCCCGGACTCGGTCGCGATGGAGCGGACGGACGCGCCCTCGCGGCCGCGGCGCCCAAAGTAGAGCATCGCGGTCTGCAGGATGCGCTCGCGGGTGTGTGCGGTGTCGGCGCTCGGGGGACGGCCAGGCCCGCGCCGTGCCCGCACCGGCGCGGTCTTGGCCGGTCGTTTGCTAGGCATGTCGCGAGCCTAGCACACAATTTCTGCGCCTGCTGCCAGGACGGGTCGGAGGTTCAGCGCCAGTTTCCCATCAGCACGAACGGGGCCCAGAACCGCGGGTGGACCCAGGACCGGGCGTGGCCGTCGTCGACGTCGCCGCGCAGGAGCCGGAGCTGGGCCCGCTGCACGGCCGCCGCCTTGGACAGGGACGGATCCGCCTCGAGCGCGCCGTAGAGCTCGCGCATGAAGGCGACCGTCGAGGTGTCGACCACCGGCCACAGGGTCGCGAGGACCGCGGTCGCGAGCTCGCGCTGCACGACGTTGCCGAGGCCCTCGATCTCGAGGCCGAGCGGGTCGTTGGCGGACTCCGCGCCGGCGAGGGCGCCGAGGCCGACGGCGGTGTTGCAGGCCGAGAACGTCATCAGCCCGAGGCGTCCCTTGCGCGCGATGGCGCGGATGGCGTGGAGGGTCAGGTGGCTCTTGTCGCCGAGGAGCAGGAACGAGCCCTCGTCTCCCTCGGGGTCGAAGGCGTAGTGGCTGGCCACGTGGACGGCCTGGACGCCCTCGTCGCGCAGCGCCTGCTCGAGCGTGGCGGCCGTGAACGCGTCGTCGAGCCAGATCGCGCCGTGCATCGCGCCCGGATCCCCGGTGACGTCGGCGCGCGCGACGATCGCCTCGAGCTCGGCGGGGACCCCGGGGAGCGGGTCGAAGCCGGGCGCCTCCTGGCTCATCCCGAAGGCGTTGACGCGCCACGCGCCCTGGCGCCGGTCCTTCAGCGCCGCGTGGGTCACCGGGGTGTAGAGCGCGAGGCGGAAGCGCTCGACGAGCCAGCCGTCGTCGTCGCGGAGCGCGGCGAGCGGGGCGTAGCGCAGCGCCCCGTCGAGCCAGACCATCAGGGTCTGCACGCCGGCGCCGTCGAGGGCGGGGCGGACCGGCCGCAGGAGCGCGTCGTAGAGCTCGCGCGCCGCTGCGCGCGGGTCGCTGCGCTCGTCCTGGAGCTGCTCGCGGAGCCGCGAGACGAGCTGATAGACGCGCCGCACCGGGACCTCCGACTCGAAGGGCCGCGTCTCCTGCTCGGGCAGGGTCAGGAGGATGCGGATCCGGTCGTCGGCGAGGAAGATCTGGAGGAAGGCCACGTGCTCGCTGGCCACGGCCGGGTCCTCGAGGAAGGCGCGGAGGTCGTCGAGGCGGTCGAGGCTCAGCTGGTCGAGGCGCGCCTCGATGGTGGCCGCCGCCTGCGGGTCGTCCTCGTCCACCGCGAGGAGCGCCGCCGCCATCGCCCGCTTGAAGCCGCGCAGGTACTTCTCGAGCGCCTCCCGGCTCGCGAGATCGACGGTCGCCTTGGCGTCGTGCACGGCGTCGGCCGCCACGCGCTCGGCGCCCACCAGCGGCGCCCCGCCGGCGCCGCGCGTCGCGCGGGTGAAGGCGTAGGCCTCCTCGTCCTTGAGCA
>SBGO01000221.1 GCA_006226565.1 Deltaproteobacteria bacterium | reverse complement strand
TCACCGCCGCGGTCGCGCCCGCCGCCCCGTGGGCGCCGCGCCGGAGCAGGTGGGCGCCGTGGAACGCGCGCGTCGCGAGCACCCCGCCGCCGAGGAAGAGGGGGATGTCCAGGGCGAGGGCGGCGTTGGCGCCGACGCGGACGCCGAGGACCGCGAGCAGCAGCGCCACGCCGAACACCAGGTAGGCCGCCGCGAGGAGCAGCGGGCCGGACGCGGCGTGGGAACGGGCGGGATCGTGGGTCATGCTCACCTCGGCTGGGCGGTATCGTGCCGCGGGCCCCGGGCGACGTCCAGCGCCGCCGTCGGGGGTGTAACGCCGCCGCGCGCCCGGAATTTCCGTGGGCCCGCCGGATCGGGTAGCATCCGCGGCCATGCCAGCCACCGATCACGACGGCGCGCGCGGCGCCGCCTTCTTCGACCTCGACGGAACCCTCGTCCCCTTCAACAGCGGGATGCGCTTCGCGCGCTACGAGCACCGGAACAAGCGGATCGGCAACCTCAGCCTCGCGCAGAGCGCCGTCTGGATGCTCCTCTACCACCTCTCGCTCGTCGACATGACCCGCGCCTTCGGGCGGGCCGTCGCCTACTACCGCGGCGTCGCCGAGGCCGATCTCGACGCCCGCACGCGGACCTGGTTCGAGCAGGAGATCGTCGAACACCTGCTCCCGGGGGCGCGCACCGCGATCGCCGAGCATCGCGCGGCGGGCCGGCCGCTGGTGCTCCTGAGCAGCACCTCGAGCTACCTCGCGCGGGCCGCCCAGGACAGCTGGGGCTTCGACGACTGGCTCGCGAACCGCTTCCCGACCGACGACAACGGGCGGCTGACCGGCGACTTCGCGCGCCCGCTCTGCTACGGCCCGGGCAAGGTCGAGCTCGCGCGCCGCTGGGCCGCCGACCACGGCGTCGACCTCGCGCGCTCCTGGTTCTACAGCGACTCGTTCTCCGACGTGCCGATGCTGGCCGCGGTCGGTCACCCGGTCGTGGTGCTGCCCGACCCGCGCCTGCGCCGCCACGCCAAGAAGGTCGGCTGGCCGATCGCGCGCTGGAGCTGAGCCCGCGCCGCGGCCCGGCGCCGCCGTCGATCCCGCGGAGCGTTTACGCAGGCATCCCGGTCGTCTATAGAACCCGCGCCGGCGCGCCAACCCACGCCGGCCGCCCGGAGGAACGATGATCACCGCTGCTCTCCTCGTCGGCCTCGCCGCGTGCCTCGTCGTCGTCTCGCTGCTCCTGAGCGCGCGCGGCGCCCTGCGCGCCCGCGCGGCCAAGCGCCTCGCCCGCGACCTGTCGACCTTCCTGAGCGACGTCCGGGTGACCGACGCGGAGCACGCGCACGCGACCTTCGACGGGATGCCGCTCCGCGTCACCGTCGGCCACGGCGAGGTGACCGCCGAGGTGGAGCTGCCGGACGCCGTCCTGCCCTACACCGAGGTCGTGGAGCGCTACGCCTCCGACGCGCTCGAGGAGGAGCTCGCGCGGGCAGGCGCCGCGGTCGATCCCCACGGCCGCGTGCAGCTCCGCCTCGTGCGCGAGGCCGAGCTCTCCGACACGCTCCACACGCTCGCCAAGCGCCTCGCGGTGGTCCGCGACGTCCGCGACCTGCGCCGCTTCGTCCCGGCCGAGCTGCTCGTCCGCGTGCCGCGCCTGCGGACGGCCGCCGAGGTGGACGCCATTCTCGACGCCATGGCCCGCGTCTTCCCCGAGGCCCCCGAGACACGCGCCGCGTACGCCGCCGCGGTGGCGCGCTACCACGACGCGCGCCTCGCCGCCCGCGCCAAGCGGCTCCTCGGGCTCGACCTCGCCGTCGCCGCCCACTGAGGTCCGCGCTCCGGGGCCGCGGTCAGGCCCCGGGATTGCGTCCCTCGGCGCCGAGGTTCAGGGTGGTGACGCCACCCCGAGAGACCGTGTGAGGACCCGATGCTCGCCACGCTGCTCCTGCTCGTCGCCTTCGCCGCCCCGCCCGCGACCGGCCTCGCGCCGTCCGACGGGCCGACCCTGCGCCAGTCCGTCGACCTGATGCGCGTCGGCTACCGCAAGTGGTCGCCGAACGACTGCAAGGCGCTGCTCCGCGGCTCGGACAGCTACTGCGACACCGGCGACTGCAAGGCGCTGCTCCGCAACTCGGACAGCTACTGCGACACCGGCGACTGCAAGGCGATCCTGCGCAAGAGCGACAGCTACTGCGACTCGGGCGACTGCAAGGCGATCCTGCGCAACTCGGACAGCTACTGCGACACCGGCGACTGCAAGGCCTACCTGCGGGGCAGCGACAGCTACTGTGACACCAACCCGTGCAAGGCGTTCCTGCGCGGGTCGGACTCCTACTGCAACTAGCGCCCGGCGGGGGCGTCGCGCGTCACCGCGACGCCCCGGCGCGGCGTCAGGCCAGCGAGAAGGGGTGGCGCGGGTAGCCGACCTTCTCGCGCGCCCGGCCGAGCACCTCGCGCGCCGTGGCGCGGGCCTTGGCGGCGCCGGCGCGGAGCACGTCCTCGAGGGTGTCGGGGTCGGCCATCAGCGCCTCGTAGCGGTCGCGCATCGGCGCGAGGTGCCCGTCGAGCGCCTCGAGCAGGGCCAGCTTGGCGTGGCCGTAGCCGTAGCCGCCCTGGCGGTAGGCGGCCTCCATCTCGGCCACCTGCTCGGGCGTCGCGAAGTACTTGTAGAGCGACACGACGTTGCAGGTGTCGGGGTCCTTCGGGTCCTCGAGCGGCGTCGAGTCCGTCACGATCTGCATCAGCCGCTTCTTGAGCTGCTTCTTCGGCAGGAAGATCTCGATGCCGTTGTCGTACGACTTCGACATCTTGCGCCCGTCGATGCCCGGGATGGTCATGACCTCTTCGCGGACGAGCGCCTCCGGGAGCACGAAGGTGTCGCCGAAGATGTGGTTGAAGCGCTTGGCCATGTCGCGCGCCATCTCGACGTGCTGGACCTGGTCCTTGCCGACCGGCACCACGTGCGAGTCGTAGATGATGATGTCCGCCGCCATCAGCACTGGGTAGGCGAAGAGGCCGTGGAGCGCGGTGCCCTCGGTGCCCTCGGCCTTGCGGGCCTTGAAGGCGTGGGCGCGCTCGAGCTCGCCCATGGTGATGACGCAGCTCAGGAGCCAGGTGAGCTCGGTCACCTCCGGCACGTCGCTCTGCCGGAAGAAGGCGGCGTGGCTCGGGTCGAGCCCGCACGCGAGGAAGGTCGCGGTGATCTCGTGGGTCGCGCGGCGCATCCGCACCGGATCGCGCTCGGTCGTCAGCGCGTGGTAGTCCGCCACGAAGTAGAAGGCCTCGTGGCTCTCCTGCAGCGCGATGGCCGGGCGGATCATCCCGAGATAGTTCCCGAGGTGCGGGGTCCCGGTCGACTTGATGCCCGAGAGCGAGCGGCGGGGGCCCTTGGGGGCGGCGGCTTGGGTGTCGGTCATGATCCTGGGCTCCTCGAAAGGGCGCCCATCCTGCCCCGCCCGCCCGCCGGGCTCAAGCGCCTTTGCGCCCGCGCCTCACTCCGCGACGAAGACCATCACGCGCCCGCCGCGCGGCACGGCCTCCCCGGCCCCGGGGCGGCTGAGGATGACGAGGCCGGTCGGCACCGACGGGGAGAAGCGCGAGTCGAAGCGCCCGCGCAGGCCCACGGCCTCGAGCCGGCGCCGCGCTTCGTCCTCGTCGAGGCGGGCGAGGTGCGGGACCGTGACCATCTCTGCGGTCTCTTCCTCGTCCGTGTCCGCGTCGTCGGCCGGCGCCCGCGTCGCGCTGGCCGCGGCCGTCGCCGGGGGCGTGCTCGGTG
>SBGO01000752.1 GCA_006226565.1 Deltaproteobacteria bacterium | reverse complement strand
GGGCTCGGGCTCGGGCTCGGGCTCGGGCTCAGGCTCAGGAGGAGGCGGCGGCGGCGCCATGGACGACGGCGCGAGGCGGGAGCGGACGCTGCGACGCCGCAGCAAGGGGTTCTCCTCCACCGGCGGCGGCGGCGGCGGGAGCTCGTCCTCCTCGTCGTCCGGCATGGCGCGCACGAAGCCGGTCGCGTCCATGTCATCGTCGTCGTCGTCCGCCAGGGCGCGCGCCGCGACCTCGCGCTTGCGGTCCTCGTCCTCGATGGCGAGGCGCACGTCGCGCAGCTTCCGGATGCGCTTGCCCTTGTCGGGCATCCACTTCGGGATCTCGTCGCCGCGGAACCCCGTCCCGCAGCGCGTGTCCTCCTCCTCGTCCATCAGCCGGCTGCGCTCGACCCAGCGATGCGCCTCGGCCTCGATCGGATCGTCGTCCCGACCGAAGCTCATCGTCGTCTTCTCGTCGTCGACGTCGGACGCCGCGGGCCCCCACGGCAGCCCCATCCGCTGGGACGCCTTGAAGAACCGCACCACCGCCAGCTCGAGCGCGGCGGCGTGCCGCTCACGGAACTCCCGGATCGTCTCGAACTCGGGCTGCTCCATCCCGGTCAGCGCCATGAAGTCGACGCGCTGCTCGCACGCCTTGGCGATCTTGCGCGACGAGTAGACGCCCTCGCACCACGCGTAGAGGAGCAGCGCCGTCATCATCGCCGGGTAGTGGGGGGAACGTGCCACGTCCCCCTCATAGACCCGGGCGATGTCGTCGATGTCGGTCACCTCGCGGACGAGGTCGCACATGAAGTCCGCGAAGTGCCCCGGCGGCACCTGATCGTAGATCGACGGGTGGATCAACCACTGCTTGTCGACTTCCCAGGGGCTGAACGTCCGGTTCATGGGCACTTTTTCACCACGTCCAGGCGCCCCCCGTCAACCGGCAGCCCACGTGCGCCGCTCGCGGGTCCGCCACCATTCCGCAACGCAACAGAGGAGACCCGCCCAGGACACCGTGACGCCCTCCCTCTCCTGGACAGCGCTGCGCGCGATCGCTATAGGCCCGACCCCGCAACGCACGGTCGCCGAGGAGGGGAGATGCGGATCCTGTCGTGGAACGTCAACGGCCTTCGCGCGATCGCGAACAAGGGCTTCGGGAAGTGGCTCCGGAGCTCGGACGCCTCCATCGTGGCGCTGCAGGAGACGCGCGCCCACCCCGACCAGCTCACGCCCGCGGTGCGCCAACCCCGCGGCTGGCGCAGCTGGTACGCCGCCGCCGAGCGCAAGGGCTACAGCGGCGTCGGCCTGCTCGTCCCGAAGGACCGGATGCCCGACGAGGTCTCGACCGCGCTCGGCGACCCCCGCTACGACGTGGAGGGGCGCTACCTCGAGGCGCGCTTCGGGCGCCTGACCGTCGCGAACGGCTACTTCCCCAACGGCAACGGCACCAACCGCGACAACAGCCGCATCCCCTACAAGCTCGGCTTCTACCAGGCCGTCTTCGATCACCTGCGCCCGCGCTTCGAGGCCGGCGAGCCCGTCCTGGTCATGGGCGACTTCAACACCGCCCCCGAGGATGTCGACCTCGCCCGCCCGAAGTCGAACCACAAGACGAGCGGCTTCACCCCCGAGGAGCGCGAGGACTTCCGCCGCTACCTCGCGATGGGCTGGGTCGACACCTTCCGCCACCTCCACCCCGACGCGACCGGCCGCTACACCTGGTGGAGCCAACGCTTCGGCGTCCGCGAGAAGAACATCGGCTGGCGCATCGACTTCGTGCTCGCCTCGCCGGGGGCGATGCCGTTCCTGAAGGACGCGCTCATCCTCTCGGACGCCACCGGGTCCGACCACTGCCCGGTGGGGGTCGAGGTGAGCGACGACATCGTCGGCTGACCTGGCGCGCCGCGGCGGTTCCGCGCGGGCCCGCGCTGCGGTAGCCTCGAAGGTGTCGCGCCTGCTCCCACTCGCTGCGCTCGCGCTCCTCGCGTGCGGCCCCGCCTCCGACGGCGGGACCGCCGACGTCGACGCCGACGCCGTCGGGCTCGACGCGCTCGAGCACGACGTCCCGGCGGACACCACGATCGCCGACGCCGACGCGGACGCCGACGCGGACGCCGACGCCGACACGGACAGCGACGCCGACGCCCTCGACACCTGGCGCCCCGAGGACACCGCGCTCCCCGATCGCGTCCTCTTCCGGACCGCGACCGAGTCCTTCAACCAGCGCTACTTCGTCGCGCTCCGCGAGGGCCGCATCTGGGTCAAGCCGAACACCGACGCCCGCCCCGGAGCGACCGGCGCCTGGCACCTCCTCGGCGCGAGCGGGCGCCCCGAGGGCTCGAACCTCGTCAACTTCGGCCCGCCCACAGAGATCGTCGCCCTCTCCGCCGACGGCATCCACCTCCACGCGCTCTCCGACGCCGGCGCCTTCTACCGCGGCGACGACCTCACCAACGCCTTCCTCGTCGAGGGCACCTTCAACTGGACCGACCGCTGGGGTTGGCCCGCCGCCCAGGGCCCCGGCCTCCGCGCCGACTGGCCCACCGCGCGGGGCTGGAGCGTCTCGGACTCCCACCCCCTCGGCGTCGGGCGCTACCAGGACCGCGACGGCACCACGCACAGCGTCGGCATGGGCGTCGCGCACCTCTACCGCCTCGGCCCCGAGGGGCGCCGCATCTACTTCAACGACTGGTGGCTCCCGGCCGACTGGAGCCGCCAGATCTGCGGCCCCGAGCGCGGCACCTTCACCGCGGTCAACCTCAGCGTGAGCGCCTCGACCCTCTTCGTCATCGACGCCGCCGGCGCCATGTACACGCGCCTCTACGACTTCGACACGGGCGGCGAGAACACGCTCCTCACCTACTCCTACATCATCGACGGCCCCTCGGGGACGACCCGCAAGCTCCCGGCCGAGGACTGGCGCCGGCAGCCCGACGTCGACGGGCGCGTGACCCGCCGCATCACCATCTTCCAGGACGGCCAGGGCAACGCCGCCCGCGTCCTGCGCGTCGAGGGGCGCCGCGACGACGTCGACGGCTACTTCGAGAAGCGCATCTTCGACGACGGCTGGGCCTTCGTCCCGACGAGCACGCCCCTGTCCGGGCCGCTCCTCGACGGCGACGGCGCGCCCGCCCCCGCGCCCGACGACCACGCCTACGCCGGAACGCTCGCCCGCGGCGCGGCGTCCGTCGCGATCGAGGTCCCCGACTTCAACCCCTTCTGCTCCCCGGCGCGCGCCCACCTCCGCGTCGACGGCCAGCTCGTGACCCGCGGCGGCGCGCCGCTCGAGCTCCCCCTCCACCACGCCCACCTGCTGGTCACCGAGGTGCGATCGACGGACTACTGGCTCGAGGACCAGCCCGCGTCCATCCGCGCGGCGCTCCTCGTGCCCGACGACCTCGACGCCATCGACGACGCGGCCGCCCGCGCGCGCGTCGTCGCCCTGCTCGGCGGCGAGCCGGTCGTCAACCTCACCGGCACCGCGACCCGCGGGCACATCGCGCTGACCGAGATTCCGTGGACCGAGCCGTTCCTCGTCCCGGGCGACGAGAAGGCCGTCGGGACGCCCTTCTCGCTGACGCTGGACGCAAACTGACCGCTCCGCTCATTGACACACGTCAAAATATGCCGTGCGATGGGCGCACACAGCGAGGGGAGCGGAATCATGAGGGGACGAGTCTACAAGAGCCTGGTAATCGGCGCGATCGCCTTGGGAAGCGCGGGCTGCAAGGGCACCACCGGAGACGACGCGCGCAAGGCGCACCAGCCGCCGGCGCCGGCCGTCG
>SBGO01000146.1 GCA_006226565.1 Deltaproteobacteria bacterium | reverse complement strand
TCGAGCATGCTCGAGCGCGTGCCGGCCAGGAGGCCGCGCCCGGGCACGATCGCCAGCTCGGCGTAGGCGCCGCCGTGCTCCGCGCGGGTCACGCGCGTGTGCGCGCCGCTGGCGACGTCTACGGCGAAGACCGCCTGCTGACCGCGGTGCTCGGCGAGGACGTAGACCGTCGCGCCATCCTCGCTCCAGGCCGCCGGGACCGGCCAGTCGCCCCAGTCGGCGGTGAGCTCGCGCGGCGCGCCGTCCGGGGCGTCGCAGTCGTAGTGCCAGAGCGATCGGTGCCCGTAGCGGTGGGGCGAGCGCGTGTAGCGCGTGGCGACCAGCACGCGGCCGTCGGCGGCGAAGCGGGGCGTCGCGTTGACGACGCCGGGGCCGCCGCCGATGAGCCGGATGCACCCGTCGTCGGTGGGGACGAGCGCCAGCGGGCGGTCGAAGATGCGGTCGTGGGGGCTCGGCATGCCCCACGTCGCCGCCACCAGGGCGCCGTCCGGCGACAGATCCCAGGTGCACTCCTGCTCGAGCGCGCGCCCGGCGTTGGGCGTCATGTCGCGCCGGCCGGTGCCGTCGCCCGAGAACGCGAGCAGGTGCGGGACCTCCTCCGGCAGCCACTGGTTCCAGAAGCGGACGGGCATCGTCCGGTAGTGGCGGAGCGACGGACCCAGCTTGGCGCGGTCGCGCGCGTAGGCGCGGTGCTCCTCGCGCGGCACGTCGGGGTGGACGAGGGCGCGCACGACGAGGCGGTCGGCGGCCTTGGCGAAGCGGAAGTCGAGCACGCCGAGGGGCTCGTCGGTCAGCGGGCGCGGCTCGCCGCCCTCGGCCGGCAGCACCCAGACCTGGGCGCGGGGGGCGCCGTCGCCGGCTTCGGCCCCGGGGAGCGGGCGATCGCTCAGGAAGCCGAGGGCGCCGTCCGCGCGGAAGCACGGCGCGGTGTCGCGGTGCTCGCCCACGGTGAGGCGCGAGGGCGCGCCGTCGTCGAGCGGGACGCGCCAGAGGTCGGCGACGTAGCGCGCGCCTTCCTGATCGAGCCGCTCCACCGCCACGGCGAGCCAGCCACCGCAGGGCGACGGCGCCACCGCGCCGACCCGGCCGAGTCGGATGTGCGCATGGGCGTCGAAGGAGGGCGCGGCGTTCGTCATCGAGGGCCTCGGGTCACGGCGTGCGGAGGAGAACGTCATCAAATCACGCGAACGACGCAACCCCCGTCACGCCCCGACCGCGAAATCGCGGCGGGAGGCGCCGACGGCTCACGGCTCGGCCGGGCAGTCCTGGCCGAAGTTGGGGATGAAGGCGATGTGACGCTGGCGCGCGAGGTACTCGCGATAGAAGCGGCGCGCGGCCGGCGGATCGCGGTTGATGATCCAGCTCGCCGCGTGACAGAGCATCGCGCCGGCGTCCTCCGAGGTCTTCGGGAGGAGCTTCACGGCGTTCATCGCGTAGTCGCCGGCGATGTAGCGGTAGTGGAAGCGCCGATCGGGCGCCGGCGCGTGCCGGGACGCCGCCCGCAGCTCGGCGGGCTTCGGCGGGGCGACGGCGCTCACGAGCTTGCGACGCTCATCCGCCGCGCTGTCGAGGGAGAAGTTGCCGCTGTAGACCTGCCAGTCGGGGCCGACCTCGGTCCCCATCAGCTCCATGCCGTCGTGGCGCGTGATCTTGGCCGCCTCCCACCACCCCGCCGCGCGCTCCGCCGCCGGCAGGCTCCGATCGCGCCCCTTCGCCAGGGCCTCGCGGTAGCGCCGCAGCAGATCGGCCGGCGAGTTCGGCGCGGGGCCGTCCTTGGGGAGGCGCCCGTAGCGCGGCTCGTGGCCGGCGGGGAGGGTCGGGAGGTAGGCCGCCGCCTCGTCGAGGCGCCCCGCGCGGACCAGGCGTCGCCCCAGGAGGTAGCGGATCCAGACGGCCGCGCCGGCGCCCGCGCGCACGTCCGCCGGCTCGTAGAGGTACCCCGGCGGGACCGCGACCGGCTCGACGCCGTCGGCCGTCGCCGGCGCGGGCCACTGGGCGTCGACCAGGGCCTTGAGCTCGTCGACGCTGACCACGCGCTCGGCGAGGTAGGCCGCGTCGAGGCCGTAGTCGGTCCGGGCGAGGAGATCGAGGGCGCGCACGTACTCGCCGCCGGAGAGCTCGAGGAGCGCCAGCTCCCCGCGGGCGCGGCCGCGCGGCTGGGTCCCGACGTCCCAGGCCCCCCAGGCCGACCAATCCCCGGGCCAGTAATGCCAGCGCTCCTCCTCGGCGAAGGCGCCGATGACCCTGGCGAGCAGCGCCGCGGCCTCGTCGCGCTTGCCGGCCCGGAGCGCCAGCTTGGCCCGCGTCCAGAGCGTCACGGCGCCGTCGGCCGGGGCGAGGTCGAGCCAGCGCGCGGCCTCCTCGAAGCGACCGACGCGGTAGGCGAGCCAGCCGAGCCGGTCGGCGCCGGCGACGTCCTTGGCGCCCGCCGCGGCGACGGTGTCGAGCCAGCGCGTCGCCTGGCCGCGCTCGGCGCTCTCCACGGTGGGGTCGGAGGTGTCGTAGCTGTAGCTCGGGCGCGAGAGCAGGAGCGCCGTGATCACCGGACGGACGACCGCGCTCGCCGCGCCGACCCGCAGCTGGGCCGGGTCCTTCAGGAGGTCCTCGCCGATCCGCGCCAGCGAGTTGACCCCGGTGGCGTCGCCGTTCGCGGCCTGCTCGACGAAGGCGCGGTAGCCATCCTCGAGGTGCCCGAGCTGGAGGTGGAGGGCCGCCTCCCAGCCGAGGCTCGTGGCGGCCAGGCCGAGGCGGTCCTCGAAGCCGGCGCGGGCGAGCTCGCGGGTCTTGGCGAGGTAGCCGAAGGCGGCCGGGACGTCGCAGGCGGGATCGATGTCCCCGCTGCAGCCGAAGCCGCCCACCGTGCCGTGGCTCCGGCCCAGCATGTAGGCCGCCCAGACCGAGCGCCGCGGGCGCTCCGCCGGCGCCATCGCGAGCAGCTTCTCCCAGGTCTCCTGCGCGCGTTGGACCTCGCCCCGGGCGTACTGGATGGCCCCGCGGGCGTACTCGCGGATGTCCGCCGGCTCCAGCCCCTCGAGGAGGGCCTCGTCCTTGGCGGCGCGCGCCTTCTTCAGCCGCTCCACGGCCGCGGCGCGGGCCTCGGCCGCCACGCCGGCGTCCTTCAGCGCGCGGTCGAGGTCCTCGGCCTCGGTGGCGTAGGTCTTCTGGTCGCCGTCGTAGGCCACGATGACCACCGACAGCGGCGCCTTCACCTCGGGGACCAGGCGCTCGAGCTCACGGGCGAAGTCGGCGACCGGGGCGCTGAGCAGCACCTGGTCCGGCGAGAGCAGGAGGCGATTGGGGAAGTCCGGACCGCAGGCGCCGGCGGGGGCCGGGGCGAGCGAGGTGGCGACGGCGACCAGCGCGGCGGTCGCGACGAAGCTAGAGGCGCGGGGTGACAACGAGGTCCTCACGGTGCGTCGGGGGAGAAGCGAAGCGGATCCAGCCGAGGGTCAGGCTCGCGCCGGGCGCGATGGGGCGGACGGTCGGGCCGCGCTCGAAGCGGGTCTCGGTCAGGACGTCGGCGAGGGTGTAGCCGCTCTGGGCGTCCGCCGCCAGGGCGACGGTGGCGACGCGGACCGCCGCGGGGGCGTCGGCGTCGGCGTCTCCGTGGTTCTCGGCGCGGACCTCGGCGAGGGTCGGCTCGGGCCAGGCGAGGCTGACGCGCAGGTCGGGGGCGACCGCGTCCCCCCGGCGGACGGCGGCGAAGGTCGCGGGGCTCCAGACCAGGGCGTCGCCCGGCACGGGCAGCCGGTACCACGCGACGCCGG
>SBGO01000227.1 GCA_006226565.1 Deltaproteobacteria bacterium | reverse complement strand
CACGGAGGAGCGCGGCCTGGCGTGGGTCGGCGAGGGCGTCGAGCGCGCCGAGGTGCGCGTGGACGAAGCTCGTGACGGCGCTCGCGGCCGACTCGAAGGTCCTGGGGCTCCCGAGATAGGCGGCGACCGCGGCGTCGCGGGCGGCCTCGTCGAGCGGGGCGACGGGCGGGAGGCCGTGACCGAGGGCGGACGCGAGGTCCGGGTCGAGGAGCAGCTCGCCGTCGGCCTCGAGGAGCGCGAGCTGGTGCGGCAGATCGCGCGCCAGGTCGGCCCTGAGGTGGGCGAGGAGCGCGTGGGCAGCGGCGCTTCGCGGGCGGAGCATGAGCGCCGCGGGCTCTCCCGTGCGGGCGCCGCGCGAGGCGCTGACCCGGACGAGCTCGTAGCCCAGCGAGCGACGGAAGGCCAGGAGCTCTGCGGTGGCGCCGAACACGGTGCCGAAGAGGTCCACCTCCGACGCGCGCTCGACGGCCCGGATGAGCGTCGAGGCCAGGCGGCGCCGCCTCAGGTCCGGGTGGGTCGCGATGCGTACGCTCCGGAGCATGGTGAGGGCGCCGGCCTCGGTTTGGCCGCAGTGGGCGACGAGGGCGTCGGCGAGGGCGTGGGCGCGGAGGCGGTGGCGGCCGCGGGCGACGTCCTCGCGGAGCGCGGGCGGCAGCGCGCCCTCGGTGGCGACCAGGTTGACCGCGACGACCCGTCCGGAGTCCCGCGTCCGCAGCGCGTGGAGGGCGAGGTTCGGGGCATCGAGGATGCGGTGGAGGTCCTCGGGGGTGGTCCGGTAGTGGGCGTGGACGAGGAGGCCGAAGACGTCGGCGAGGTCACGCTCGTCGCGGACGAGGCCGTCGCGGTCGAGGAGGGCGTGGTCTACGTCGCAGGGGCGGCCGTCGGCGTCCGCGGCGACGGGCGCGGGGCGCGCGTCGAGGAGGAGCGCGTCGAAGACGAAGCGCTCGACCGGGTCATCGGGGGCCCAGCGGATGGGGGTCTCGAGGGTCAGGTGGCGGCGCGGGCGCGGGTCGGTCTCGAGCCAGGCCAGGAAGCGCAGCATGAAGCCCCGGCCAGTCCCCTCGTAGCCGCGGGCGGTCGTGGCGAAGGCGACGCGGGCCTCCGGGTGGCGGCGGACGAGCTGTTGGAGGACGGGGACCGGGAGCTGGGCGGCCTCGTCGACGACGATGACGTCGGCCGGGTCGTCCCCGGTCGCCAATGCCATCGGCGGGACGAAGCGGAGGGCACCGTCCGTGGGAGGCTCGGGCGCTCCGGTCGCGAAGCGGAAGACCTCGGCGGCCGAGCCGGGGTCCTCGGCGGTGACGATGACGCGCAGCGCCGCGTCGGCGAGGCCGCGGAGGGCGAGGCCGAGGGCGCTCGACTTGCCGCGGCCGCGGTCGGCGACCAGCGTGGTCAAAGAGGGCGTCGGGACGCGCAGGCGCTCGGTGAGCTCGGCCACGGCGGCGGCCTGGTCCGGCGAGCCTGTGACGGCGTGGTCCACGGGGCCGAGGGCGCCGGCGGGGGAGCGCTCGGCCCGCGCGAGGGCGCGCTCGAAGTGGAGGCGGAAGCGGTCGCCGACGTCGGCCGCGGTGAAGGGGTGAGCGGCGAGACGCGCGTCGAGGGGGAGCGGCCCGGGAGGCCCGTCGTGGGGTGGCAGACGCAGGATGAGCGCGCCGCCGGCGCGGACGAAGCCGTGGGCCTGGCCGAGGACGTCGGCGTCGAGGCCGTCGTGGAGGTCGAGGACGACGGCGTCGTAGGCGCGGCCCAGGAGCTTGCGAACGGCCCGCCCCGGCGTGTGGTCGGGGCCGACCCAGAGGTCGTCGCCGCCGGCCGGACGCCGCGCGAGGGCCGCGAGAGCGGCGGCGGCGGTCTCTTCTCGGCTCCCACGCAGGGCGATGAGGTGTCGGCGGCGCACGCCGGGATTGAAGCACCGTCGGCGGCCCGGACCAAGCCGAAAGCACCTACGGCGACGCCGTGACGCGTGGAATCTCGGCCACTTCGAGCCCGGGGCGCGGGTTGGCGGGATCCGCCCCGCGGGGTATGGTGGGGTGATCCGGGGGGTGCGGAGCGCGTCCGAGGGGCATTGAAACGCCGGAGGGGGACCGTGGCGAGGCAGTGGATGGTGGTGTGGGCGGTGGTCGCGACGTTGGGCGCCGGGTGCTTTCCGCCGCTCCCGGCCGAGGAGGACGTCGACTCCGGCGCGCTCGACACGACGACGGGAGACACGAGCGCGGACCCGGACGCGGTGGTGGAGGACACGGGCGGCGTTCACCCCTGCCCCTCGGCCTGCCCGGCGGCGACGACGCCCTGCAAGGTGAGTCGGTGCGCCACCTCGACGGGGACCTGCGTCGAGGTCGACGCGAGCGACGGAACGCCGTGTGACGATGGGCTCCTGTGCACGATCAGCGACAAGTGCATCGGCGGGCAGTGCCTGAGCGCGCGGAATCCGTGTGACGACGGCATCGCGTGTACGGCGGACAGCTGCGACGAGGACCTCGGGGGCTGCGTGAACGACGGCATCGCGTGCCCGTGTGGTCCCGGGGTCCCGTGCGGCGACGGCAACCCCTGCAATGGCGAGGAGACGTGCGATCTGGCCACGTACACCTGCGTCTCCGGCACGCCGCTGGCCGAGAACGTGCCCTGTGACGACAAGCTCGTCTGCACCGTGGACGACCGCTGTCGCAATCAGGAGTGCAAGGGGGTAGCCCGCGATTGTAGCGACGACCTCCCGTGCAGCGTCGACAGCTGCAGCGAGGAGCTGGGCGGCTGCGTCTCGGACACGAAGGACTGTGCTTGCTCGGCCGACGACGGCTGCCCGACCGACGCGAACCTGTGCGACGGCAAGATCTTCTGCGACGTCCAGGCCAACAGCTGTGACCCGGGCACCCCGGTCGTCTGCGCCCCGCCGGAGAACACCTGTCAGCGCGCGGCCTGCGTCTCCCAGACCGGCGCCTGCGTGGTCCTCGACAAGGACGACGGCACCCCATGCGACGACGGCTCGGTCTGCACGACCACGGACACCTGCCAATCCGGCGTCTGCACCGGCTTCGCCCCCATCACCTGCACCCCCTCGAACACCTGCCAGGAGTCCGTCGGCTGCGACCCCACCCTAGGCTGCCTCGAAGCCCCCAAAGAGGAGGGCACCCCCTGCCAGACCGCAGAAGGCGATGGTGGAAGCTGCGACGGTGGCTTCTGCACGCTCCCGACTTGTGCCGGCATCCAGTGCCCAGCGGTGCCTGGGTACTGGGCGCAGTGCAATGACCGCGCGCACTGCGAATATGCTCGGTTACAGCGCTCATCGCCATGGCAGCAAGACGATGTTTGGATCCTACTTCCGCCCGGAAGCTACACCATGGGGGCGCCGGATACCGAGACCGGAACCGACCTGGGGCGACCGGCCCACTTGGTCACCTTCTCCGAAGGACGTCTCATCGCAAAGTACGAAGTCACAGTCCGTCTATTCGAGGCGTGTGTCGGCGCCGGCTACTGCTCCCCCGTTGGCGGGAATTCCTCGTCGGAAGGAAAAGGACGGCATCCCAAAGACTTCCTGGCTTGGACGGATGCCGCGACAGTCTGCGACTGGCTGGGCGGACGTCGGCCGAGCGAGGCCGAGTGGGAGTATGCAGCAACAGGGAGCACCCATACGGCTTTCCCATGGGGCGACTATCCGGAACCCACATGCGCCAACGATAACGCCGTCATGTGGGACTACGCGTCGGACTACGGCTGCGGCACCGGTACGACGTCTGAAGTCGGCTCAAGACCCGCGGGAATTTCGGCGGTCGGCGCACTCGACATGGCCGGGAATGTCGGCGAGTGGGTTGAGGACTGCTACAACAGCGGCTATACGGGTGCTCCCGTCGATGGCGATGCGTGGACCGTGACGCATCTCCAGACGTCCTGTGTCTCAATCTATCGGCCGATCCGCGGAGGCACCTTCAAGTTCGACGGCTCCGCGATGCACACGTCCTACCGGACTCCAGCTCCGCAGACGGACTTTGGGGACGAAGTCGGCGTCCGGTGTGCAAGGTCGCTGCCGTGAGCCGCGCGTAGTCGACCCGGTTCGACCATCGCCATCGTGTGGCGCTTCCGACGCGACCATCTACGGCATTCGACCGCGACCGCCGTGCCAACGCAATGAGGAGCGATAGCGTTGCTCACGTTGGTGGTCGCCCCCCGGCTAGCCCCACGCGGAGACGTGATGTCGTCCAAAGAGACCGACGCATGTCCACGAGGCGATGTGGGTCGGTTCAGCGCCTAGCACTTCAACCACCGCTGGTCGAGTGAGTGGCGCGCAGCGTCCCAGGGACATGTCTGTGCGCGATTGACGAATACGACAACGGCGCCCGTCGTTGGACGGGCGCCGCTGTCACGAACCGGCCGCGAACGTGATCAGGGCAGCGAATCCAGAGTCACCGGCGCGTCCGTGCTCCGCCAGAGCGTCACGTTCGGCGGCGACTGATCATCCACCCAGACCAGGTGCGCTACTCCTGCGTCGTTCACGTAGAACCCCTTGTTGAGAACGTCGACCGACGCACTCCATCCAAAATGGACCGTGGTGCCATCGACGGCTGTCCAGCAGCTATCCGTGCCGGGGAGACGGCAGACGTTGGTGGGCGTCGTGCTGCCCTTCTTGAAGGAGATGCCCCACAGGAGTGGCCGGCCGTTCAGGATCTGGTAGATGGGGTCAATAGTCTCTGCGCCCATGACGACGCCGTCGAAGTTGCCGACGCCGTTGATCCACGCCACGTTGAAGCCGCTGTCCTTGTCGTAGAAGAACCAGGGCTTGCCGTTGCCGCTGCCCGGGCCGATCTGGACGTGGTGCGGCGCGCTGAGGAGGCCGGTCTCGACGACGTTCAGAGTCGGAATCCCGCCGGTCTCGACCTTCGCGATCGAGTAGTTGGCGTCGCCCGTCGCGTAGGTCACCCAGTGGTTGCCACCGCCGGTGATCGGGACGAGGTCCGCCAGGAAGTCGTCGTGGGTCACGACCTGGACGCTGCTGGTGAAGGCCACCGCCGGCGCGAAGTCGTGCAGCGTCGTCCCGGTCGTCGAGGAAACGGCATACCGGAGGCTGCCGTTGAACTTGTTCGTCAGCACGCTCACCACGGTCGCCGCCGGGTGGAACGTCACGTTCGCGCCGTTGTCCAGCGACGAGGTCGCGAGCCCGGTGCCGGAGGCCGCCGGCGGCGTCCCCATCCCCGCCTCGGGGAAGACGCTCAGAATGAAGGAGCCGTTCGTCGCGGGCTTGTAGAAGGCCCAGACCTCGCCCAGCGGACCGACCCACGCGCGGACCGGCTTGGACGTTTGGCTGCCGTTCGTCGAGTCCGTGCGCAGGGTGGCCTGCTGCGCGTTCGACGTCGTCACGCCCGCCTTGTAGCGGCGCGCGATGATGTTCTGCACCGTCGCGTAGCTCGGGGCGTCGCGGCCGACGATGCCGATCCAGCCCTGATCGTTGGTCGAGACGACCTGGTTGTAGAGGAACGCGTTCGAGCTGACGATCTGCTTCGCGCCCACCTGCCCAGGGGCCCAGTACTCGATGCTCGAGTACCACTCAGGCTGCACCTGCTGCCCGTCGAACCGGCCGCGCTCGATGAAGACCGAGTTCCCGGCGAAATACAGCTGTAGGGTGTCCGTCGTCGCCGGGGAGGTCGGCGCGGCGCCGGGGCCGTACACGTCCTGCGTCGCGTTGGAGGTTCCGTTCGTGTCGAAGAACGAGAGACGGGTCTGGCTCGCGGTCGGCGCCGGGCCCTCCATGAACCACACGCCGCCCGGGCTCAGCGTGAACTTGATCTGCGAGCACGGCGCAAAGAACGACGTCGAGCAAGCACGGTCCGTGTTCCCGCCGGCGAGGTGAATCAGCTGCGCGCCGCCGCTGCCCTTGCGCATGCAGTACCAGGGCGTCCCGGTGTTCGGGTCCTCGGCGATGAACTGCAGGTCCGTCGACTTGAGCAGCGTGGTCGAAGAGCCGCTCGGCACGTCGTTGACGGCCTCGAAAGCCCCGGAGCTCATCGTGTACGTCATGATCTCGATCTCGCCCGTGGAGGCCGAGACGAAGGGCGCGTAGACGGTGTTGTCCTTGCCGTAGAAGATCCCCATCTTCACGGCGTCCGCCGCGACCGTGCTGGTCTGGCAGCCGTTCTTGCCGCAGGGAATCTCGAACGGGCCGAGGGGCGGGACACCCGCGGGGTAGCCACCGGCCGACTTCAGGAGCTTCGGGTCGCCCGAGGTGAGGTCCTCGAGGTGGTAGAGGCCCGGGTTTCCGGTCGACGGGGAGAACTGCGCGGCCGTCGTGCCGTCCGGGAGGTCGTGGAAGGTCACGTCGCTCGAGACGACCGTGGTCTGGAAGACGCCCGCGGCGTTCTCGCCCTCGATGCGGCGGAGGCCGTAGTTGCCACCCGCCAGGGTCGGGAAGTACGCCACGCCGGCCTGGCTCACGAAGGGGTCGCCGAGCTCGCCGGCGCCGCCGAAGCCGATGTTCAGCCAGTTCGAGTCGGCGTCGGCCGAGTCGTAGCGCTTCATGTAGAGGGTGTCGGTGTCGTCGACGATGAGGACGCCCGGCGTCGGGCAGTCCTGGGCGCTGTTGCACAGCGTCTCCTTCGACTCGAAGGCCAGCGCCGTCGTCCCCCCGCGGGCCGCGCCGGAGACGCGCGCCGCGGCGAGGCCGTTGACGTGCAGGTCGGACGGGATGACCACGCTCGAGTCGCACTGGAAGCCGATGTTGTCGCCGTCGACGTCGGTCTGCTTGGCATTCGCGACCAGCGGGCAGTTGTCGTCGACGTCGAGCACGTCGTCGTCGTCGTCGTCGTCGTCGCAGGCGTCGCCGTCGCCGTCCTCGTCGGTGTCGATCTGCGTGTTGTCGTCCTCGCAGTTCGCGACCTCGGGGCAGTTGTCCGCGCTGTTCTCCTTGCAGTCGCCGTCGATGTTCGAGTCGCAGACGTCGCCGATGTTGTCGCCGTCGAGGTCGCACTGCTCGTCCGCCGTCGACGCGTCGTCGTCGCAGTCGGACGGCTCGTTCTTCATGTCCGGGCAGTTGTCGACGTCCTGGCAGACGCCGTCCTCGTCCTCGTCGTTGGTCGCGTCGTGCGGGCACACGTCGCAGACGTCGCCGATGTCGTCGTTGTCGTCGTCGGCCTGGTCGGTGTTGAAGTGCGGCGAGGGGTTCGCGCTCTGATCGGTGAAGATCTCGTCGGACGTGATCTCACCGTCGCCGTTGAGGTCGCCGTTGCAGTTGTCGGTGACGTTGCCGTCCTCGTCGAAGGCGCAGAGCCCGTCGAGGTCGGGGTCGTTGATCTTGTCCTTCGGGCACGGGTCGCACTCGTCGCCGACGCCGTCATCGTCGTTGTCGCACTGCTCGATCGGCGTCGCGGGCACGCCGTCGCAGTCCTTCTTCGGGTTCGCGATCCCGGGGCAGTTGTCGAGGCAGTTGTCGACGCCGTCGACGTCCGGGTCGTTCAGATCGCACTCCGGGAACGGGTCGCAGCCGTCGCCGAGGCCGTCGTTGTCCTTGTCGCACTGCTCGTCGGGCGTCGCCGGGTTGCTGTCGCAGTCCGCCGGCGGGTTCTTGTCGAGCTTGCAGGTGTCCCCGCCGTCGTCGACCCCGTCGCCGTCCGTGTCCGCGACGCACTCGTCGGTCCCGGCCGCGTCCTCGTCGACGTTCGACAGCTCGTCCCCGTCGAAGTCCGTGTCGACGACGGCCCCGGTGTCGTCGACGTCGCTCTCGCCGTCCTCGTCGAGGTCACCGAGCACGACGAGGTTGAACTGCATCTCGATGTCGACGAACTCGTCCGCCGGCTTCGTGCGCGCGATGACCGTGACGCTGAAGGTCTCGGTCCCCTTGCACTCCGTCACCGTCGAGAACCCCGGCACCCAGACGATCTCGCCGGTCTCGGCGTTGATCGTCATCGAGTCGCCGGCCTTCTGCTTCAAGATGTACTGGACCGCGTCACCGTCGGAGTCGGTGGCCGTCAGCGTGATCTTGAACTGCTTCCCCTCGACGATGGACTGTCGCCCCGGGTTCGAGATGTCCCAAACCGGCGGCTGGTCTTCGTCGACGACCGGGTCCGGAATGACCTCGATCGGGTCACACGCGGTGGACCCGAGAGCGAAGAGCGGAACGAGCGCGAGGAGGCCTCTTCGGAGCATGGATTCCTTCCCCAAAGCCAGGACCCCGTGCCGGCCCGGGGACCCGGCCGGCACGGAAGTCGTGGATAAGTTGTCGTTTGGAACGGGCTAGCTGACTTGCTCTACTGCCCGGCGCACTTGCCGCCGAGCTCCACGGTGAAGTCGACGCGGCGGTTCTCCGCGTAGGCCTCGGGATTCGACGCGTCGACCTTCGGCGCAAACGCCCCGTAGCCGCGCGCCGCCATCTTCTCCTTATCGACGACCTGCTCCATCAGGTACGCCTTCACGGCCCGCGCCCGCGCTTGCGACAGCTTGAGGTTGGACATCTCCTCCCCCATCTCGTCGGCGTGGCCGTTGATGCTCACAAACTTCACGTAAGCGTTGTTGTTGAGCTTGTTGGCGACCTCGAAGAGCACCCGCTTCGCCTCGGCGGTGAGCTCGGCCTGGCCGGTCTCGAAGTGCACGATGAGGTCCTCGAGGCCGACGATGCAGTCGGGGTCCTTCGCGACGCTCGGGCCCATCGGACGGCCCCAACCCGGCGGGACCTCGTCCTTGCAGCCGTCGCCATCCTCGAAGCCGTTGACGGTCTCGGGCACCTCGGGGCACTGGTCGCGATCGTCGGGGATGCCGTCGAGGTCGCGGTCGGCGAAGGTCTCGGCCTCGGGGCAGCCGTCCTCGTCATCGATGCCGTCGAAGTTCTCGGGCTTGTTCGGGCACTTGTCCTTGCCGTCGAGGATGCCGTCGTTGTCGTTGTCGGGATCGGGGCAGCCGTCGAAGTCGGCGAAGCCGTCGATGTCCTCGGGGTCGCGCGGGCAGTTGTCGTCGGCGTCCATGATGCCGTCGGCGTCCGCGTCGTCGTCGCCCGGCTGCCAGGACAGCCCGAAGAGGAAGCGGAAGTCCGGCGTCCCACGCCCCTGCACGAGGCCGATGCCGGCCGCGGCCTGGAACTGGAGCCCGCGCACGAAGGCCCACTTGGGCCCGAAGAGCGCCTCGAGGCTCGTCGTCTCGACCGACCCGAAGGGCTTGTCGAACGGGGTCTTGCCGAAGAGCTCGATGCCGATCGACAGCACCTGCGCGGCGACCTCGATGTCGACGCCGAGCCCGTAGTTCAGCTCGTTGCCGAGCACCATCCCGCCGCTCGAGCCCTCGGCGGTCAGGAACTCCGCCTCGGTCGTCCGGATGCGGGCGCCGAGGTTGAGGCTGAGCACCGTGCCGCCGTCGCGGTAGTCGGCGATGAGCGCCGTGAGGATGCCCACGCCGGGGTCGCCACGGAAGTGGTCGTCATCCCCGGTCGGCACCGTCACGCCGGCCGTCAGGCCGAGCCCGAAGCCGCCCAGGCGGTTGTTGATGATCCGGCCGCGGAGGCGAATCAGCATGTCCATCATGCCCCCGCCCGTGAGCGGGTTGATGGACGTCGTCCCGCCGCTCTCCATCCCAACGACGAAGGGCAGCCCCACGTCGAACTGGAGGTAGTCGGCCAGGCCGATGCCGAGCTGCAGATTGGCGACCTGCTGGTTGCCAATCAGCTCCTCCTCGTGACGGCCGGCGGTCAGGATCAGGCTGTTCCGCTCGCCGAAGAAGAGGAAAGAGGCATACGGGGTCCACGCCGGCGCGACGGCCGACGTCTCCACCGACCACACACGATCGCCGCCTCCGCCGGGCACGAACTGCTCGACATTGCCGGAAGGCGTCGCCTGTGCGTGCGCCGGGCCGCTCCCGGTCGCTGCCAGCCCGGCGGCCAGCAAGACCGCGCCGAGCGTCGTGGATCGTCGTCGCAGGCCCAGAAGGATCCCGCCAAGGATGGTGATGAACAGCATCGCGCCCTCTCCACTCCCACCTGAGGTGCAACCAAAGACATTGTCGCCACTAATCACGGCGCCTGTAAAGTCGTCCCCAGGGTCGTTGGGGTCGGTCCCGTTCTCGATCTCGAAGCCATCGATGATGCCACCGCCGTCCGTATCCGGGACGTTCGGGTCGGTGTTGTGCACCAGGACCTCGAGCTTGTCGTTCAGGCCATCGTGATCGGTGTCCTTGTCGAACGGGTCGGTGTGCCAGACGAAGCGCTCGTCGCGGTCGATGAGCTCGTCGCCGTCGGTGTCCCGCAGGCCGTCGGTCGGATCGAGCGGGTCGCCCTCGCCCTCGTCGACGTTGCCGTTGCCGTTCGCATCTTCCTCGCCGTCCTTGAGCCCGTCGCCGTCGGTGTCGGGGTTCTTCGGATCGGTCTTCGTCGTCGCGTCCTCGTCGGGCACGAAGACGCTCTCGTCGGTGTCCTCGTGACGATCGAGCGCGATGAGGCCGTACTCGGTCCCGTCCTGGACGCCATCGTGGTCGCTGTCGACGTTGTTCGGGTCGGTCCCGAGCTTGTCCTCCTGGCCGTCCGAGAGCCCGTCGTCGTCGGTGTCCCAGTCCTGCGGATCGGTCAGCATCTCGTTGATCTCGATGATGTCGTCGATGCCGTCGTTGTCGTCGTCGAGGTCGGCGCAGTTCTTGGTCCCGTCGCCGTCGTAGTCGGCGATGCCGTCGAGGGTCGGCGCCTCGGTGTCGTCCCGCGGATCGGTGCTGCAGTCGATCTCGTCGATGTCGGCGAAGCCGTCGGCGTCGTCGTCGATGTCGATGCAGTTGATCTCGCCGTCGCCGTCGATGTCCTGCAGGTCGCCGAGGCTCGGGGTCGACTTGTTGTCGAGCGGATCGGTGCCACAGAAGGTCTCGAGCGCGTCGGAGACCCCGTCACGGTCGGTGTCCTGCTCGGCGCCGTCGCAGGTCCCGTTCTCGTTGAGATCGAGCGGGTAGCTGAGCTCGTTGAGCGGGTCGGTCAGGCAGTCGCGCTCGTTGCCGTCGTCGAAGCCGTCGCCGTCGGTGTCGGCCACCAGCGGGTTCGTCTCGCCCACGCCGAGGGAGCCGTCGTGGTTGGCGTCCTCGAACCCATCGAGGATGCCGTCGCCGTCGGAGTCCTTCTCCCAGCCATGGCTCGGCTCGCACTGGTTGTCGCCGCCGACCGGGTAGCAGCTCGCGGCCTCGACGTCGTCCGTCAGCGCGTCGCCGTCGGTGTCGACGCGGACCGGCGAGGTCTCCTCGCCATTGGTCATGCCGTCGTGGTTGGCGTCCTCGACGCCGTCCTCGAGCCCGTCCTTGTCGGTGTCCTTCTTGTACGGATCGGTGCAGTTCGGGCCCTCGAGGGGCGCCGGCACGGGCGCCGGACAGCCGGCCAGCTCGACCACGTCGTCGATGCCGTCGCCGTCGTCGTCGGGATCGACGCAGTTCTTGAGGTTGTCGCCGTCGGTGTCCACGGTGTCGATCTCGAGCGGCTTCGACTGCGGGTCGCAGACGCCGGTGCCGCACAGGATCTCGATCGCGTCGGGCGCGTCGTCGCCGTCGTCGTCGGTGTCGATGAAGTCGCAGACGCGGTCCTGGTCGCAGTCGGCCGGGACGTCATTCTTGTCGTTCTTGTCGGTCTGGCAGGCGCTCTCGTCGGTGTCCGGCCAGCCGTCGTTGTCGTCATCGGTGTCGATGCGATCGCAGAGGTGGTCGTTGTCGACGTCCGCGCCCTGCGCGGTCGGGTTGCTCGTGGCGTCGCGCGGATCGGTCTCGCAGCTGATCTCCTCGAAGTTGAGCCAGCCGTCGCCGTCCACGTCGTCGTCGATGGCGTCGCAGATCGCGTCGTGATCGAGGTCGTGGGCGTCATCCTGGGGCGTCGACGTGGGGTCGAAGGGATCGCTCAGGCAGGTGAGCTCCTGGGTGTCCGGGAAGTCGTCGTTGTCGTCGTCCGGATCCACCGAGTCGCACTGGCGGTCGCCGTCGTTGTCGTCCGGGACCGACTGGGCGTCGTAGGGATCGCTGCCGCAGAGGGTCTCCTCGACGTCCGAGAAGGTGTCGGCGTCGTCGTCGGGGTCGGAGCAGTTCGGCAGCCCGTCGCTGTCGAAGTCGCCCGCCTGGAGCGGCGTCGGGACGCTGGAGGCGTCGCGCGGGTTGGTGTTGCACTGGAGCTCGGTGCAGTTGAGCGCGTTGTCGCTGTCCCAGTCGTAGTCGCAGCAGAGCGGATCCGGGATGCAGTCGTCGTCGGCGCAGTCGACACGGCCGTCGCCGTCGTCGTCGACGTGGTTGCCGCAGGCCGCCTCCTTGGTGCCGCAGGCCGCCTCGGTGCGGTCGGCGAGGCTGTTGCAGTCGGCGTCGACGCCGACCTCGTCGCAGGCCAGGGACGCCGGCCCGGAGCACGCCGGCCCGTTCACACCACCCGTGCACGCGGGGACCGCCTGCGGGTAGTGGTTCGGGTTGTTCTTCGACAGCGGGTTGAGGCAGGTCGTCACCTCTTGCGCGTCGCTGGCGCCGTCGTTGTCGTCGTCGCTGTCGACGCAGTTGAGCTGGTTGTCGCCGTCGGGGTCCTTGAAGCGGTCGTCGCCCGGGCTCTCGGTCCCGACGAGGCGGTTGGTGCCGCAGATGTACTCGGACCGGTTGCTGACGCCGTCGCCGTCGTAGTCGAGGGCCGCGCACAGCGGCGCCGGCGGCGTCGCCGCGTTCACCTGGACGCAGGCGGTGTCGTCGCAGTCGGTGTGGCCGTTGGCGTCCTCGTCGAGCCCGTTGCCGTTGCAGATCTCGGGGCAGGACGCGGTCAGCTTGGCCGCGGGGCTCGCGCCGTTGGTGCAGGCGCCGATCTGCTTGACCACGACGTAGTAGGTCTTGGTCGGGTCGGCGGCGGGGATGGTGACCGAGCCACCGCCGATGCAGAACGAGTCGTCGCTGGCCGCCGCCGCGCCGCAGGAGGACTGCGCGCAGGTGTCGGCGTAGACCTGGAGCTCGTAGCGCTTGCTGCCGAGGTTCTCGACGATGAAGGTCACCGGCCCCGGCTGGAGCGGCTGGAAGCGGTAGACCTTGTCGTTGCCGTTGGAGCCGCCGCTCGAGCAGGTCGGGAAGTCCGCGCTCTTCGGGAGCACCGTGACCGAGCCGCCGCAGGCCACGGTCTCGACCTGGGCCGCGCAGGTCTCGCCCTTGCAGCCGGTCGTGTTGACGCAGTCGCTGTCGAGGCAGTTCGACACGCCGTCACAGTCGTTGTCGTAGGCGTCGTCGCAGATCTCGGGGTTGCCCGGGAAGGACTGCGCGTTGCCCTCGCAGACCTGCTCGGCGCCGGTGCGCCCGTCGATGGCGTTGCAGCCCGGGGTCACGCAGGACGGCTGCACGACGCCCTCGATGAGGGGCAGCGAGCACGCCGGCCCGTCCACCGCCACGGTGCGGCCGTAGCCGTCGTTGTCGATGTCCTCGCAGCCGTCGAGGCAGTCGACGTAGCCGTCGCCGTCGACGTCGCTGGTGCACGTCGGGCCGACGCCGCAGCTCTTCACGAGCGGCTTGCAATCGACGCCGATGTAGCCGCCCTGCCCGTCCGACTGGCTGCAGACCTTGTCGCCGTCGGGGTCGACGAGGTAGGTGCCGTCGATCTCGTCGACGCAGACGCGGTTGAGGCCCTCGCCGACGCAGTGGCAGTCGTCGTTGATGCCGTCGCAGTTGAACTCGCCGCAGGTGCCCGGCGTGCCCGGCGACCCGAAGTGGCGGTCGGTGTTCGCGTAGCGGTTGTCGATGCTCGGCCCGGAGAGGCACCAGTTCGCCGCGTTGTCGTTGGAGAGCTGGTTGTGGTTCGTCGGGTCGGCCAGCATGAAGGAGCGGCCGTTGGTCGTGCGGAAGTTCGTCAGCGCGCAGCCCCACGGCTGCGGCTCCGGCGGCGCCGGGTTCACGAAGGCGACCTGGTCGGCGATCTGCGGGCCGTCACCGCTGTCGAGCAGGAAGGACACGGTGTCACCGATCTGCGACAGCGAGACCGGCGCGACGCAGGACGCGTCGATGTCCACCGACGGGTTGGCGAAGCCGGCGCTCGAGATGGGGCCGAAGTTCACGACGTAGTACTCGTGGGGGCCGATCGCCGAGGTCGTCTGGTAGGTGCAGACCGCGTCGGCGCCGGTGAACTTGAGGCGGCGGCACGAGGCGAGGTCGGTCGGGACGTGGCTCTCGGCGTCGAAGGCGCAGGCGCCGATCACGACCTCGAAGCCGAGGCTGCTCAGGTCGTACGTCGTGTTGGTGGCGTTGTAGATCTCGATCCACTGCTCGGCCGGGTTGCCGAAGAGGATGGGCAGGTGGATCTCGGTGATGTAGAGGCCGCCGGTCTCGATCTGGCACGGCTGGCGCCCGTTCGGGTCGTTGTTGCCGGTGCAGCCGTCGCCGCTGACGGGGTTGAAGTCGTTCGGCCCGTCGTCGCAGGTCTCGCCGAAGTCGATGATGCCGTTGCCGCACACCGCGCAGCTCGGGTCCTCGCCGTCGGTCAGCGTGTCGCAGTTGTTGTCCTTGTCGATCGGCACGTCGCCGGGGCGGTAGCAGAAGTCGACCGGGTACTTCTCGTGCTGCGGGTCGTCCCCCTCGACGTAGTCGATGCCGGGGTTGGTGAAGTCGTCGTGATCGTCGCAGTCGGGCTCGATCTCGGGGCAGGTCGTCAGGTCGGCGCCGATGACGGTCGCGTCGCCGTAGCCGTCCTGGTCGCGGTCCACGCAGTGGTCACAGACCGCCGCGAAGTTCTCGTAGCCCGCGCTCGAGCCGGTCTCGGCGTCGAAGTCGGCGTCGCTGCGCACCAGGATGCGGTCGACGAAGAGGCCGCGGACGCTGTTGTTCTCCGCGTCCGTCGCGCCCTGGCTGTCGAAGAAGAGGTAGACGGTGTTGGTCCCGGTCTTCGGGAACGGGATCACGACGTGGTTGAAGTAGCGGTCGTTGAAGGTCGCGACGCCGGTCTGCGCGTCGATGACGGGGGCCGTGGGGGCGCCCGTCGGGACCGTGTCGACGTTGGTGCTCCAGGCGACGTTCGCGGGCTGGCTGAGCGCGCAGGCCGTGGCCGACGGCACGTTGAAGCAGACGCCCCAGGCGTGGTCGTGATCGGCGTCGCCGTCGAAGTGGTAGACGATCTCGAGCGCGGGCTCGGACATCGTCGTCGGCACCGTGACGCTGCGCTGGAGCCACGAGCGGACGCGCCCGGAGCCCGCCGTCCCGACCATCGCGTCGAGCTCGGTCTCCCAGCCGTAGATCGACCGGGCGAGCTGCGTGCCGTGGTAGGTGCTCTTGCCGACCTGGAAGATGTCGTTCTTCACGGCCGTGCCGAGGCGGCCGGACGCGATCCAGCCGCCGCCGCCGCCGCTGTCGCCCACGACGAAGTCGTAGCCGGTGTAGCAGGGGTCGCACGCCGGGTTCGGCAGGCGGCCGATCGACTCGTCGCCGGCACAGGTCGGGTCACCACAGTCGATGTTCGAGTCGCCGTTGTCGTCGATGCCGTTCGCGCAGTCCTCGCTGCCGCAGTCGAGGACGTCGAGGGCGTCGAGGAAGCCGTCGCAGTCGTTGTCGAGGCCGTCCGAGCAGCTCGTCTCGATGCCGAGGTCGGGGCGCACGGTGTTGCGGGTGTCGTCGCAGTCCGGGACGGTCGCGTAGGCCGGGTTGTTGAGGAACGCCTGGCAGGTGGTGAGATCGGGGCTGAGCGCGTCGCCGAAGAAGTCGAAGTCGCGGTCCCAGCAGCGGTCGCACACCAGCCGGTCCTCGCGGGCGGCGGTCTGCGGGTTGTCGATGGTGTGGATGTCCGTGCCCTCGTACTCGCCGTCGTTGTCGGCGTCCGAGCCGAGCCGGACCTCCTCGATCACCGCGCCCTCGGTCGCGTAGGGGACCGAGCCGCTGTTGAAGGAGAGCGTGAGCAGGATGGCGTTGACCGTCGACGGGGTCGTCGCGGTCGGGAGCCAGCCGGCGAGCGGCAGGCGGAGCGTCGAGCCGTCGCTGTTCGAGGTCGCCACGACCTTGCACGCGGTCCGCGGCGCGTCGTGCGGAGCGTCACACACCGGGCGGAGGTGGCACGCGGTGGCCACCGGCGAGGCGGCGTTCTCGGCGCAGACGGCGAGCTCGTTGCCGCTCTGGCCGTGGAGCACGTAGTCGACCTCGACGGTCGGCGCCGGGCCCATGTCGAACATGTCGCCGAAGGGGACCTCGAGCTGGATGCGGCCGATGCGGTTGGTCGCGGACGTGGCGATGCCGGTCGTGCGCCAGACGCCGGCGGCCGCGTCGTGCTGGAAGACGGAGTGGCCCGACGGGTCGGGCGTGAAGGACTTGCCCCAGCCGAAGTTCCACGTCAGGAGACACGGCGAGGCGCACATCGGCGCGCGGTCGGGGTCGATCGGCGGGTCGGTGAGGAGCGCGAGGTCGCAGACCGGGTCGTCGCAGTCGATGAGCATGTCGCTCGAGCCGCTGTCGTCCTGGAAGTTGCCGCAGTCCTCGGCGCAGTACGGGTCGGCGCCGCCGGCGAAGCCGTTGCAGTCGTTGTCGATGAGGTTGAAGCAGTCCTCGAGGCGGCCGGGGTGGGCCTCGGCGATGTCGTCGAGGCAGTCGGTGCCCGCCTGGGAGCACGAGGCCAGCGAGCGGCTCGTCGCGTCGCCGTAGCCGTCCTGGTCGGCGTCGACGCAGCCGTCGCCGCAGCTGAGCGTGCGGTAGTCGTAGCCGGCGGTCGTCCCGACGCCGTCGAAGTCGTGATCGGCGTCGCTGTAGACGCTGACGTCGGTGACCACGACGCCGGCGCGGGTGCCGGGCTGATCCGAGGCGATGAAGAGGACGAAGACGTAGCGGGTCTGGCCGAGGACCGCGGGCGGGATCGGGATGATCGCGTGACGGTCGACGGTCGGGTCGCCGTGGACGCAGTCGCGGTAGACCTCGTCGGAGCTCGAGTGGGTCGCCGTGGTGGACATGCGGACCGCGATGCAGTCCTGGTTGTTGTCCATGCGGTAGGTGACGTCGAGCTGCGTGCGGCGGGCGTCGGTGGCCGGCGCGAAGGCGATCTGGCGCCAGATCGTGGTGTTGAAGCTGCCGTCGCCGGGGAGCGAGGCCGCGAGCCCCGTCTCCCAACCGACCACGCCGCCGCCGAAGATGGCGCTCGCCGTGCCGTAGGCGAACTTGCCCTCGGCGATGCCGGTCACGCGCCACTCACCGGGGCCGTCCGAGAAGTCGTAGAAGGTGCCGCAGTCGCGCGAGCAGGGGCCGGGGCCGGTGCAGGTCCAGCCGGGCTCGACGGCGCAGGCGGCGCAGCCGTCCCCGCCGCTCGGGGTGCCGTCGTCGCAGGCCTCGCCGGCGAGGGCGTTCACGATGCCGTCGCCGCAGACCGGCGCGGTGCAGTCGACGTCACAGGTGGCGGACTCGCCAGCGGCGTCGCACACCTCGGGGGCGTTGACCTGGCCGTCGCCACAGGCGTTGGAGCAGTCGGCGTTGCTGAAGCCGGGGTCGCAGTCGCAGGTGACGTTCGGCGCGGTGATGTCGCCCGAGCCGATGCAGGTGCCGTTGTCGTTGCACGGGGTCAGCGCGCCGCCCGGGCACGGGAGGCAGTTGGCGCCGCCGTAGCCGGGGGCGCAGGCGTTGCAGACGCCGCCGCTGGAGATGAAGCCGGTGGCGCAGGTGCAGGCGCCGGTGCCGCTGGTGGTGCCGGAGCCGTCGCAGGTGCCGTGGCCGTTGCACACGTTGTCCGGGGCGCCCGGGCACGGCGTGCAGGTCGCGCCGTAGTAGCCGATCGCGCAGGTGTCGCAGACGCCGATGCCGTCGCGCCAGCCGGTCGCGCAGCTGTCGCAGGTCACGGCGCAGCCGCCGGCCGCGGAGCCGTCGTCGCAGGTCTCGCCGCCGTTGGTCGCGGCGTCGCCGCAGTACAGGATCGTCAGCGTGTCGGAGGCCAGGTCGTTGGCGCCGTTGGTGTCGTTCTCTCGCGCGCTGACGAGGCTGTTGAAGGTCTGGTCGCTGGTCGTGCCGACGGCGACCTCCCAGGTGATCACGACCTGGACGAAGCTGCCGGCGCCGATGGTGCCGAGATCACAGGTGACGTCGCCGAACCCGTCGGGCGCGCAGCTGCCGGTGGCGCCCACGAAGACGCGGTTCGCCGAGGCGTCGGCGAGAATCGTGACGGCGTGGGCGGTGGTGGCGGACAGGTTGTCCACGCGGACGGTGACGGCGACGGTCGGATCGGCGCCGCTCGCCGGCACGTAGAGGGAGCTCGGAAGGCTCTGGCTGACGGCCAGATCGACGTTGCGGGTCGCCTCGTAGGCGCCCACGTCGCAGCCGTTGCCGTTCGGGCGGCCGGCGCCGCGCTGGTCGACCGTGATCGTGACCGGCGTCAGCGCGCCGTCGTCGCAGGAGGCGGCGTCGATCGCCGGGCTGCTCGTGCCGAGCGGGAGCACGCCGTTGGCGGCCGCGCCGAAGGCCGGGCTGGCCGGCGTCAGGTCGGCGCCCACGGCGCCGCAGGAGGTCGCGATCGCCGCGGTCGAGAAGAGGTTGAAGCCGGACGAGCCGACGGTGCCGGTGCAGCCGCCGGTGAGGATGGCGTTGCGGAGCGTGACCGTGCCGGCGCCCCGGGCGATGTCGTTCGGGACGGCCGCGCCGCCGAGGGTGTGCGTGGCGTTGCCCGAGAAGCTGGCGTTGACGACGTGCGCCTGGGTCGAGGCGCCGCCGATCGAGAGGGCCGCGCCCGCGCCGACGCCCTGGGAGTCGCCGGTGCCGCCGTTGGCCTCGTTGCCGATGAAGCTGCAGTTGACGACCCGCAGCGTCATGCTGCTGGTCACGCCGGCGGCGATGGCGCCGCCCGAGGCGCTGCCACCCCGGGAGAAGGTCCCACCGCCGTTGCCGCCGGTGGCGAGGTTCAGCTCGAAGCCGGTGCGCTCGAAGACGCAGCTCCCGCTGTTGCAGGCGACGGCGCCGCCGGTGCCGGAGTCGCCGGCGGTGTTGCCCTGGCCGGCGGCCTCGTTGAGGGCGAAGTAGCTGTCACGGACGGTCAGCGTGCCGTCGCTCGCGATCGCGCCGCCGTAGGCGCTCGCGGAGCCGTCGCCCGTCGCCGTGTTGCTGTCGAAGGTGCAGCCCTCGATCGTGAGCGTCGCCGGGTTGCCACCGCCGCCGACGCGGATCGAGCCGCCGTCCGAGGCGGTGCCGCCCGTCAGCGTCAGGCCCGTGATCGTCGCCGTCACGCCGGGCGCCACGACGAAGTGGCGCTGCCCGGAGGCCGCGCTGACGGTGATGACCTGCGCCCCGGGGCCCGTGATCGTGACCGGGGCGTTGAGGGTCATCACGCCCGCGGGCGTCGCCGTCCCCGAGAGACCGTTCTGGAAGACGATGGTGTCCGCGGTCCCGAAGGTCCCGACCCCCACGCAGCCTCCGACTCCGGAGCCGCCGTTGATCGAGCTCACCGCCTCTTCGAGGCTGCATCCACCGGCCGCCGTGAGCGCGTTGACCGTGACGGTCGCGGCCCCAGCGTTTCCGCCGAGCGCGGCCACGATGGCGCACGCCGCCGTGAAGCCAAGGATTCGATTCCTCATCCTGAAACACCCCCAGAGACCCGGGTCGTGCTCGTCCGCGAAACAGCAGCGGCGTGACCGACGCTCGCTACCTTAGCGAAAGCCGTCGCTGCGCCGCAAGGGCACCCGGGACGTCCGCGGTGAAGTCCGCGCTCTCGCGAGACGCCCTTTCGAGGCCCCTTCCGGGGTGCCCGACGGGCTGCGGGCGATTGACGATGGTGGGCCGCCTTCCTATAAGGCTGCCGACACGAACGCCCTTTACGGAGGACGATGACGGTGTGGATCACGAAGTTGTCGGGAGACCGCAGCGCGCGTGCCAACACCAACGCGTTTGCGTCGCGAGAAACGGTCTCGGATTGAAATTTCCCAGATCGTGAAGGAATTTTTGCTGCGTCGCAAGAGACGACGCCGCGGCCCCTCAGCCCCACGAGCACGCGATGAACCTCGCCGCCACGCGAGAAGCCCTCGACCGTTTCGTCAACGAGCTTCCCGCCGGACTCCACGCCGACCACCTCCGCCGCATCGCCGACGCGACCCGGGCCCTCGCCGAGCAGGCCCTGGCCCAGCCCGGCGCGCCCGCGGCCTGGGCGGACCACAATCTCGCGGTCACCGTCGCCGACGGGCTCTCGGACGACGCCACCCGTGGCGCCGCGCACACCCTCTTCATGGGCGTCCGGCGGCGGCTGGCCGAGGCCCTCGAGCGCGACGGGGACGATCTGGCGGCGGCCCTCGCGCT
>SBGO01000099.1 GCA_006226565.1 Deltaproteobacteria bacterium | reverse complement strand
GGCTCCGCGCGCGCACCCTCGCCGCCGCGCTCTCCGGGGTGCTCGACCACATCCGGGCGCCGGCCGCCGGGGACGCCTTCGCGCGCCTGGCCTGCATGGTCGCGCCGCTGTCGCCGCGCCCGACCCCGACGGAGCTGGTGGCGGTCGCCCTCGAGGCGCTCGAGCCGCTGCGCTTCCCGACGCTCGTGGCCGGCCTCGGGGTGCTGCGCCTCTTCGTCGCCGCCTGCGACCGGGACGCGCGCTCGGTGACCGCGCCGAACGAGGTCCTCGCCGGCTACTTCCGGCAGCTCCACAGCGACATCGCGCGCCTGCCGCTGGCCCGGGCGACCCTCGCGACCCTCGAGGCCGCCGCCTACACCCCCGGCCTCTGAACGACGAAGGGCGGGGTCACCCCCGCCCTTCGCGCGTCTCGGCCGGTCGGCTCCGCTACTGCGGGGTCGGCTCGGTGTCGGTCGGCGTGCTCGGCTCGGTGTTGGCCGTGTTGGGCTCGGCGACGTCGTCGGAGACCGTCGCGCTGCCGCCGAAGTAGAGGACCTGGATGAAGGGGGCGCAGACGAGCACCTGCTGGAGGCAGGCGTCGCGCTGGTCGCAGTCTTCCATCGCGTCGCAGGCGCCGATGCGGTTCATCGTCTGGGCGCTCAGGAGCGACCCGTAGGCGTGGCACTCGATGGCGGCGCCGGCGTAGTCCTCGGCGGTGGGCTCCTCCTCGTCGACCGGGAGCGGATCTCCCTGGGCCGGCGCCTGGTCGCTCGAGCCGCTCGAGCCGCTCGAGCCGCTCGAGGCCTCACCGTCCGGGGTCGCGCCGTTGGACGCCTGGGCCTCGCCGCTCGAGACCTCGACGACCGAGGTCTCGCTGCCGGCGCAGCGCGCCTCGTTGGCCGGCACCGCGTCACAGACCGCCTGCTTGCCGGCGGAGATGGTGGCGTCGAACCAGCCCATGAAGACGGCCTCGAAGCACGCGCCGATCGGGTTGACCGTCACGACCACCTCGCCCTCCTCGCGGGGAGGAACGGGGTCGCTGCTGTTGTCGTCGGCCGGGACGGGCGTCTCGGTGCCGCCGTCGGCCCCGGAGGCGTCGGTGGCCGGGGGCACGTCCGTGCTTCCGCCGCCCTGGGTGGTGTCGGAGCCGCCGCCGTTCCAGGCGGCGATGTCGTCGCAGCTCGCGGCGGTGAAGCAGCCGAAGATCTGCTGGACCGCGGCCAGCTCCACCCCGGCGAGGGAGGCGGAGCAGTCCGACGCGCACGCGGCCGCCGCCTCGGGCTGGCCCATGCAGTCGGTCACCTTGGCGCAGAAGCCCTGGCAGGCCGCCAGGCCGCCGGACGGCGGGGCGAGCGGGCTCTCGCACACCGGCGGGGTGTACGTGGGCATCGGATCGGTCGTCGTGCTCGTGCAGTTGTCGTCCGCGCACGCCTCCTGCGCGGTGCCGGTGGAGTCGTTCGAGGCCAGGGCGCCGTCGCCGAAGCCGAAGTAGTCGTCGAAGGCGCTCTCCTCCGCGCCGGGCGTGGTGGTGCCGGGCGTGGTGCCGCCGCCGTCGTCGCAGGCGGCGAAGGGGACGAGCAGGAGCACCGCCGCGACGGCGGTGAGTCGGAGCTGCATGGGGGGACCTCCAGTGGGGTGGCGGGCGGACGATACCCGGGCGGATCCCGTGAATCCAGCCTCACGCGCATCTGGCCGCCAGGACCATTTTGCGCCTCAAGCCCGGTCCGGATCGAGCCGTATCTGTCAGAGACCAGCAATCGTGTTCAGCGATCGGGGGAGGTCGACACGATGATAGTCCTGTTCTCCTGCGCGGGCGTCGCCATCATCACCACGTTCTTCGTGGCTCGCCGCAACATCTCCCAGGGGCTGCGCTTCGAGCGCATGGCCAACGAGGTGTCCAAGGCGGCCTCGCGCGTCCTCCCGAGGCCGGCGGTCGACTGACGGACCGCGCGGCGCCCCCGGGCCCACGCGCACGTCCTGACCTGCCACCACGGCTTGCGAGCAGAGGAGTCGGCGCGGGGCCGCCCCTCTGCTCGTCCTTTTCTCCCTGCGCGTCGGGGCCGACGCCGCGGACCGGGCGCGGACCTACATCCTGCGCAGGGCCCAGAGCGCCTCGGCCTGCTGGGGATCCTGGGAGAGCTTCGCCGCCAGCGCCCGCCAGGCCGCCTTCTCGCCGGCGTCCTCGGAGCGCTCGGCGAAGGCCGCGATCACCTCCGGCGTGTCGGTCGCCGACCGCGCGCCGTCGTAGGCCATGATGCGAAGGGCCATGACCAGCTGGGGCTCGGACCAGCCGGCCTTCCGCAACAGATCCCGCGCCACCGCCTTGTGCACTCGGCTCCCTCCGGACACGATCCCCCGGAGGCTACCAGAGGCTCAGGTCGCCGCCCACACGATCGCCGCGATGACGACCGCCCAGGTCGCGACCGCCCCGACGAGGACCTTCGGGGGGACCATCCCGCCGCCGTCCGCGAGCCGGGCGGCGGCGGGGCGGGCCTGCTCCCGGGACGCGCCCAGCCCGACCGAGGCCAGGGGCTCCGCCGGCCGGGGCGCACCACACACCGTGCAGCGCTCGGACCCGCGCCCATGGACGTAGAGCGCACCACACCGCGGGCAGTCGGCGAACCGACCGCTATCGACGTCAGCCATTTCTCTCGACCTCCGTGGCTCTCGGTCGAATCCTGGGTGGCCGTGAAACGCCGATCCTGATCAGAAAACGCGAAAAACCCGCCAGCCCCCTGCGCCGCGTGCTCCGAACCCGCGGCCGAGCCCGCCAAACCCGTTGGGTTGTCCCCCGGGATCTGCTACAGCCGGGGCGTGTTCGACGACCTCTTCCAAGCCATCCGTGAGTCGATCTCGGCCGCCGAGTGGTCGGTCGGCGTGGGCCTCGCCCGCGACGGCCTCGTGACCCTCGAGCGCGAGGACGACGACGAGCTCGTCCTCCGCGTGGTCGCCGGCAGCCGCCGCCGCTCCTTCGAGGTCACCCTGTGGCCCGAGGACGAGGAGTGGCAGTGCGACTGCCCCGGCGGCGACGAGGGCTGCGGCCACACCGCCGCCGCCATCATCGCGCTGCGCCTCGCCAAGAAGGAGGGGCGCTCGCTCCGCCGGAGCAAGGACACCCTCGGCCGCCTGGGCTATGCCCTGCGCCGCTCGGGAGACGGCCTCTCGCTCCAACGGATGCTCCTCGTCGACGGCGACGCCCAGCCCTGGGACAAGGGCCTCGCCACCGACGGCGACGCCCCCATCGTCACCAGCCAGGCCGACCTCCTCGCCGAGCGCGCCCTCGGCACGTGGCGCCGCGGCGTCATCCCCGGCAACGCCATGGCGCCGCTGCTCGAGGCCCTCGCCGGGTGCGACCACGTCACCCTCGACGGCGTCGACCAGGCCGTCTCGAAGGAGCCCGTCACCCCGCGCGCCGTCGTCAGCGACGCCGGCGAAGGCTTCACCCTGCGGCTCGTCGCGGACCCGGGCGTCACCGAGATGTTCCGCAACCGGGCCGTCCTGTGCGACGGCGTCCTGCGGCCGGTCGGCGACGGCGGCCTGGGCGAGCGCGACCTGCGCGAGCTGCCCCGCGGTCGCTACTACCGCCCCGAGGACGTCACCGAGCTCGCCGGCCGCGTGGTCCCCGACCTGAAGAAGCGCGTCCCGGTCGACATCGAGACCAAGCGCCTGCCGTCGGGCCACGCCGAGCCGCCGCGCCTGGTCATCGAGGTCTCGGACGAGGACGAGCAGCTCACGATCTTCCCGACCCTGGTGTACGGCGACCCGCCCACGGCCCGCGTCGACCGCGGCCGCCTGGTGCTCCTCGGCGGGGCGCTCCCGATCCGCGACCCGCGCACCGAGGACCACCTCACCGCCCGCCTCGCCCGCACCCTCGGCCTCGAGCCCGGCCGCAAGGCGCGCTTCTCCGGGGAGGAGGCCGTCTCCTTCGCCCGCCGCCTCGAGCGCTTCGAGGCCGGCGACGTCGTCGGCACCGCCCACGAGGACTACTTCCTCGCGGCCCCCCTCGTGCCGCGCCTCGACATCGACGACAGCGGGCGCGTCCACGTCGAGTTCTTCTCCGAGGACACCCCGGCGAGCTCGGCGCGCGTGATGAGCGCCTGGCGCAAGGGCCTCCACCTCGCGCCCCTCGAGGGCGGCGGCTGGGCCCCCCTCCCCGCCGACTGGATGCGCCGCTACGGGCACACCATCGACGCCCTGCTGCGCGCCAAGGACGAGCAGGACGAGCTGCCGCCGACCGCGCTCGCCGACGTCGCGCGCCTCTGCGAGGCCCTCAACCGCCCGCTGCCGCCGCGCTTCGAGCGCCTCAAGGGGCTGCTCGGCGACTTCTCCGGCATCCCGCAGGCGACCCTCCCGGGCAACCTCACCGCGACCCTCCGCCACTACCAGCACGACGGCGTGAGCTGGCTCTCCTTCCTGCGCGACGCCGGCATGGGCGGCCTCCTGGCCGACGACATGGGCCTCGGCAAGACGCTCCAGGCCCTCTGCGTGGTTCAGGGGCGAACCCTCGTCGTCGCCCCGACCAGCGTCCTCTTCAACTGGGGCGAGGAGGCGGCGCGCTTCCGCCCGGGGCTGAAGGTCGCGACCTACCACGGCCCCAAGCGCGCGCTCGACCCCGAGGCCGACCTGACGCTCACCACCTGGGCCATCCTGCGCCTCGACAGCGAGGCGCTCTCGGCGGTGCCGTGGGACATGGTCGTCCTCGACGAGGCCCAGGCCATCAAGAACCCCGACAGCCAGGTCGCCCAGGCCGCCTACCGCCTGCGCGCCGGCTTCCGGCTGACCCTCACCGGCACGCCGGTCGAGAACCGCCTCGACGACCTCTGGAGCCAGATCCACTTCTCGAACCCGGGGCTCCTCGGCGGCCGCGACGACTTCGTCGAGCGCTACGCCGATCCCATCGCCGACGGGGACCAGGGGGCGGCGCTCCGCCTCCGGGAGCGCGTCCGCCCGTTCATCCTGCGGCGCATGAAGCGCGAGGTCGCCCCCGAGCTGCCGCCGCGCACCGACGTCGTGCTCCACTGCGAGATGACGCCGGCCGAGCGCAACGTCTACGAGGCGATCCGCGCGGCGACCCAGAAGGAGGTCGTCGCCAGCCTGCGCGGCGGCGGCAGCGTCATCGCGGCCCTCGAGGCGCTCCTGCGGCTCCGGCAGGCGGCCTGCCACCCGGCGCTCGTCCCCGGCCAGGAGGCCGAGAGCTCGTCGAAGGTGTCGCTCCTCGTCGAGGTGCTCGAGGAGGCGGCCGCCGAGGGCCACAAGGCGCTCGTCTTCAGCCAGTGGACCTCCCTCCTCGACCTCGTCGAGCCCCACCTCGAGGCGGCGGGCCTCGACTTCGTCCGCCTCGACGGCTCGACCCGCGACCGCGGCGCGGTGGTGAGCGCCTTCCAGGCCGACGACGGGCCGCCGGTGATGCTGCTCTCGCTGAAGGCGGGCGGCACCGGCCTCAACCTGACGGCGGCGGACCACGTGATGCTGCTCGACCCGTGGTGGAACCCGGCCGTCGAGGACCAGGCCGCCGACCGCGCCCACCGTATCGGGCAGGACCGCCCGGTGATCGTGCACCGGCTGGTCTCCGAGGACACCGTCGAGGAGCGCATCCTCGCGCTCCAGCAGAAGAAGCGCGCGCTGGCCGAGGCCGCCGTCGGCGACGCCTCGCAGGCCGCCGCCATCACCCGCGAGGATCTGCTGGCGCTCCTCGCCTGAGGACCCCGCGCGCGACGAAAGTGTGATGATGTGGGGTCTGACCCCATTGCATCACACTTTTACGCGTCCAGCGCGCGACGAAAGTGTGATGAAGTGGGGTCTGACCCTTACGAATCCCCTGAAAGTGAGGACATCACGGCGGCGACTTCGTTGCGGACTTCGTCGAGGGCGCTTCGCAGTCGTCGCTTGGTGATCTTGCTTCGGAGGTTCGACTCCAGGACTGCGTGAGCCAGGTACCGCAGCGCCAGGACGCGTCTGGCCACCGTGTTCGCTTGGAACTGTCGATGCCACCGCGCCTGCTCTGCCAGGCGGCCAATCACGTGCATGACGAGCATCGCGATGACTGCGATGAGCAGGAGGTTTGCCATGCGCTTGATGCGCTCGGCTTCGCTGGGACTTGCGAAGCGGGCGTGCGCCAAGGACCAGCCGAACCTGGGGTTCTTCTTGTCGCGGAAGTACTCCTCGATCTGCATCCGATGCTTGTAGAGGCGGTGAACCGTTTCGGCGGAACACGTTCGAAGGCTGGTCATCAGGAGCCAGGGACGACCATGTCGCTTCCGGGCCTTCTTGGCGGGACCTGCGCCGCGAGGCGTGGTCGCTTGTTGGCTTGGAGCTCGGTTGCGTTTGGGCGCTCGAACGACGCGGGCCTCGAACGAGCCATACTTGTTGACCATCCCGACGCCCAGGTCCGTGATCGTCTCCTCGGCGTCGTCGCTGAGCTCTCTGACGCTTGTCCATCCGGCCGGTCCCGAGAGCTGAACGTGGCTGTTCAGTCGAATGACCACGTCGAAGCCGTTCCGGATGGCGGCGAGGAAGAACGGACGCCGGAAGCCGGCGTCTGCAAGCAGCGTCACGGAGATCGTAGCCGGGATGACCCGACGAAGACGCTCCAAGAACGCAGCCTCGGTCCTGGGGTGGTCCTTCAACGCACCCGCGTGGACCTCGAACAGCAGTGGGAGCGCGCGACCATCATGCACGACAGCGGCGAACAACGCGTTGGTGCCATGGCGGACGGAGATGGGCGTCCAGTCGATCGCAACGACCACCTCTCGGCTTCCACCCAGCACTTGCTCAGCGACCCACGAGAAGACCTCATCATGCTCACCGGCCAATGAGCTGTTCCCAAGCAGCCGGTTCGCCCGCTTGATCTCGTGCTTCGCACCGACTCCTGTCCGGCTACCCCGGCCGAGTCCGGTCAAGCTCAGCCGCTTTCCATCCACGAGAGCCGCTGCTGCCCACGCCAGTCCACTCGCACGCTTGCCGTGAATCCGGTCTCTGAGGCCGCTGCCGACAAAATCACCTATAATCCGCTGCGTGGTCCGCACGGGCACCTCCACGTTGTTGTTATCCATGGAGATTATGCCCGTGCGTTCCCTTTCTTCAGGCGCGGGTCGACCAGAGCCGATTTGAGGGGATCCTTCGGGGTCTGACCCCATTGCATCACATTTTTACGCGTCCATCGCGCGACGAAAGTGTGATGGAGTGGGGTCTGCCCCCTTAGCATCACACTTTCATGCGGCGCGTGGCGGAGGCTCAGCCGCGCAGGGCGTCGAGGGTCAGGACCTGGCCCTGCCGCGCCTCGTCCCCCGGCAGCGCGACCAGGATCGCCGCCAGCCCGTCGGCGTCGATGGAGCGGTAGCGCTCGCGCAGGCGCTTGCCCCCGAAGGCGGCCGCGACCGCGAGGAGGCCGTTGCCCAGCACCGCCCCGACGCGCTCGGCGGGGCGCGACTCGCCGCGGTCGGGCCCGGTGATGAACGAGGCGCGCAGGATGCTCCACGGGAGGTCCGCCTCCTGGATCGCGACCTCCGCCCGCCCGCGCGCCCGCAGGTAGCTGCCGCGCGCCGAGGGCGACGCGCCGAGGGACGAGAGGTACACGAGCCACGGGCGGGTGCCGGCGGCGACGCTGGCGTCCACGAGGTGCCTGGTCAGCCCGTAGTCGACCGCCTCGTGCGACGCGTCCGCGGCGTCCCCGCCGCTCCGGGCGAGGCTGCGCGCGCGCTTCATCGTGGTGCCGGTCAGGCCGTAGACCTCGGTGACGCCGAGCTCGCGGATGGCGTCCCCCATCTCCGGCCCGGTCCACATCGCGGCGTTGACCTCGGCGCCGAGCGCGATGAAGCGCTCGCACCACTCGCCGAGGCGCGGCGAGTCGGGGCGCACGTGCGCGACGACGCGCACCCCGTCGGCGACGAGCCGCCGGACGACCGCTTGCCCTGTGTAGCCGGTCGCGCCGGCGACGAAAGCGACGCGAGAAGAGCTCATGAGAACTTAATGCGGCGCCGGCGCGCGGGAGTCAACGCCCGCCGGGCTCAGAAACGCGCCAGGTCGTCGAGGTCGGACCAGCCGTAGCCGCGCCCCGGCGCGGGCCCCGCGGGACCGGCGCCGAGGACGGCGCGGGGCCAGCTCGGCAGCTCGCCGTACGCGCCGCGATCCCAGCCCTGGGCCTCGCACCAGGCGACGAGGTGGTCGTGGGGCGGGTCGGCGAGGTCGCCGAGGGGGGTCATGTCGGCGCGCGCGGCCCCGCCCTTCTGGGTCGAGCGGTACGGCACGCGCCAGTCGGGCCCGTAGTAGGTCTCGAGCCAGCGCTCGGGTTCACGCAGCGCCGGGTAGCGGCGGCCGCGGACGGTCGCCTCGCCGAGCTCCTCCACGAACCAGTGGGGGAAGCGGTTGCGCGGGCACCAATACACCTCCTGGGCGAGGTCGTAGGCCCGCAGGATGCCGTCGGAGAAGAGCCAGAAGGTGTAGATGTCGCCGACCGCGACGCCGTCGTGGAAGACGACCAGGGAGGCGGCGTTGAAGCGCTCGCAGCCGGCCGGCGCGAGGGCCAGGTCGCCGGCGTCGAGCACGGCGTACTTGAACGCGAAGCCGTCGACCGCGACCTCGTCGTTCAAGGCCACGATGCGCTGGCGGTCGGCCGGGCGGGCGACCAGGTCGAAGTCGTGGTCCCACGGGATGAGGTCGCCGTCGCGCACCGCACCGAGCAGCGTCCCGCAGGTGATGGCGTGCCAGATGTCGTGCCGCGCGAGGACGTCGTGGACGTACTCGAGGCAATAGGCGACCCGATCGACGTCGACGGTCGACAAGCGCGGCCTCCGGGGGCAGGGGAAGCGGCGCCCACGGCCCGTCGGGCCCCGGGCGCGCTGGAGATCAGACCTTGGACTTCAGCTTCGAGGCCGTCTCGGACGCCTGAACCTCGGCGACCGCGGAGGCGGTCTCGCTGGCGGTCTTGGACGCCTGCTCCGAGGCCTGCTGGGGCGAGGCCTGCGCGGAGGCCTGGGACGCCATCAGCGACGCCATCTTCGAGGCCTGGACCGAGGCCGCCTGAGACGCGACCTGCGACGCCTGCTCGCTGCTCATCGCGAGGGTCGTCGCCGCCATCACCGCCGCCTGCTGCGAGGCCGCCGCGGACGCCTGCGCGGACCCCAGGACCGGGGTCAGCTTCGACGCCATGGCGCTCGCCATGACCGAGGTCTGCTTGGACGCCTTGTCCTTGGTCTCGGCCGAGCCCTGGATGGACGCGGCCTCCTCGGCGTTGGCCTTCGGCTTCGCGACGAGCTTGGCCTCGAAGGCCGCGTCGCCGTTCCAGCCCTTGGCCGCCTTGTCTCCCTTGTGGGGGGAGAGCGCCGCGCTCTGGGCCTCGTAGCCCTCGCCGGCGATCCGCTTCGTCATGGCCTTGGCGCCACTGTCGTGGACGCTGGCCTGCTTCTGCGCCAGTACATCGAGCAGCTTGCTCTTCTTTGTGTGCTCCATCGGAGCCATCGGAAATCCTCCTGCGGAGAGTCCCGAGATACCCGATGACACCACGGCGATCGGCCGTCAAGATGGCGCATTCCGGCCCGGCGTCCGAGGCCGACGGGCGCGTGCGACCGCCCCCGTCGGGGGCGATCGGCGATTCGCGGTTGGATCGGGGCGCGTCTACTTCAGCGCGCCGTTCACCGTCAGGTAGGCGTTGTCACGGCCGACCGAGCGCACGTCGAGGTTGATCATCGTCCCCGCGGGCACGGCCGAGGTGAGGCTGCTGAGGTCGATGGCCGGCAGGGCGAAGTGCGCCTTGTCGGTCACGGTCGACAGGAGCTGCGGCACCAGCGACGTGATGAGGTCGACGACCGCCTGGTCGTCCCCGGCGAAGTAGCCCTCGTTCTGGACGACCTCGAGGACGAGCGGGTCGAAGTCGCCGAGGTTCAGCTGGACCTCGTTCGCCCCCTCCTCGTTGACGCCGAAGCCGACGGCGATCGTGGCCTCGGCCTGCAGCCACAGCGCGATGTGCGCCGGGCCGCCGAAGTCGAACTGGAGGTCGAGGTAGAGGTCGCCGAGCTGGAGGCGGTCACCCGCGTGGCCGCAGGAGTTGTAGACCGGCGGCAGCAGCGGGTCGACGGCGAGCTTGAGGTTCTGGAGCGGGATGTCGAAGCCGAGCGAGGAGGCGTCCTCGATCTGCAGGCTCAGGGTCCCGCCCTCCCAGACGGCGAAGAGGAGCTCGTTGATGAACGAGTCGTGGAGGCCGACCACCATCGGCTCCGGCGGCGGGAAGGTCAGCGCGGTGTAGGGCGCGCAGCCGGCGTGGCCGATGCTGCCGGCGCTGTCGTGCGGGCGCTGCGGGTTCTGGGCGATGGCGATGCCGTTGAGGCGGAGCTGCAGCCGCTCGGGCGAGATGTCGATGCCGGCGGGGGAGGTCCGGACCTGGACCGTGTTGACCCCGGCGTCGCCGACCGGCGACGGGATGTCGAAGGCCTGGTCGACGTTCATCGCGTCGAAGAGCCCGGCGAGGGCGCCGCCGACCTGCTCCTCCACGAGGCCGGCGATGAGGGTCTCGAGCCCGTCGACGAGGGGCTGCTGGATGTAGGCGAGCGCGCCGTCGACGAGGCCCTGGAGGATCCCCGTCGGGTCGTTGAGGTTCACGCCGAAGTCCTGGAGCGAGACCACCGTGTTCTCGGCGGTCGCGACGGTCTGCCCGCCGGAGACGCTCAGGACGATGTCGGTGTCGAAGACGACCTTGGTCGAGGTGGCCGAGCCCGGCAGCGGCAGCGGGTTGCTCGCGCAGATCCCGCCGATGCTGCACGGCGCCCACAGCGTGATGGTCGCGGCGAAGTCGTTCATCACCAGGTGCATGTGGATCTTGCCGGTCTGCAGCGTCAGCGCGATCTCGGTCGAGCTCGTCGTGATGCCCGAGAAGTCGAGGCTGCAGGTGCCCCCGATGCAGCTGAAGGTCGTCAGGGGGTTGGTGATGAAGGCCTCGACGTCGACGTTGTCGATGAAGAGCTTGAAGAGGCTGGCGAGGTCGTCGAGCTCGGCCTCCTCGTGGTCGCCGTCGTCGATCGCCTCCTGGGTGAGGATGAGGGCGACCGCGTTGTCGACGCCGTTCTCGGCCAGCTCGGCCGTGTCCATCGTGAAGTACTCGGACGACTGCTCGGCGGCCCGCGAGACGAGCTCCGTCAGCCCGTAGGGGTCGGCCGCCTCGACGAAGAGGAGGTTGAGGCCGTAGGCGGCGCCCACGTAGGTGTCGAAGCTGCCGTCGGCGGCGATGGTGACCGGGTTGTCGTTGATCATGACGTACTCGACCTCGCCGAGGTTGTCGCTGACCGTGCCGGCGACGTGGATGGTCGCGGCGTTGTCGATGACGAGGCCGCGCTCGGGGCTCGTCAGGGTCAGGACCGGCGGGGTCTGGTCGACCACGAGCGGGCGCGTGGCGGTGACGCCGCTGCCGTCGTCGGCCTCGGCCGTGACGGTGTACTTGCCCTCGAGGTCGAAGCGGACGCGGTTGAGGGTGTCGCCGAAGATCGTCTCGTGCCCGGTCGGGCTGACGACGAGGTTCTTCACCGTGATCGGCTCGCCGCTCACGACGTTGCCGTAGGCGTCGACGCTGACGCCCTCGACGCGGACGGGCTGGTCGAGCGCGTAGGAGAGCGCCTCCGGCACGTACTGGAGCGTCATCGCGGCGGCCGCGCCGGGGACGATGGTCAGGGTGCCGGTGCCGAGGGCGTCGGAGCCCACGGCGTTGGTGTCGCAGGTGAGGTGGTACTCGCCGACGAGCGTCCCGGTGACGGTGCCCTCGGCGAGGGTCAGGCCGGTCGGCTCGTAGGAGATGAAGGTCGCGTCGGCGGTGGCGTTGCCGTACTGGTCGGCGACGAAGCAGCCCACCTGCGCCGAGGCGCCGGCCGTGAGCGTGGCCGGATCGAGGGTGAGCACGGTGTGGTGGGCGGCGGCGGCCGTCACCGTCACCGTCACCGGGGTGTCGTCGGTGAGGTTGGCGTCGTCGTCGTGGCAGGCGACGGTGAAGGTCCCCGCGTGGGTGCTGGTCACGGTCAGGCCCGCGACGGTGGCGGCCTCGGGGGGCACGACCACCAGCGAGAAGGCGCGCGCGGTGACGACCTCGTTCGAGGCGGTCATGACCGCGCAGTTGATGGCGGAGCTGCCGCCGGCCTCGATCTGGTCCGGCACCGCCTGGGTGTCGACCAGCACGACGCGGTTCGGGTCCGCCCCTTGGGTGTTGTCGTCACCGCAGGCGACCAGGGTCAGCGCGAGGCCGCTGAGAGCGAGGAGGAGCTTCGAGCCAGGGTTCGTCATAGCGCACGTCTCCCGAGTTGGGACGTGTTCTACCGACTGCGTCACCATGAGACAAGAACGCGTCGCCCCTCGTGGCGCTCGCGGGCCCGGCGCGCGGCCGCGAGCGCCCCCTGCGCAGGCCGGGGAGCCCGCCCGGGGCGCCCTCCGCGCGGCCGCGCGAGCGGAGACGAGGGCCGTCTTCAGGAGTCGACATCGAGGGTCGCCGTTTGGGTCGCGTCCCCTCGCGCGGAGTGCTAGGGTCCTGCCACCTGTGCCGCCGGACGCGGAGACGAACACCGGCTCCGGCGCCTGCCCCCTTCGAGATGCCTTTCCCGGCTGGAGGCGATGATGGAACGCGAACGGCTGTTGTCGCGGCTGCGCCGCATCGAGGAGACCTTCGAGCTCCGCGACCCCCAGGATCGGGTCGCGATCATCGAGGGGCTCGGCTCCGATGACGAAGACCTCCGGGAGGTGGCCAAGGAAGCCGCCGCCGGGGCGATGGTCGACGAGCTCTGCGAAGACCTGCTGAAGCTGCTCGCCGACGGCGCGGCGCCCGACGAGACCCGCGGCGACGCGGCGATCGCCCTCGGGCCGGCGCTCGAGGTGTGCCACTACGAGGGCTTCGAGGACCTCGACCCCGAGGAGATGCCGCTCACCGAGGGGATGTTCGACAAGGCCAAGGCCGCCCTCGAGGCCGCCTACGCCAGCGAGTCGACCCCGGTGCTGGTGCGGCGGCGGGCGCTCGAGGCCGCGGTCCGCGCTCCGTCGGAGTGGCAGAACGAGGCCATCCGCTCGGCCTGGGAGTCCGACGACTCCGAGTGGCGGCTGACGGCGGTCTTCTGCATGGGTCAGGTCGAGGGCTTCCGCGACCAGCTCGTCGAGGCGATGGCCAGCGAGGACATCGACCTCCGCTGCGAGGCGATCTTCGCGGCCGCCGAGGCCGAGATCGAGGAGGCCGCGGCCGAGGTCATCAAGCTCGCCCAGGACGCGACGATGGAGAAGGACGTGCGCCTCGCGGCGATCCACGCCCTCGGCGCCATCGCCCCCGAGGGCGCGCCCGAGGCGCTCGAGAAGCTCGCCGAGGACGAGGACGAGGAGGTCGCCGAGATGGCGCAGGAGGCGCTCGACATGCTCCTCCTCGACGACTTCGACGACGAGGACTTCGACTTCGACGACGACGAGTTCGACGACGACGACGACGACGACGAGTTCGACGACGACGAGGACTTCGACGACGACGACGACGACGCGCCGAAGAAGAAGAAGTAGGCGACGCCGACCTCGTCTGCGCCCAGGACGTGAAAAGGCGGGGTCATCCCCGCCTTTTCGCGTTTCGAGGTGCCGGCCTGCGGCGCGTCGGGCGCGAAGTCGCCGCCTCTTGGGGGACTGGCGGACCACCCCGCGCGCCGGTGACTTCTATGTCACGCGTGCTATATATCCGGGCATGATCACGCTCTGTGCGGGCTGCGGTGAAAACGTCCGACTCCCGGACGGCCAGGGGTCGTGTCCGGCCTGCGGCGGCCCGGCGCTCCTCGACGGCCGCTATCGCCTCGAGAGCGTCGTGGGGCGCGGCGCGATGGGCACGACCTACGCCGCGCGGCGCGTCATCGACGGCGCCGCGGTCGCGATCAAGGAGCTGCTCGTCGCCCGCGTCGACAGCCTCGACACCCAGGCGCGCTTCGAGGGTGAGGGGCAGACCCTCGCCGAGCTCGCCCACCCCGGCGTCGTCGCCTTCGTCGAGCAGTTCATGGCCGGCGACGGGCGCCTGGCCGGCTGGTACATCGTCAGCGAGCTGGTGCGCGGGGCGACCCTGGCGGAGGAGCGGACGCGCCACCGCTACGACGCCGTCGAGGTGACCACGGTCATCGAGGAGCTGGCCGGCACCCTCGCCTACCTCCACGGCCGCCAGCCCGCGGTCGTCCACCGGGACCTCAAGCCGTCGAACGTCATCCGCCGCGAGCGCGACGGGCGCCTCGTCCTCATCGACTTCGGCGCCGTCCGCGACGTCGCCGCCGGCGCGGTCGACACGCCCTCGGTGACCGGGACCGTGGGCTTCATGGCCCCCGAGCAGCTCGCCGGGGACGCCGGGCCCGCGGCGGACGTCTACGCCCTCGGCGCCACGGCCGTGGCGCTCCTCACCGGGCGCGCGCCGATCGCGCTCCTCGACGAGCAGCAGCGGCTCCGCTGGCGAGACGCCGTCGAGGCGCCGCGCCCGCTGGTCGAGCTCCTCGAGGAGATGCTGGCCGCCGATCCGGCCGACCGGCCCACCGCCGAGACCCTGGTCCGGCACGCCCGCAACACCCGCTGGGCGATCGAGGCGGGGCTCCCCTCGGCCTCCCCCTCCCGGGACGACCTGGCCGACGACGCGAGCGCGGCGGACGGCCCCAGCCGGACCGCGAGCCTGTGGCTCGGCGGGGGCGCGGCGGTGGCGCTGGCGCTCGGCGACCTCGGCGGCGCGATCACCGGGCACCTGCCGTGGGCGCTGGCCTTGATCGGGATGGGCCTCGCGTGGGGCGCGCTCTTCGTCGCCAGCAACGCCCTCGGGGACGGCGACGGCCTGCCGCTCCTCGCCATCGCCGCGATGGTCGGCCTGGCGGGCCTCCTCTTCGACATCCTGACCCACGACGTCGACAGCGGCTTCGTCTACCTCGTCGACGGCGTGGTCCTCGCCAGCTACGCGGTGCTGCTCGCGGCGGCCGGCTGGTGCGTACGGAGCCGCGGCGCCCCCAGCCTCCTCCTCCTCGCCTTCGCGGCGCTGTCGATCGCGATGGCCGTCCCGTTCCTGCTCGGCGCGGTCCACGTCTCGTGGGTCGAGCACGACCTGACCGACATCGTGTGGCGCGTGGGGGCGGTGGCCCGTGGCTTCGCGCACCTGCTCCTCCTGCCGCTCCTCCTCAAGGCGCCCGCCCCCGCCGCCGTCACGACCGCCGCACCCGGGCCCTGAGGGGGGCCGTCGAAGCCCCGGGGTGACGCGAGCGCGCGAGGGGTTCGATTTCGCAGGGCAAGCTGGGCGTGCGGGGACGTTCTGACGGCCGTCGAGATTCTCGGTTGACACCTGAAGCACCGGCCGCGGTCTACCGGACGACCCCCTCGGAGGACCCCATGAACAAGCACCTCGTCCTGCTCCTCGCCCTCGGTGCGCTCGCCTCGTGCTCGTCCATCGACGACCCGAACGAATCCCGGCCCCTGGCGACCATCCGTGGCTACCTGACCGCGGGCGAGGGCGCGCCGCCCACGGGCGAGGTCCGCGTCGCGCTGGTGTGGATGAACTCGCTGGCCCAGCACGGCTCCTTCGGCCACGCGGACCTGCGCGTCGTGCAGGAGGTGGTCGTCCAGCCCGCGTTCCCGGCCTCCTTCGAGCTCGAGATCGACGCCCTGCCGGACGAGGCGATCATGCTCCCGCTCGAGGAGAGCGTCCTCTCCGCGGTGGGTGAGCTCCCGGCGGACAGCCAGGGCATCAAGCTCGCCCTGGGGGGCCTCATCGCCTACGAGGACGTCAACGGCAACGGGCAGCTCGACCTCGTCGACCCCGGCGCGGACGCCATCGACCGCGTCGTAGCCGCCTCGAGCAACCTCGCCGTCATGTACCTCGAGGGAGGGACGCTGCCCCTGGGCGACCTCGTGACGGGCGAGCTCCAGCGGGGCTACAACCTGCTGGACGTCCCGTCGTGCTGGTTCGACCCCAGCGCCGGCGGCTTCTGCACGGAGACCATCACGGTCCTCCCTGGCGACACCGAGGTCGCGCTCGCGCTCTCCGCGAGCCCCAAGCTCTCGCACATGATGTGCCAGAGCTACGCGCCGGATCCGGGCCCGAACGTCCGCCTCCCTGGAGAGGGCCCGCCACCCGTGGACGCGTGCCTCTACGGCGCCGCGGCGATCGAGGTCCTGGAGGGCTGCGAGACGACCGAGGGCCTGTGCATCTCGGGCAGGCACTGCACGTACCGGACCTGGACCTTCCCGGAGGACGAGGCCGGGCGCATCGCCTGGCCTTGCAGCTTCCAGCAGACCCACTGTGACCCGTTCCCCTCCCTGGCCGAAGACGGCTGCCCCGCGGGGCTGGTCGCGACCGACGCGCCGCCGGAGGCGCCCGCGGACGAGCGCGACGTCTGGTGCCTGCCCGTCGAGTGCACCTGGGACGAGCTCTGGTGCCACCCGGAGAGCGTCGCGAACCCGTGCCCCCCGGAGGGCCTGGTCACCCTGATCGATCTCGAGGAGGAGTACGGGATCCCCGACGAGCTCGGCATCCGAGCGCTGGCGGTCACCTCGGAGCACGTCGTCTGGCAGGAGCAGGAGCGACTCTGGGACGCGGTGCTCGCGTGCCCCGACCTGTCCTGTCCGCCGCAGCTCCGCAACCGCTTCCGGCGGGTGGTCAAGGGCGGGGGCACGCCGGAGCTCCTGCGCGAGTCCGATGGGCCGGCCTACATGTGGGGCGTGGAAGGGACCAGGCTCTATCGACAGGACTTCGTGTTCGGCGAGAAGATCGACACCTGGTGGCCCTGGATCCCGACGCAGGTGTGCGCGGTCGACCTCGCCGGCGCCGCAGACGAGGCCTGCGTGACGATCGGCGAGGCCGTTGTCGCCGTCCTCCCGGAGCAGGACGCCATCGTCTATCGGGGGGACACCAGGGGCACGCCGCAGGACACCGCGGGCCCCGCCGAGCTGTGGCGGCGGCCGATCGCCGGAGCCGGGGCGCCGGTCCGGCTGGCGACGCGCTTCGACGGCGACAGATCCTGGCTGCTCGGCCCCGAGCCGCTCGTCGACGGCCAGCTGTGCTGGGTGGAGTCCGGGAACACGCGCACCCTCGTGCAGGCCCCGTGGGACGGTAGCGGAGACGCGACGACGCTGTTCGTCGTGCCCGAAGACCCCCTGGGCTGGGTCGTCGGCGCGCTCGACGGCCACGTCTACGTCTACGACATGCTCGGCGACGCCTCCGCCTCGCTCTACCGCGTCGCCATGGACACCGGCGTGGTGGCGCCCGTGCTCGTCGAGACCGACGTCGATGGGTACGCGATCACCGCTGACGGGCTCTTCTTCCGCGACGTGAGCCGCGGGGTCATCGGCCGCGCCGCCCTGGACGGGAGCGGGGTCGAGACGCTCGTGGCGGACCCGAACCTGCACCCGAGCCACGGAGCCGTGCTGCTGGTCCCCGACGGCGACCGGCTGTTCTGGGCGTCACCGACCAGCGCGGGCGCCTACCGCATCCAGTCCGTGCCGCTGACGACGCCGTGAGCCACGCGCACCGGGCGCCTCACCCGCGCCCGGGCCGTGACACGGCGGCGCATTGTCGCCGGCCCGGGAAAGGGCTATGCCGTGGGCATGGATCGCGATGACGATGCAGACGGCGGGCGCCTCGCCGCCCTCCTCGACCGCCTCCACCAGGACACGGACGCGCACGTCCCGACGTCGGCCTTCGGCCGCCTGCGACGGATGGCCGGGACCGCGCTCCGGACGGCGCGGGCGGCGAAGCGGGGCGGCGGCCCGGGCGACGGCCTCGGCGCCGCCGACCTCGCGGCCATCGAGAAGATGGTGCTGTCCCTCGGCGAGCTGAAGGGCATCGCCATGAAGATGGGGCAGATCCTCAGCTACATCGACGCGGAGATGCCCCCCGAGACGCGGCGCCTCCTGAGCCTCCTCCAGGTCCACTCGCAGCCGACGCCGTTCGCGGCCGTGGCGGCCATCATCCGCGAGGACGTGCCCGCCGAGGCCGACGCCATCCTCGCGCACCTCGACCCCGACCCGGTGGCCAGCGCCTCCATCGGCCAGGTCCACCGCGGCCGCCTCCCCGACGGCACGGCGGTGGCCGTCAAGGTGCGCCACCCCGGCATCGACGACGCCATCCGCGCCGACTTCCGCGCGGCGACCGTCGGCAAGCTCATGGGGGCGCTCATGGCCCCGGGCGCCAACATCAAGGAGACCATCGTCGAGGCGCAGGAGCGCTTCCTCGAGGAGTGCGACTACGCCCTCGAGGCGACCCGCCAGCGCCGCTTCGGCGAGCTCTTCGCGGACGACCCGCGCATCGCGGTCCCGGCGGTCCACGACGCCTGGTGCGGCCAGCGCGTGCTGACGACGACCTGGCACGACGGCGTCGGCTACGAGGACTGGCTCGCCGCCGACCCCAGCGCCGACGAGCGCGCCGCCGTGGGCCGCGCGCTCTACGACTTCTACGTCGGCACCCTCTACCGCCACGGGATGTTCAACGCCGACCCGCACCCGGGCAACCTCGTCTTCGAGCCCTCCGGGCGCATCGTCGTGCTCGACTACGGCTGCGTGCGCGCCTTCGACGGGGGCACGGTCCGCTCGCTCGCCGCCCTGTCCCAGGCGGTCCGCGACGACGTGGCGCCGGCCCTCCGCGACGCCATGGTCGGCCTCGGCGCGCGCGACCCGGGCGCGTCGGGCAAGCGCTTCGACGCCACCCGGACCCTGCTCCGCGCCTTCTTCGGCCCCGTCATGGAGCCCGGGCCGCACGTCATCACGGCCGGCGCGAGCATCGACTTCCGGGAGTCCTACAAGACCAAGCGCGCCATCTTCCGCCTGCGCGTCCCCGGCAAGCTCCTCTTCCTCTACCGCATCCGCTTCGGCCTCTACGCCATCCTCTCGCGCATCGGCGCCCGCGCGGACTGGCGCGAGATCGAGTCGCAACTGACCGACGCCGCGCTCGGCAGCGGTCGATGAGCGCGCGCCCGACCTTTGGCCTCGATCCGCTCGAGGCCTTCGACGCGGTCGGCTCCTCGACGAGGAGCTGGCCGGAGCGCGCTGACGGCGCTCAACCCGCGCGCACGGCCCCCGCGGGCGAGCCCGGCGCGAGGGAGGCCCGCATCCCCGCCGTCAGGGCGGCGCGGACGCTGGCCGCGACCTGCCGACCGAGCACGAGGTAGCCGAAGGTCGTGTAGTGGACGTTGTGCGGGAGCTGGAGCACGTCGAGGCGGGCCGCGACGTGGGCGTAGAGATCGTCGACCGCGATCCCGTGGCGCTTCATCACGCGCAGCGCGACGGCGTTGTAGCGGACGGCGTCGCCGTGGGCCCGCCACTCCGCCCCCGGAGGGACGGGGGTGGTCGACGCCCAGACGAGGGTCGCGCCGGTTCGCTCGAGGCGGCGCACGATGCGCTCGAGGTTGGCCTCGTAGTCGGTCAGCGACACGTTCGGCGCGCCCTCGGTCGGGGGCACCGGGGCGCCGTTCCGCATGTGCTTCAGGTCGTGGAGGCCGAAGTTGAAGTGGATGACGTCCCAGCGCTCGTGCCCGAGCCAGCGATCGAGGTTGGCGAGCCCGTCGACGGTGGCGTGGCAGTTCTCGCGAGGCCAGCTCACGACCGCGTCGCTGGCGAGGAGCACCTGGACGAAGGGCGCGTAGCCCTTGCTGATGGAGTCGCCGAGCAGCAGCACCTTCGGCCGCGCCGGCTCGCCGCTGAAGCCGTGGGCGATGTGCGCGACGAACGGCGCCAGAAAGGCGATCACCAACGCGCTCCGTCGCCACATCTCCGCTCGCTTGGGCCGCATCGCCTCACCTCCGGTGGAGAGGGTGGCCACCGATCGCGGCCAGGCCATCCCCTGCGTCGCTGCGGCACAGCCTGTTGCAGGGCCCATATCGCGCGGGTAGGCTCGCGGCGTGACTCCAGCACCCCTCCTCGACGCCTTCGGCACGCGCCTCGACGCCGAAGCCCTGGCGCACGGCATCGCCGGGTTCGGGCTCGACGCCGCACGCCTCATCGTCCACGACGGCGCCGCGACCCTCGAGGTCGCGGGCCGCGCCCCCGACGACCTCGAGGTCATGCGGGCGGTGACCTGGCTCCGCGGCGAGCTCTCCCCGCTCGTGCCGGTGGCGGTGACGCCGGTCGCGGCCGACGCCCTGACGGCGGCGACGGTGGTCGACGCGCGGCTGCGGCGCCCGCAGACGATCGCCCTCGCCGAGGTGGACCATCCGCCCGCCGGGCTCGACGCCGCGCTCGACGACC
>SBGO01000148.1 GCA_006226565.1 Deltaproteobacteria bacterium | reverse complement strand
GCGCCCCCTCGGCGCCGGCCCGGGTCCGCCCCCGACCGACACCCTGCCGCGCGGCTTCGTCGTGCTCGAGCTGAGCCCGACCGTCACCGCCGAGCTCGCGGCCGAGGCGGACCGCACCCTCTGGGCCGGCGGCGGCGGCGCGGCGCTCCTGGTGATCGCGGTCCTCGTGCTCACGCGGCTCGCGCGACGCGCGCACTTCGCGGAGCGACGCCTGGCCGAGAAGCGCGAGCTCGAGCGCCTCGGGCAGATGTCGGCGGTGCTCGCCCACGAGATGCGAAACCCCATCGCCGCCATCAAGGGGAACCTGCAGCTGCTCGTCGAGCGCTTCGCCGAGCGCCCCAAGGACCGGGACAAGGCCACGCGCGTCCTCGACGAGGCGGTCCGCCTCGAGGGGCTCACCGAGAGCCTGCTCGCCTTCGTCCGCTCGGGGGTCGTCGAGAAGACGGCGGTCTCGCCCACGGAGCTGCTCACGCGGGCGGCCGAGGCGTTCCCGTCGGCCGCACCGACGCTCGAGACCGACGGCGCGCCGGAGCGCTGGTCCCTCGACGCCGCGCGCATGGAGCGGGCCCTCGCGAACCTGCTGCAGAACGCGGTCCAGGCGTCCCCGGAGCCGGGCTCGGTCTCGGCCCGCGTCGCGACCGAGGACGGCGCGCTCCTCTTCGAGGTGCGCGACCGCGGCCCGGGCGTCCCGGAGGAAGCCCTGCCCCACCTCTTCGAGCCGTTCGTCACGACGCGGATCCGCGGCACCGGGCTCGGCCTGGCCGTCGCGCGGCAGGTGGTGGAGGCTCACGGCGGGCGGATCAGCGCGGCCAACGCCGACGGCGGCGGCGCGATCCTCCGTATCCTGGTGCCGCCCGCGGCCACTGGAGGTTGAGATGGCGCGGATCCTGGTCGCCGAAGACGAGCCCAACGTGCTCGAGTTCCTCACCGAGGCGCTCGAGCTGGTCGGCCACGACGTCGAGGGCGTGGGACGGGGCGACGCGGCCGTCGAGCGGCTCCAGGCCGAGGCCTGGGACGTGCTGCTGACGGACCTGAAGATGCCGGGGCTCGACGGGATGGCGGTGCTCGAGCGGGCGCGCGAGATCCAGCCGGACCTCCAGGTCGTCATCCTCACGGCACACGGCACCGTCGACACCGCGGTCCGGGCCCTCAAGCTCGGCGCCTTCGACTACCTCCAGAAGCCCATCCGCGGGCTCGACGAGCTGCGGCTGATGGTCGCGCGCGCGGTCGAGCGCCGCCGGCTCCTCGCCGCCGAGGAGCGCGCCAACCGCGCGAGCGCGTCGCGGAGCGCCCCGGGCGAGGCGGCGGTCGCCCCCGAGCTGACCTGGGGGGACCCGGTCATGCGCCCGGTGGTGGACGCCCTCAAGCGCGTCGCGCCCACCCAGGCGACGGTGCTCCTGCTCGGCGAGAGCGGCACCGGCAAGGAGGTGGCCGCCCAGGCGCTCCACGCCTGGAGCCGCCGCGCCGGGGGCCCCTTCGTCGCCGTCAACTGCGCGGCGCTCTCGGAGTCGCTCCTCGAGAGCGAGCTCTTCGGCCACGAGAAGGGCGCCTTCACCGGCGCCGTGGCGCGTCGGCGCGGGCGCATCGAGCTCGCGGACGGCGGGACCTTCTTCCTCGACGAGGTCGGCGAGCTCAAGCCGGATCTCCAGGCCAAGCTCCTCCGCGTCCTGGAGGAGCGCCGCTTCGAGCGCGTCGGCGGCACCCAGACCATCGCCTGCGACGTCCGCTGGGTCGCCGCGACCAACCGCGACCTCGGCGAGATGGTCGCCGCCGGGACCTTCCGCGACGACCTCTTCCATCGGCTGGCCGTCTTCCCGGTGCAGCTCCCGCCGCTCCGCGAGCGCCGCGAGGATCTGCTGCCCCTCGCCAGCGCGCTCCTCACCCGGGTGGCCGCCGACCTCGGCCGCCGCGAGCTCTCGCTCTCCGGGGGCGCCAAGGACGCCATCCTCGCCGGCGCCTGGCCCGGCAACGCGCGCGAGCTGCGCAACGCCCTCGAGCGCGCCGCCATCCTCGCCGGCGCCGACGGGCTCATCCGGGCCTCGGACATGACGCTCTTCGGCAGCGTCGCCCGGGCGGAGCCGGTGGCGAGCGCGGACACGGGCACCCTCGAGGACATGGAGCGCGACGCCATCGCCCGGGCCCTCGACGAGGTCGGGGGGAACCGGCGGCTCGCCGCGGAGAAGCTCGGGATCGCCCTCCGCACCCTCTACAACAAGCTCAAGCGCTACGACCTCGAGTGACGGACCGCGCAATGCACGCGACCCCAGCCACCGCCGTCCACTGCGCTCCCTTTCTCGACGACGACGCGTGCGAGGCGGCCCTCGACGCCCTCTCGCGGGCGCGCTGGGAGCCCGGCCGGACCGCCGAGATCGACGGCCGCGCGGCGAGCGCCGGTCCGCGCCGGAGCTGCGCCCTGACGCGGGACGTGCCCGAGGACCTCGTCGCGCGCGTCGTCGCCGAGGTGACGCAGCTCGGGCGCGAGCGCTTCGGCTACACCCTCGACGGGGCCATCGCGGACGATCCACCGCACGTGATGCGCTACGCCGTCGGCGACGAGTTCGCGTGGCACTTCGACTGCGGGCTCGCGCTGCCGCCCTTCGGGACCCGGAAGCTCAGCTTCGTCCTCCAGCTGAGCGACCCGGCGGACTACGACGGGGGCGACCTCGAGCTCGCCGCCTACCAGCTCGGCTACGCCCCCGAGGTCCTCGTCGCCCAGCGCGCCGCGGCCCGGACGCGCGGCACGCTCCTCGTCTTCGGCGCCTTCCACGTCCACCGCGTGACCCCGATCACGCGCGGGACGCGTCATGCGCTGGTCGGCTGGCTCCACGGCCCACCGTTCCGCTAGACGGGGATCAGCTCTGCCAGGTCGGCGTCGCGCGCAGGATCCGCCGCAGCCGGCTCCGCCACGTGTAGACGGCCTCGGGGGACATGTCCTCGCTGGCGCAGATCTCCTCGACGTCGGCGTCGTCCACGAGGAGCTTCTGGTAGAGGTCCTGGGCGCGCGGTGAGAGGCGCTCCTCGGCCCGGCGCTCGACGTGGGCGAGCGCCTCGCGAGCGACCGCCTGCCGCTCCGGGGTCGCGCCGGCCGGCACCGCGAGGGTCTCGATGGTCGCGTCGGAGGCGGGCCGCTCGGCCCACGGGTGGTGGCGGCGGGTGCGCAGGCGCGCCAGCACGAAGCGGCTCGAGACGAGCGCGACGAAGCTCGTCACGTTGCGACCGCGGCTCGGATCCCACTGGCGGAGCACGTGGGCTTCACGGTCGAGCAGGTAGACGAAGACCTCCTGGGTGAGATCGTCCACCAGGTCGTCGATGGAGCGCCCCGCGCGCCCGGGCTGCCGCGCGACGATCCGCGCGACCTGCCCCCGGACCGTCGGCTCGAGGCGCCGCACGAGGTGGTCGAGCGCGCCGGGCTCTCCCGCGAGCGCGCGCACGAGCTCGCCGGGGCTGACGGCGTCGGGGGCGTGCGGAGGAGTGGGGCGGTCTGTGCTCACGGTAGCAGCCTATCAGAGCGTCCTGAAGTGACCGAGCGGTTGGAGAAGCGGCGATGTCAGAAATCACCCATTCACAGCAAATATAGGGATGTAGGAGGTTGAATGAACACCCGCCGCGAGATTGTCGACCACCGCAGCACGCTGGGCTGGCGCCCGTTCGGCGCCGCGCCCCCGCGGCCGCGTCGCCACGCCTCGGCGACCGGCTGGCAGCCGCTCCCGACGACGCGACGCGGGTTCCCCCTGTGGCTGCCCTTCGCGGGCGCGCTCGCGATCGGGGCGCTGGTCT
>SBGO01000178.1 GCA_006226565.1 Deltaproteobacteria bacterium | reverse complement strand
CCCGGTCTCCGCCTGGCGCGACGCCGCCGCCGGTGCCAGCGCCTACATCACCAGCGACGCCGCCAAGGCCGCGCGCGAGACCGCCGGCGACGGCGCCGTCCTCTGGGGCAGCGCCAGCGGCATCGGCCCCACCGCCCCGAGCGGCCTCGGCCTCGTCGGCGGCGCCATCACGGCCCCCATCGACGGCCTCCGCGCCTGGCGCGGCGGCCTCGCCATCGCCGACGATCGCCTCACCCTCCGCATCGCGGTCGCCGAGGATCCCGAAACCGGCGCCGACATCCCGGTCAGCTGGCTCAACCCCAGCGGCCCCCCCGACCTCTTCAGCAAGGTCTACCCCAAGACCACGACCGTCTTCGTCCGCGGCCGCTTCGACGTCGCCCGCGTCCGCAAGATCCCGTCGTTCCTGCGCCAGCGCTTCGTCCCGGCCACCCTCCCGGGCGCCGAGGGCCTCCCCCTCCCGGGCACCGCCGACCTCCTCGACATCGTCGAAGGCGACTTCGCCCTCGGCCTCCTCGGCGTCGAGCCCGACGTCACCGTCCAGCACCTCCTCAACGTGCGCCGCCAGGGCCTCGGCCTCGCCGCCCTCGCCCGCGTCTTCCACGTCGCCGCCGCGGCCCGCCTCCGCGACGCCGACCGCGCCCGCGCCCTCTTCGACGGCATCGCCACCCAGCTCCGCACGAGCAGCGGCTGGACCGTCGCCCCGCTCTCCGGCGGCGGCTTCACCGGCTGGGCCTTCCACCGCAAGGACGAGGTCTACAACGTCCTCATCGGCAAGGGCGTCCTCCTCTTCGTGACCGGCCGCGGCGAGGTCGAGCCCTTCGTCGCCGTCGGCGAGGACCGCGCCCTCCCCCTCGCCGCCGCCGCGGAAGGCGAGCCGACCACCGCCGCCGCCCTCGGCCTCCCCCCGACCCCCTCCGCCGGCGAGGCCCTCCCCGCCCAGCTCGGGGTCGTCCTCGGCTTCACCCGCGTCACCCGCGAGCTCGCCGACAAGGGCGTGCCCCCCTACTTCCTCAAGATCATGAACGACATCCGCGTGCTCGCCGTCGCCATCGCGGTCGCCAAGCGAGACATCACGCTGAGCCTGGAGGTGGCCCTGTGATCCGCCTCCAGGACATCCACAAGACCTACGTCGCCGACGACGTCGAGAACCACGTCCTCCGCGGCGTCTCCTTCGACGTCGCCGAGGGCGAGTTCGTCGCCCTCATGGGCGCCTCCGGCAGCGGCAAGTCGACCCTCCTCAACATCATCGGCGCCCTCGATCAGGGCTACTCCGGGCGCGCCACCATCGCCGGCCAGGAGGTCAAGGGCCTCTCCGACCGCGCCCTCAGCCGCTTCCGCAACAAGACCGTCGCCTACATCTTCCAGCAGTTCCACCTGCTCCCGCACCTGAGCGTCCTCGAGAACGTCGTCATGCCGAGCTGGTTCGGCCGCCCCGCCTCCGACCGCGAGCTAGCCAGGAGCGCCACCGCCGTCCTCGAGAAGGTCGGCCTCGGCCACAAGGTCAAGGCCCGCCCGGGCCACCTCTCCGGCGGCGAGAAGCAGCGCGTCGCCATCGCCCGCGCCCTCTTCAACCAGCCCAAGCTCCTCCTCTGCGACGAGCCCACCGGCGCCCTCGACTCCGACACGACCCTCAAGGTCTTCGAGCTCATCGAACGCCTCAACGCCGACGAAGGCCTCACCGTCCTCGTCGTCACCCACGAGCGCGACATCGCCGAGCGCTGCAAGCGCATCGTCCGCATCGTCGACGGCGCCGTCGTCCCCGACCCCGCGGGAGGTGCCGCGTGACCCTCTCCCGCGCCCTCCGCGTCGTCTTCGGCAACATCCGCCGCAACAAGCGCGCCTTCATCCTCTCGAGCGTCGGCCTCATCATCGGCGTCGCCACCCTGACCTTCTTCGTCGCCCTCGGCATGGGCGTCCAGGCCGGCGTCCTCAACAAGATCTACCCGGTCAACCAGGTCGAGATCGAGCCCCAGACGGTCGGCATCGTCGGCCTCCGCGAGCAGCTCGTGGACGCGTCCCGCCTCGACGCCGACATGATCGCCGAGCTCAAGGCGCTCCCGGACGTCACCCGCGTCTACCCGAAGCTCCGCTCGAAGCTCCAGGCCCGCCTCTGGGGCGGCAAGTCCCTCTTCGGCTACGCCGCCCGCACCGAGGCCTTCTTCGACGGCCTCGACCCCACCCTCGTCAGCGACGAGCTCCAGCGCGTCGAGCGCGTCGAAGAGAAGCGCCACCGCGCCTCCCTCCGCCGCCCCCTCGCCTGCAAGCGCAACGACGAGTGCCCCCTCGGCCAGGTCTGCGGCGCCGACGGCCGCTGCGGCGACATCGAGTACTGGCAGCGCTTCGCCGACCACGGCATCGCCGTCCCCTGCGACGCCGCCGCCGCCGGCGACGACGCCTGCCCCCCGGCCACCACCTGCACCGACGGCGTCTGCCGCGCGCCCGCCACCGCCTGCACCACCGACGGCGACTGCCCGACCACCGACGCCTGCGTCGGCGAGGCCGGCGCCAGGACCTGCCAGCGCATGGCCTGCGAGCTCTCCAACCCCAACGCCCAGTTCTCCGAGCGCCTCGGCGACCAGGCCGGCCGCGTCCTCGGCCGCTGCGCCAACGCCGTCGCCCCCGACAGCCCCGCCTGCGAGCCCCTCCCCTGCCCCGACGGCACCTACTGCGCCGCCTCCTCGGTCGCCACCGCCAGGGGCTACTGCGAGGACCCCATCCCGGTCCTCCTCAGCCCGGTGCTGCTCGAGATCTTCAACTCCTCGGTCGCCAGCTCCCTCGGGATGCAGCGCATCGACGGCACCGACGCCATGCTCGGCTTCCAGTTCCGCCTCCAGCTCGGCGACAGCTACTTCGCCGCCGACCTCCCGGTCGAGATGCAGGCCGTCAAGCGCGCCGAGATCGTCGGCTTCTCCCAGAAGGCGATGGAGTTCGGCGTCACCATGCCGCTCGGCATCGTCCGCGCCCTCAACGCCCGCTACAAGGGCCGCGCCGCCGCCGACACCTACGACACCTTCATCCTCGAGACCCAGGGCAACGAGGACGTCTCGAAGCTCATCGCCGAGGTCGAGGGCTGGGGCTTCACCCTCTCCAGAAAGAGCGAGGACGCCCGCAAGGCCGCCGACCTCCTCTTCATCCTCACGGTCGTCTTCAGCTTCATCAGCGTCGTCATCATGTTCGTCGCCGCGGTGAACATCATGCACACCTTCCTGACGCTGGTGACCGAGCGCCGCTACGAGATCGGCATCATGCGCGCCGTCGGCGCCGCCCGCGCCGACATCCGCAAGCTCTTCCTGCTCGAGGCCGGCGTCCTCGGCGTCTTCGGCGGCGTCCTCGGCAACGTCGTGGCCTGGGGCGCCTCGCGCCTCGTCAACTGGGTCGCCGCCGAGTACCTCCAGGGGATCCCCTTCAAGCCCGACGAGTTCTTCGTCTACGACTGGCGGATCCTCGTCGGCGGCGTCCTCTTCGCGTGGCTCTTCTGCGTCCTCGGCGCCTGGCTCCCGGCCAACCGCGCCGCCCGCCTCGACCCGGCCGTGGTGCTCACGACCTGAGGTCGCCGCCGGACGCGAGCCCCCCCTTCCATCGGGCGCCCCGCCCCGCCGACCGCCGGTGTGCACCGGCAGCCGGTCGAGGCGGCGCCAGACCGTCGCTACTTGCTCGGCGTGTGCTGCTTCCAGAAGTCGGGATCGGCGTACTGGCAGCTCATTCCGTAGGCGCTGTCGACGCGCTGCTGCGTGTGCATGTGCCCCGGCTGGCTCGTCAGCTGGCGCTTCAGCTCGTC
>SBGO01000325.1 GCA_006226565.1 Deltaproteobacteria bacterium | reverse complement strand
GGTCGCCCCCCGCGCCGCACGATCCGAGAGCCCGCCCGAGCCTCCCGGCGCGCCCGCACCGCTCGCCCTCCCCGACGCGTCGCCGCCGGCGTCCCCGCGCACCACTTCCGACCCCGGGGCCGCATTTCACACCGCCGCGCCGCATCCGAGGCGTCCTGACGCACCGCGTCAAACCGTCGCACGCCCGTATTTCGGGTGGAACGCCCGTCCTGCTCGGCGCGACGCTCCCCGCGGCGACAGCGATCTCCGCTGCCTGCACGGAGGCGTGACGTGGAAGGCGTGGGCGCGACCAGGACGGACGACGAGCGGCGCACGAGCGACCGCCACCTGCCCGGCCGCGTGCTCGACTTCTACCGCGACGGGTTCCGACGCATGACCCTCGGCCGCACCCTGTGGCGGGTCGTGCTCGTGAAGGCCGCGGTGCTCCTCCTCCTGTCGCTGATCCTCCTGCACGGCATGGCCCCCGACCGCGGCGCGAGCGACGACGAGCGCGCGGCGCGGGTGGTCGACGTGCTCACCGAGGGTCGGCTCTCCCCTGCCGAAGAGGTCTCGCCATGTCCGTCGACGCCGCCGTCGTCGAGTGGTCACGCGCCCAGTTCGCGCTGACCGCCATGTTCCACTGGATCTTCGTCCCACTGACCCTGGGGCTGTCGTTCATCGTCGCCATCATGGAGTCGATCTACGTCCGCACCGGGGACCCGGAGTGGAAGCGCATCACCCGCTTCTGGATGAAGCTCTTCGCCGTGAACTTCGCCATCGGCGTCGCCACCGGCCTCATCCTCGAGTTCGAGTTCGGCACCAACTGGTCCAACTACTCGTGGATGGTCGGCGACATCTTCGGCGCCCCGCTCGCCATCGAGGGCATCTTCGCCTTCTTCCTCGAGGCGACCTTCTTCGCCGTGATGTTCTTCGGCTGGGAGCGCGTGAGCAAACGCTTCCACCTCACCTCGACCTGGCTCGTCGCCATCGGCTCGAACCTGTCGGCCCTCTGGATCCTCGTCGCCAACGGCTGGATGCAGCACCCCGTCGGGATGCGCTTCAACATCGAGACGGCCCGCAACGAGATGGTCGACTTCTGGGAGGTCCTCCTCAACCCGAACGCGGTCACCAAGTTCCTCCACACCGTCAGCAGCGGCTACGTCCTCGCGGCGCTCTTCGTCATCGCCGTCAGCGCCTGGTTCATCCTGAAGAAGCGCGACCTCCGCTTCGCCAAGCGGAGCCTCCTCGTCGCCGCCAGCTTCGGCCTCCTGAGCTCGGGCTACCTCGTCCTCCTCGGCGACGGCTCGGCCTTCGTCGTCGCCCACGACCAGCCGGCCAAGCTCGCCGCCATGGAGGGCGTCTACGACGGCGCCTCCCGCAAGGGCATCGTGCTCTTCGGCGTCCTCGATCCCGACAAGGAGCTCGGCGACGGCAAGGACCCGTTCATCATCAAGATCGAGATGTCCCAGATGCTGTCGCTGCTCGGCTTCCACGACATCGACAGCTTCGTCCCCGGCGCCGAGGACCTCGTCTTCGGCAACGCCGAGCACGGCATCGAGAGCGCCGCCGACAAGCTCGCCAAGGGCAAGGTCGCCGTCGACGCGCTCGCCGCCTTCCACGCCGCCAGGAAGCGCGGCGACCCGGGCGCCGCCGACCAGGCCCGCGCCGACTTCGACGCCCACGCCGACTATCTCGGCTACGGCTACCTCGACAAACCCGAAGACATCCTCCCGCCCATCCCCCTCACCTTCTACAGCTTCCACATCATGGTGGGGCTCGGGTTCTGGTTCGTCCTGCTCTTCGTGGTCCTCCTGTGGTTCCAGATGACCGGCGAGATCGCCGACCACAAGAACTGGCTCCGCCTCGGCATCCTGTCCCTACCGCTCGGCTACCTCGCCGAGCAGACCGGCTGGATCGTCGCCGAGGTCGGCCGCCAGCCCTGGGCCATCCAGGACATGCTCCCGGTGGGGGTGGCCACCTCGGACCTCGACGCCGCCTCGGTCTCGGTGACCTTCTGGATCTTCCTCGTCCTCTTCACCGCGCTCCTCATCGCCGAGGTCCGCATCATGCTCGGCCAGATCCGCCGCCACGGTGAGGAGGTGGGCCATGTTTGAGGCGATGTCCCACGACACCCTGCGCGAGTACTGGTGGTTTCTGGTCTCCGTCCTCGGCGGCCTCTTCGTGATGCTCACCTTCGTCCAGGGCGGCCAGACGCTCCTCTACACGCTCGCCCCCGACAGCCGCCGCCGCGACCTCGTCGTCAACGCGCTCGGCCGCAAGTGGGAGCTCACCTTCACGACGCTCGTGACCTTCGGCGGCGCCCTCTTCGCGGCCTTCCCGCTCTTCTACGCGACCAGCTTCGGCGGCGCCTACTGGGTGTGGATCGCCATCCTCCTGTGCTTCGTCCTCCAGGCCGTCGCCTACGAGTACCGGAAGAAGCCCGGCAACGTCTTCGGCCCAAAGACCTTCGAGATCTTCCTCCTCATCAACGGCAGCCTCGGCGTCATCCTCCTCGGCGCCGCCGTCGGCACCCTCTTCACCGGCGCGCCCTTCACCGTCGACGCCACCCACCTCTCCCACTGGGCCGGACCGGCCCGCGGCCTCGAGGCCGCCCTCGTGCCGTTCAACGTCCTCTTCGGCCTGATGTGGTTCTTCCTGGCGCGCCTCCTGGCCGCGCTCTACTTCCTGCGCGCCGTCGACGACGACGACGTCCGCGCCCGCAGCGTCCGCCAGGTGCGCCTCAACACGTTGCTCTTCCTGCCGCTCTTCCTCGCCGTCGCCGCGCTCCTGCTGACGATGGAGGGGGCCGGCTACGACCCGGCGACCGGGGCCGTCGCGCTGGTGCCCTACAAGTACCTCGACAACCTCCTCGCGCTGCCGCTCCGCGCGCTGATCCCGCTCGTCCTGGGCGTCGCCGGCGTCCTCTACGGCATCGCCCGCGGCTGGCGCGGCGGCGAGGCGCGCGGCGCCTTCTGGTCGGCGGCGGCGGGCTCGGCGCTGGTCGGCATCGCCCTCTTCGGGCTGGCGGCCCTCAACGACACGACGCTCTACACCTCGACCGCCGACCTGCAGAGCTCGCTGACGCTCCAGAACGCGTCCGGCAGCCCCTACACCCTGACCGTGATGAGCTACGTCTCCCTCGCCATCCCCTTCGTGCTCGCCTACATCGCCTGGGTGTGGCGGCAGATGGGGCGGCGCCCGCTGGGCGTGGACGAGGTCGAGCGCGACCCGATGAGCTACTAGGAGGCCATGACATGCCCGAGACCGTGATGACCCCGCTCGAGGCGGTGCTGTGGTACCTGTCGCTGCCCGTCCTCTACTACGTGGCCTACCGCTTCGTGTGGATCAACCTGCGCCGCTGGGAGTCCCTGAACCCGGCGCCGCCGGCCGACGCGCCGCCCGCGCCGGAGCCCGATCCGCCGGCCGCGAGCTGAGCGCTCGCCCGAGGGGGGCCGACGTCCCCCCTCGGGCGAGCGCCGACGGGCCACTATGCGACCGGTCAACTTCCAACTATTTCCAATAATCGCGACGTGATAGGGTCGGTCGAGGATCGGGGTGCGTGGCCGTTCGGAGGGACGCCACCGACCCGGGTCCCTCGTCCGCCGAGGTGGAATCCGTGAGAGCGCACGCCGTCGTCAGCCTGCTCACCCTCGTCCCCTTCATCGTCGCCGGCTGCGGCCAGGGAGAGCCCCCAGCGCCGCGCGGGCAGCTTGCCGTGGCGGTGGCGCCGTTGAGCCTGCCGGGCATCACGGACGCGGACTACACGCTGACGGTGCACAACGGTGCGGGCGGCGCCGGGGACGTGGT
>SBGO01000223.1 GCA_006226565.1 Deltaproteobacteria bacterium | reverse complement strand
AGCCCGCGGGCGTCTCGGCGCGCACCGGGGCCGCGACCGCCAGCGCCGCGAGCGCCGCTAGCAGCGCGACACGCCGCGGTTGGCTCACCACGCGGCCGACGCGCCGAAGTTGGCGCCGATGGCGGTGATCCCGTCCGACCGCGCGAAGCCGAAGACCGACAGCCGCCCGACCCACGCCTGCGCCACCTTGCCGGGGAGCGGCACGACGAGCATCAGGCCCGGGCTGTGCAGGGTCCACGCGTCGAGATCGAAGTCCTGGGTCTGGTAGGTCGTGTCCTCGGTCGGTCGCTCGCGGAAGTAGCGGGCGCGGGACTGGGCCGCGAAGCGATACCAGAGGCGGAGCCGCGAGCGGGGGCCGAGGGGGAGCTCGAAGCTCGGCTCCACGGCGCCGGTCGTGATGCTCCAGTCGTCGCTGTAGAGCGAGGCGTCGAGCCCCAGCGCCCAGCCCTGACGAGGCGACCAGCGCACGCGCCCGCTCAGCTGGAAGCGGTCCCGCTCGCGGGGCAGGTTCTCGAAGCCGAGGTGCACCGGCGTCCCCGCGTCGTCGTAGAGGACGACGAAGTTGTACTGGTCCTGCATCGGGCCGTCCTGGCGCGTGTACTGCAGGCTCCCGTTCACGAGCCACGCCCGCGACAGGTTCTGCGTCGCCGACAGGATCACGTTGTGCGACCGCAGGTAGTCGAAGGGCATGTAGAGGTCGTCCCAGCGGCGCGGCTTCACGATCCCCAGGCGGACGCTGTAGGTCACGGCGAGGATCGTGTCCCCGTCGGCCAGATCGAGCTGTCCGGTCAGGTCGGCCCCGAGGGACACGAAGCGCCGCTGGTGGTGGTAGTAGAGCCCCGCGACGAGGCTGGCCGGGCTGTCGGACGGCGTCCAGCGGAGGCCCGCCTGGGCGTCGAGGGTGAGCACCTGGGAGGACGCCTGGGTCGTCAGCACCTGGTCGATGGTGGTCGGCAGGGGCCGCGACGGCTCGTTGTCGATGAGGCTCCCGGCGGCGTTCAGCGCCATCGCCAGGGTGTCGTCGAAGGCGTAGTCGAGGGCGACGCGGAGCCCGCCGTAGCGCATCCCTTCGGCGCGGAGCGCCTGACCGCCGTCGTCGTCCTGGTTGAGCGCGTAGATGTCGAGGCTCGCCGCGCTCGGCGCCGCCCGCGCGGCGGCCGGGAGCATCAGCAGCATCCCCAGCAGCGCCGAGGCGGCTACTCGCATCCGCAGCCCCCCGCGGGCGACCTTCCGTAGCCGCCGAATCCGCCCTCGCGAGCGCCTTCGGCCTTGGTCCGCAGGTACTCGAGCGTCGGGTCGGGCGAGAAGCTCATGCAGTGGTCCGCGAGGCGACCGCGCTCGTATGCGCGCGTGGTCGTGCACGCGGGGGCACCCACGCCCGCGCAGACGAGGAACAGGGCGACGATGGTGCGCATGGACCGGAGCATGCCGGGCGCGCGCCCGCGCGGCAAGCGCGGGCCGCGGCCGCCGCTCAGCCGCCGAGCTCGCGCCACAGCGCCAGGAAGGCCGCCTCCGCCTCGGTCGGCGACCACGGCGCGATCACCTCGGGCAGCGGGGCGACGTCGATCCCCCAGGTCGTCGCGTCGGTGCCCATCAGGTCCCGCGCCTCCGTCGCGAGCAGCACGGTGTCGGCGTGATGGACCGACTCCGGCATCGGCCATGGCAGCCCGAACCGCGCCGCGACCGCCTGCATGAAGCGGTCCTCGGCCACGTGGTACTCGGGCAGGCGCTCCTTGAGCGGCCGCGGGACGTCGGCGAGGTAGGGCTCGCTGGCGTCGTGCATCAGCCCCCAGAGCGCGTCCTCGGGGGGGACCGCGCGCGCGACCCGCACCGAGTGCTCGGCGACCGAGTAGAACGTCCGGCAGTGGCCGTTGAAGCGGCACAGCTGGCTCAGCGCGTGCGCGATGTCCGCGATGTCGAGGGCGTCGGGGTCGGGCGCCAGCGGGTCGACCCGTCGCCCCGTGTAGGTCTGGATCCAGCTCATCCCGCGAGCCTACACGCGCGGCGCGCGCCGCGAAACAGGGGGCCCGTCCAGCGCACTGAACAGGTGTGTTCACCACGGCGTCGCGCGCGAGTGCCTATGCTCGGCCCAGCCCCCACCTCGGAGACGTGATGAACCACGACACCCGCTGGTCCCCGACCTTCGCTCCGACCTCGCGGCTGAACCTCGCGGCTCACCTGCTCGACGCCCCGTGCGTGCTCCTCCACACCGTCCACGCGGAGCGCGTCGTCGTCTTCCTCGCGCCGACCGAGGACGAGGCGCGCTTCTGGGCCGCCGCGCGGCCGTTCCGGGTCGGGGCCGTCTGCGGCGTCCTGCCCACGGCGCACGGCCCCGTGCTGAGCCTCCTCTGGACCCTGGTCGAGCCCGACGGCGGCTGGGAGCCCCGCGTCATCCATCAGACGCTCTACGATCCGGCGGACGACCGGGCCCTCGGCCCGCTGCGGCGCCTCGCGACCCAGAGCCACTGGCACGTCGCCGTCGTCGGTCCCGACGGCGGCGTCCACCGCTGGGCGCAGGTCGAGAACCGCTTCCAGCTCGGCGAGGCGCTCGAGGCCTGCGTCGAGCTGGCGCGCCCCCTCGGCCCCACCGACCTCCCGGCGGCGCGCGCCGCGGTCGACGCCCGCTGGTCGGTCTTCGACGTGCTCGCCGCCCACGATCCGCCGTGCCCCATCGCCGGTCGCTTCCTCGTCGACGACCTCGTGGCGCTCCTCGACCACGCCGTGGTCCTCGAGGACCGCGCCGCCGGCCGCGCGGTCGCCGCGATCGCCCACGAGCGTGGTGGCGCCGCCGCGATGGACCTCGTCCTCGCGACCTACCGGAGCCGCCTCGGCGGTCCCAGGACGCGCCGCGCCGGCGTCGCCGCCGGCTGGTGGGAGGGCGTCGGCGGCTGGCGGGCCTGACTCGAGGGCGTGTGTCCCGCGGAACACGTCGGCGTCCCACGTGGGACACGGAGAGGCCTTGTCGTGCGGAGTAAGGGGCTGAAACTACAGCGCTCTGTCTCATGGTACGGGCCTTGCTCTGGGGACCTCCGAACCCAACCCGGAGGTCTCCATGAAATCCATCCGCTGGACCGCGGCCGCCGTCCTCGGCCTCGGGCTCGCGCTGGCGCTCCCGACGACCGCGAGCGCACGTCCGACGCGCGGACCGCGCATCGAGGTCGCGTTCGTGCTCGACGCTACCGGCTCCATGAGCCCCTGGATCGAGCAGGCGCGGCGCCGCATCGCCGCCATCGCGACCGACCTCGCCACCGGCGAGCCCGCCCCGGAGATTCGCTTCGGGCTCGTGGCCTACCGCGACACGACCGACGACTTCGTCACCCGCGTCGATGATCTGAGCCCCGACCTCGACGCCATCAAGGCCCGCCTCGACGAGACCCAGGCCAAGGGCGGCGGCGACTACCCGGAGGCGGTCCTCGAGGCCCTCGACGCCGCCGTCGTGCAGCTCGGCTGGACCCTCGACGACCCCGACGTCGTCAAGCTCGTCTACCTCGTCGGCGACGCGCCCCCCAACCACCACCCCACGACCCCGGACGAGGAGCGCGTCCTCGCCGAGGCGCTCGACCGCGGCATCGTCATCCACACCATCGCCTGCGGGAACATCTCCGACGGCGGCGAGGGCTTCTTCGAGCGCGTCGCGCGGATGAGCGAGGGGCGCCCCTTCCGGCTCAAGGACGTCGGCCCCGAGGAGCGCTCCGCCGAGGCCGTCGCCGTCACCGCCGCCGGCGCGACCCGCACCGCGAGCCTCGCGGCGGCCGTCAGCGGCTCGGCCCGGGCCTACTCGGGCAGCGTCGGCG
>SBGO01000222.1 GCA_006226565.1 Deltaproteobacteria bacterium | reverse complement strand
GGCGTCGCGGATGCGGCGGTAGGCGCCGAGCGTCGCGGCCGCCTCGGGGTCGGCCTCGACGCGCGCGACCGCGGCGTCCCGCTCGGCGCCCGGGAGCTCGTCGTACAGGAGATCGACGAGCCAGGTCGGCTCCGACTCCACCTCGGCGGTGACCGCCGTCTGCGCTCGCTCCCTCGTCATCGGTGTCCCCTCGCGCGCCGCGGCTCTTGGGCGGCGTCCGACACCTCCGACGCGCGAGCGGCGGAAAGGGTCTCATCGCCGGAGGCGCGCCGGAATTCCGTGCGTGCCTTCGCGGCGCCGGCCATCTATGCTCCGCTCCGAACGAGGTCTCAGGAGAAGACATGGCCCATCCGTGGCACGATCTACCGAACCATCCGGACACCGCGCACGAGTCGTTCAACGCCGTCATCGAGATTCCGAAGGGCTCGAAGGTGAAGTACGAGCTCGACAAGCCCTCGGGCCTGCTGCGCGTCGACCGCATCCTGTACAGCTCGGTGATCTACCCCGCGAACTACGGCTTCCTGCCGCGTTCGTACTGCGATGACGGCGATCCGTTGGACGTGCTCGTCCTCGGCAACGAGCCGGTGGTGCCGCTCACGATCATCCAGGCGCGCGCCATCGGCGTGATGCAGATGACCGACGAGGGGCAGGCCGACGACAAGCTCATCGCCGTGCACGTCAACGATCCGGCGTTCTCGAGCTACACCGACGTGTCGCAGCTCCCCAAGCACATGTTCCGCGAGATCCAGCGCTTCTTCGTGGACTACAAGGTCCTCGAGCACAAGAACGTGGTGGTCGAGGACATCCGCGGCGCCGACGTGGCGCGCGGCATCCTCCTCGAGGCGCTGCGCCTCTACCGCCAGGAAGAGACGCGCCTGCGCGGCTGGGGCTGAGCTCGGCCCGCGACCCGGCCGGCGGTCTCTGCGACCGCCGCCGGCGCGCGCAGCGGCTTGGAGCGCGGGCCTCTCGACCGCCGTCGGCGGCCGTTCGAGTCGCCCGCGCGCGCCGCTCTCAGAGAATGACCCAGGCGAGGAGCGCGAGCGTCAGCCCACCCAGCAGGGTGGCGGTCGCGACCTGCCCGCGGGACATCCCGAGGCCTCCGAAGTCGGCCAGGGCGTCCATGGAGGTGTCGTGGCCGCCCGGCACGACGCGCCCGTCGATCGGCTGCAGGGCCGCGTGCAGGTGCGTGTCGGGGCGTAGCCGGCGCGGCCGCTTCTCGAGCTCGGCGTCGAGCCGCTCGGCCCAGGGCGCGCGGACGCTGGCCGTGCTCGCCTTGACGTGGGCGGCGACGTGGGCCTGGCCGTCCTCGGCCCAGGGGGTGCGCTGGAACGCGCGGGGCTTGTCGGTCTTGGCGAGCGTGCCGCCGCAGGTGGGGCAGGCGGTCGGCTCGACCGCGAGCTCGTAAATCCAGCCGCAGTCGCGGCAGCTGCCATAGCGGCGGCGTCGGACGGAGTCCATCGGTTCCTCCGGTGGTGGGCGAGAGGGGCGGGCGGATCTGAAGCTTCGGTGCACGTCGTCTCGATCGTGATCAAACGACGTGCACGTCGATGCGCCGTGGCCCCTGGCGCGGAGGCGCGCGGCTTGTCAGCGCGCGCCTCTGCGGGCGATGGTGGCGGCATGATCGGCCTGGTGAACAGCGAAGACGGCCCGCGCGTGACCCACGCGCTCCCCCTCCCCACCGTCCTCGCGGAGGCGACGCTCCGGCTCTCGGTCGGCGGCGTCTGCGCGACGGACCTCGAGATCGCCAAGGGCTACATGGGGTTCCGGGGCGTGATGGGGCACGAGTGGGTCGGCGTGGTCGAGGCCGCGCCCGATCCGAGCTGGATCGGCAGGCGCGTCGTGGGCGACATCAACTGCCCGTGCGGGGCGTGCGCCACGTGTCGGGCCGGGCGCCCGACCCACTGCCCGCATCGGACCGTGCTCGGTATCGCCGGCCGGGACGGCGCGTTCAGCGAGCGCTTCACGCTGCCGGTCGCGAACCTCCACGCGGTCCCCGACGGCGTGTCCGACGAGGCGGCCGTCTTCGTCGAGCCGCTGGCGGCGGCGCTCGAGATCCTCGAGCAGATCCACGTGCGCCCGAGCGACCGCGTGGTGGTGCTCGGCACCGGCCGGCTCGGGCAGCTCTGCGCGCGCGTGCTGGCGCTGACCGGCGCCGAGGTGACGGGCGTGGGGCGCGACGCGACGCGGCTCGGGATGTTGCCGCGCGGCGTGAAGCGCGCGCGGCCCGAGGAGCTCGCGACCTCGGCGGCCGATATCGTGGTGGACAGCACCGGGGCTCCCGAGGGGCTCGAGCTGGCCACGCGCCTGGTGCGGCCCCGCGGGACGGTGGTCCTCAAGACGACGGTCCACGACCCGGCGCCCCAGCTCCCGACCCCGTGGGTCATCGACGAGATCCACCTGGTCGGCTCGCGTTGCGGCCCGTTCGACCCCGCGCTGCGGCTCCTCGCGTCGGGCGCCGTCGACCCGACGCCCCTCATCACCGGCCGCTACCCCCTCGAGCGCGCCGACGAGGCCCTCGCCGCCGCCGCACGCCGGGAGCACGTGAAGGTCCTGATCGCGGGGATGTAGCCGACGGGATGTAGGCCGGCCCAGCTCCCGCCTTTGCCTTCGCTTTCGCTTCCGCTTCCGCTTCCGCCTCCGCCTCCGCCTCCGCCTTCGCCTTCGCCTCCGCTTCCGCTTCCGCCTCCGCCTCCGCCTCCGCCTCCGCCTTCGCCTCCGCCTCCGCCTCTGCTTCTGGGGCAGGGGATGTTGATGGAGGGAAAGCGCCGGGCGCGACGCGCCCGGCGCCGGCGAGCTACCGGGTGAGGTTGACGAGGGTCCCGATGACCTGGTTGAGGCGCGCCCGGACCTCGTCACCGAGCTCCGGGAGGTAGGTGACGGCGGTGGCGACGTCGTAGCAGGCCCGGGTCTCGAGGGCCGAGCCGAGCGCGTCCGAGTAGCGCGCGTTGCGGTTCCGGCCGCGGGCCCGCGAGCCCTCGGCGATGTTGAGGGGGACGCTGACGGACGCCCGCCGGAGCTGCCTGGCGAGATCCGGGTCCTTGCGCGCGATGAGGTTGGCGGCGTGCACGACGTCCGAGGCGATCTGAAGGGCGATCGGGTAGATGCGAAGCATGTGGGCGACTCCTCGTGAGTGAGGTGAGAGGGCTCGTCCGCCGCCGTCCCTGTTGTCGACGGGGGACGACTCCCCCGAGCCGCGCGCGCAAGCACCCCGCAAGGCTGGCGACACAGTCGCCACCCGCCCGGAGCCGCCCGGAGCCACCCGGAGCCGCGCCATGCGGCTCGGCTGGGTGAGACGGCCGAACGCGGCGAGGATGGCGAGGACGGCGAGGACGGGCTCGGCCTTGCGGGGTGCGAGCACGCGGCTACGCTCAGGCGTCCCACGACCGCGACCAAACCACTGCCGTGTCCGCCTCCGCCTCTGCTCCCGCTTCAAGCCTGGACCGGGCCTGCGGTGCTGCGGGCTATGCGATTACGATCACATGCGCTTCGCTGCGGGGGCGCCGACGATGGAGCCTCTCGCGCCATCCCACCGCTGACCACTCACGGCTGGCACGCGCAAGCGCGCACCAGCCGTGAATGGTCAGCGGCGGCAACCCTCAGGCGCGAGAGGCTCCACGCGCCCCCTCCGCTACGCTTGTCGGCGACAGCCGGGCCGTCGAAGCGGCATCCGCGTCCGCGCGGCAATCCCGTCAGCAGCCGCCGTCGGCGGCGCAGGTGCCCGTGTTGCCGAGGACGCCGTTCGCGCCGCTGGCGCCGTTGCCGCCGGTGGTCTGGCCCGCGCCGCCCGGGCCGCCGGTGCCGGCC
>SBGO01000285.1 GCA_006226565.1 Deltaproteobacteria bacterium | reverse complement strand
GGGGCACCTGGCTGACGGCCCTGCGCGACCTCGCGACCCGGGCGCTCCGCGCGCCGGACCGCGTCCTCGGCCTGCTCTCGGACCTCGCGCCGATGGGGCCGGTCGGCCCGGTCGGCCTCGACGAGGTGCGCCTGGTCCTGACCCGCCACCTGAGCGAGCTGTCCACCGCGCCCGGCGGGCGCCCGGCGGGCCGGATCTGGGTCGGCTCGGTCGACGACGCCCGCGGGCGCGACTTCGACGTCGTCTTCGTGCCGGGCCTCCACGAGAAGAGCTTCCCCCAGCGGCTCATCGAGGATCCGCTGCTGCTCGACCGCGTGCGCGTGGCCCTGCGCGCGGCCACCGGCGCCCGCCTCGAGCTCAACGCCGACCGCGCCGCGGCCGAGCGCCTGCGCCTCCGCCTCGCCATCGGCGCCACCAGCGAGCGCCTCGTCATCTCCTGGTCCCGCCTCGACGCCGACAAGGGCCGCCCCCGGGTGCCCTCCTTCTACGGCCTCGAGGTGCTCCGCGCCGCCGAGGGGCGGCTCCCCGGCTTCGACGAGCTGTCGCTCCGCGCCGAGCGCGGCGAGGCCCGGCGCCTCGGCTGGCCCGCCCCCGACGACCCGGCGCGCGCCATCGACGCGGCCGAGTACGACCTGGCGGTCCTCCACGGCCTCATCAGCGGCCGGACGGTCGGCGCCGACGGCGACGGCGCCGGGCTCGCGAGCTACCTCGTCTCGGCGAGCCCCCACCTCGCGCGCGCCCTCCGCGCCCACGCCCGCCGCGAGCTGCGCCGCTGGACGCCCGCCGACGGGCTCGTCCTCGACCCGAAGGCGAGCCACACGGGGGCGACCCAGGCGGCCCTCGACCGGCACGGGCTGGCGCTCCGCGCGTACTCGGCGACGGCCCTGCAGAAGTGGGCCGACTGCCCCTACCAGTTCGCCCTCTACGCCCTCCACAAGCTCGCCCCGCGCGAGGTCCCCGAGCCCCTGGAGCGCCTCGACCCGCGCCAGCGCGGCTCGCTCTTCCACGACGTGCAGTTCGAGCTCCTCCAGCGCCTGCGCGACGCCGACCGGCTCCCACTCGGCGACGACCCGGCCGCGCTCGAGCCCGCCCTCGCGCTCCTCGACACGGTGCTCGCCGAGGTGGCCGGGCGCTACGCCGACGAGCTCGCCCCGGCCATCGAGCGCGTCTGGGAGGACGGCCTCGCCGCGATCCGCGCCGACCTCCGCGGCTGGCTCCGGCAGCTCGCCGCCGACCGCGACTGGGCGCCCCACCGCTTCGAGCTTTCCTTCGGCCTCCCCGGGCGGCGCGCCAAGGACCCGGCCAGCACCGACGCCCCGGTCCAGCTCGACGTCGGCGTCCGCCTGCGCGGCGCCATCGACCTCGTCGAGCGCGCCGCCGACGGGACCCTCCGCGCCACCGACCACAAGACGGGGCGGCCGCGCGGCACGGCGGGGATGGTCATCGGCGGCGGGCTCCACCTGCAGCCCGTCCTGTACGCCCTCGCCCTCGAGCAGCTCGTCCCGGACGCGCCCGTCGCCGGCGGGCGCCTCTGGTACTGCACCGAGCGCGCCGGCTGGGAGGACCGCGTCATCCCGCTCGACGAGCGGGCCCGCGACGCCGCCTCGCGCCTCGCCACCGCCATCGACGACAGCGTCGTGGGCGGCTTCCTGCCCGCCTATCCGCGCGCGGACGGCCGCTACAACGCCTGCACGTGGTGCGACTACGCGACCATCTGCGGGCCCGACGAGGTTCAGCGGACCAAGAAGAAGCCCAAGCGCGAGGTCGAGCGCCTCATCGCCATCCGGGAGGAGCCGTGAGCGAAGCACCCGGGAGGAAGCCGCTCGAGGACGCCGAGGCGCGCCGCCGGATCAAGGAGGACCTCGACGCGACCTTGATCATCGAGGCCGCGGCCGGCACCGGTAAGACCACCACCCTCATCTCCCGCGTCGTGGAGCTCGTCCGCCGCGGCCGCACCACCCTCGACCGCGTCGTGGCGGTGACCTTCACCGACAAGGCCGCCGGCGAGATGAAGCTCCGCCTCCGCGCCGGGCTCGAGCAGGCGCGCGAGGCCGCCGAAGGGCTCGAGCGCGAGCACCTCGACGAGGCCATCCGCCAGCTCGAGACGGCGCGCATCTCGACCATCCACGCCCTCTGCGCGGATCTGCTGCGCGAGCGCCCGATCGAGGCCGGCGTCGACCCGCGCTTCCAGGTGGGCGCCGACGGGACCGACGAGCGCCTCTTCGACCAGGTGTTCACGAGCTGGTACCGCGACGCCGTCGAGGGCCAGGCCGCCCTCCCCGGGGTCCGGCGCGTCCTGCGCCTGGCGGCCTCGAGCGGCGACGACAGCCCCCGCGAGACGCTCCGGAAGGCCGGGCTCGACCTCGCCCAGCGGCGCGACTACCCCGCCGCCTGGTCGCGCCCCGACTACGAGCGCGCCACGCTCCACGCCTCGCTCGTCTCCGACGCCCGGCAGCTGGCGCGGACGCTCCAGCGCGCGGGCCTCGCCAACGACCCGCTCAACAAGAGCCTCTACCCCATCGCGGACTTCATCCGCGACCGCGAGCGGCTCGAGCAGGTCGACCCGACCCAGCTCGACGACGACGCGACCGAGGCGGCGCTCCGGGACCTCGACAAGAAGCTCCGCGACGCGACCCGCTTCCCGCGCGACGGGCGCACGCGCTTCTACGCCAAGGATCTGCCGCGGCAGTCGGTCGTCGACACGCGCGACGCCTTCGCCGCCCGCCTCGGTGCCTACACGACCCTCGCCGAGGCGGACATCGCGGCGAGCCTCCAGCGCGAGCTCGTCCCCCTCGTCGTCGCCTACCAGGCGCTCAAGGAGAAAGCGGGCGTCCTCGACTTCCTCGACCTCCTGCTCAAGACCCGCGACCTGCTCGTGGGCGACGCGGACGTGCGGCGCGAGCTCCAGGAGCGCTTCGACCGCGTCCTCATCGACGAGTTCCAGGACACCAACCCGCTCCAGGCGGAGATCCTGCTGCTGCTGACCGCCGACGACCCGGCCGAGGCGGACTGGCGCGAGGTGCGACCGGTGCCCGGCAAGCTCTTCGTCGTCGGGGATCCGAAGCAGTCGATCTACCGCTTCCGACGGGCGGACGTGGCGCTCTACGAGGCGATCAAGGCGCGGCTCGCCGAGCGCGGCGCGGAGGTCCTGCACCTGAGCGCCTGCTTCCGGCTCGTCCCGGGGATCGCCGGCGCGGTCAACGCCGCCTTCGCGCCGGTCATGGTGGGCAACGCGACCCGGAGCCAGGTGGACTACGTGGCGCTCTCCCCGGTCCGCGAGGAGCCGCCGGACCGCCCGAGCGTGATCGGCCTGCCGGTCCCGGAGCCCTTCTCGAACTCGGGCAACGTCACCAAGGGGCAGATCGCGGCGTCCTACCCCGAGGCGGTCGGCGCCTTCGTCGCCTGGCTCGTCGACGAGAGCGGCTGGACCGTCGAGAGCGGCGACCGCGGCCCGGTCCCGCTGGCGCCCCAACACGTGTGCCTCCTGTTCCGGCGCATGAACCAGAGCTGGGGAGCGACGCCCGACGCGCGCGACCTGACCCGGGCCTACACCCGGGCGCTCGAGAAGCGCGGCGTGCCGCACGTCCTCGTCGGCGGGCACGCCTTCCACGCGCGCCCCGAGGTGCTCGCGCTCAGAAACGCCCTCACCGCCGTCGAGTGGCCCGACGACGAGCTGTCGATCTACGCGACCCTGCGCGGGCCGCTCTTCGGCGTGACCGACGACATGCTGCTCGTCTACCGGCGCTTCGCGCGGCTCGCGCCCCTCGAGGCCCTCGCCCGCGCGGCCGGCGCCGACGACGCGCCGCCGCT
>SBGO01000132.1 GCA_006226565.1 Deltaproteobacteria bacterium | reverse complement strand
CCAGCGCGAGGGTGGCGAAGGTGGCCGCGGCCGGGAGCCCGGCGTCGGCGGCGGGGATGGCGTGGTCGTCGAGGAGGAGGATGTGAACGGCGACCCCGAGGAGGGCGCCGACCGCGGCCGTGACGCGGTGGGGCGCGGCGGACGCCAGGACCGGGATCCGGTGCCCCGCGACGACGTGCAGCAGCGTCCCGGCGACGAGCGCCTCGAAGGCCCCGAGAAACGGGCCCGAGAGCGTCCCCAGGACGGCGTCGCCGACCCCGAAGCCGAGCGCGGTGGCGCCGGCGACGACGCCCACCAGGGCCATCGCTCCGAGGCCGCCCCAGACCGGGCGCGCGGCCCCCCAGATGGCGAGGCCCACGGGGATGCGGTGGAGGATGACGCCGAGGGCGAGGAGGACCTCGGACTCGTCGTGGTGGTGCTCGTCGGGGAGCGCCAGCGCCGCGCCGTCGAGCATGGCGTGGATGGCGAGGCCGAGGACGATGAGGGCGATGACGCCGCGGCTCGCCGAGCGGGCCCCGCGACCGTGCAGGCGGTGCTCGACGACGCTGGGCAGCACGAGCCCCGCGACGCCCGCCGCCATCACCCACAGGCCCCCGCCGGCGACCGCGTGCGGGAGGATGTGGAGGGCGACGAGGCCGACGATCGCCGCGATCACGAAGCCGTCGAGCCCGGCCAGCACGCGATCGCTCCGTCGGAAGGCGGTCGCGAGGGCGGGGCCGAGGAGCAGCGCGGCGAGGCTGGTGAGCAGGAACTCCATGACCAGGGCCGGCGAGCTACCACACATGCAACCCGCTTGCAATCATAACGAGGGTTCACGAAGCGACATCGGAATTCCCTTGCCGAAAGAAATGCGCTATGGGCGGCCGGATGAATACGCAGGGACCAGCCGTCTGCACGCACGCGGCCCCCTGGCCTCGGGGATGCAGCATCGTCGGGCCAGCGGCCAACGACGATGGGCTCGACGCCCCACGATCGCGCGATCCGTCGCGGTCCCTCCACGCCCGACGGGGCGCCGCGCGGCCGCTCGCGGCGTGCGTTTTCGTGGTCCTGGGCGTGCTCTCGCCCTCCCGATCGGCGACGGCCGCCCCCCCGCTCGTCGGCGCCCTGGTGGCGCCCGACGCCCTCGAGATCATCGTCCCGCACGTCACGCCCGAGGTCCGCGAGGAAGGCTTCCGGGTCGTCCTCGTGAAGACCGTCGGCACCTTCACCGACGGCCACGCGAAGGCGCTCCGCGCCAGCCTCCCCGAGGTCGCCAAGGCCGGCCCCCGCGCCCCGCTCTACGACCCGCCCACCGAGGAGGAGCGGCGGATCGTAGAATACGCGATGTACCACTGTGACAACGCGGCCGCGCGCTACGCCAAGCCCTTCGTGATGCTGGAGCTCATCCGCGTCGAGGAGGACTACGGCATCCCGGACGAGCTGCGCGGCGTGACGCTCGCCGCCTGGTGCAGCGAGGCGGCCTACCAGCTCGACGCCGTGGTCGGCGACGGCGGCTCGGCCATCGGGATCCTCCAGCTGCACCCGCAGCTCGCGAGCCTGTGCGGCAACCCCGACCTCCGCCACGACCCGATCGCGTCGGCCCAGTGCTGGCTCTGGAACCTGCGCCGCATCTACGACAAGGCGAGCCGCCGATGCCGCCCGAAGCGCGCGTGGAAGGCCGCCGAGCTGTGGCTCTCCCAGGGCGGACAGAAGTCGGGCTACAGCTGCAAGCGCGTCAGCTCCCACGTCGCGCGCCTCGAGCAGTGGCACCGCGGGCTCGCCCGTGAGCAGCAGGTGGCATCGGCCCGCGCCAAACGGTAGAAAGGTCGCCAGCCCACAGTTCCGCTCACGGAGGCCGTATGGTGCGCGCGCTCGCCCTCTCCTGCTCTCTCGCCCTGACGCTGACCGCCGTCGCCGGCTGCGACCTCGTGAAGACCGGCGACGCCGGCAACCTCGAGTTCGAGCTGGTGAGCACGGACCGCCTCGTGCCGTTCGCCTTCGGGACGCCGCTCGCGACCGGGATGTCCGTCGACGTGAAGGTCTACGTCGCCGACGGCACCCGCACGCCGGCGAAGATCAACCTCGCGCAGCCGAACGACCAGACCGTCGCCGTCGTCACCGGCACCAGCGACGGCCGCTTCACCCTGCGCGCGAAGGTCGCCGGGGGCACCAAGGTGGAGCTGGTGAGCGCCGCCGGCAACGACAGCTTCGACCTGAGCGTGAGCGACATCAGCAAGATCGTGCTGCTCCACCCGGGGCGCGCGCTCGTGCCGCAGACGCCGCCGGTCCGCGTCGCCCAGGGCGGCACCGCGCGCTTCCCGTTCACCCTCCAGAGCGCCGACGCCCGCCAGCTCGTCGGCTACGGCGCCCTGCCCGTCGAGGTCGCGCCGAGCACCGCGGCCGCGGCGGTCACGACCGACAGCACGGGGCTCCTCTCGGTCGACTTCGACGAGACGGGGACGGTCACGCTGACGCCGCTCGGGGCGGATCCGATCGAGGTCACGGTGGTCCCGGCGACGGACATCACCGTGCTCGACTTCTCAGCACCCGACGCCGGCGCCACGCGCACGGTCGCGGTCGGCCAGACGACGGCGCTGGTGGTCGAGGCCGACAACGACCTCGGCGAGGCGATCCTTGGCCTGACCGGCCTCGGGACGACGACGACGACCACGCCGGAGATCTGCACCGTCGCGCAGGCGCCGCTGCTCGGCGACGCGGTGTTCCAGGTGACCGGCCTCAAGGCCGGGACCTGCGAGGTGAAGGCGGAGTACGGCGCCCTCACCGCCTCGGCGAGCGTGGAGGTCCAGTGAGCGATCGCCTGACCCACGTCGACGAGGCCGGCGCCGCGCGCATGGTCGACGTCTCCGAGAAGGCGGTGACCGGACGCCTCGCCCGGGCGCGCGCCATCATCGAGATGGCCCCGGCCACGGCCGACGCCATCCGCGAGGCGACGCTGGCCAAGGGCGACGCCCTCGGGGTGGCGCGCATCGCCGGGATCCTGGCGGCCAAGCGGACCGACGAGCTCATCCCGCTGTGCCACCCGCTGCCCCTCGATCACGTGGACGTCGACCTGCGCATCGAGGCGGATCGCGTGATCATCGAGACGGTCGCCCGCACGGCGTCCCGCACCGGCGTCGAGATGGAGGCGATGATGGCGGCGAGCGTCGCCGCCCTCACCATCTACGACATGGCGAAGGCCATCGACCGCGGGATGCGCGTCACCGCCGTCGAGCTGCTCGAGAAGTCGGGCGGCAAGAGCGGGACCTGGCGACGCGAGGCGTAGCCAGCATGGGCCGCCCGAGCCGCGCGCTGGTCGAGCACCTGGCGCTGACGCTGCGGTGGGCGCTGGTCGGCGAGCGGCTCGACCGGCTGTGGCGGCCGGGGCCGCGGCAGCTCCTCGTCAAGGCGCGCGGGCTCGGCGCCGGGCGGCTCCTCGTCGATCTCGAGCTCGGCCACCCGCGGGTGGTCGTCACCGAGCGCTGGCCCGAGACGCCCGCGGCGCCGGACCGGCACACGCTGATCCTGCGAAACCACCTCGAGAACCACCGCTTCTCCGACGTGCGCGCGACCGACCGCGGCCTGGAGCTGCTGTTCTGGGGCCCCGACGGGGACACGACGCTGCACCTCCAGCTGGCGGGGCGCTACCCCAACGCGGCCCTGCTCGCCGCCGATGGCGCCGAGATCGTGCGGCTCGTCGACGGGATCCCGGGGGTGGACCCCGACTCCCCGCCGCTCGCGGAGGCGCCCGACCCCTACGCCGACCTCGACGACGCCGCGTTCCTCGCCGCCTACGAGGCCGACACCGGCGCCCTCGCCGAGGCGCGCGCCTTCGACCGCGAGCGGACGGCGCTGCGGCGCCGGGCCCG
>SBGO01000636.1 GCA_006226565.1 Deltaproteobacteria bacterium | reverse complement strand
TGCCGGGCCTCGTCGCCGCGCCGCCCCCGGCCCGCCGCGTCGTGGTCGTACGGCGCTCGAGGGCGTCGTGATCGCGCGCGCGTTCGAGGCGATGGGGACGTCGTGGTGGGTCGCGTGCGACACCCCGTCGCTCCTCCCGCGCGCGGAGGCGATCGTGCGCGACGCCGAGGACCGCCTCTCGCGCTTCCGGCCCCGCTCCGCCCTGTCGCGGCTCAACCGCGAGCGCGCCGCCTCGGACCCGCTCCTCGTGGGGGTCCTCCGGGTCGCGCTCCGCCTCCGGGAGCTCACCGGCGGCGCCTTCGATCCGGCCGTCGGCGCCCGGGTCGCCGCCCTCGGATACGACCGGACCTTCACCGCGCTCGGTGACGTGGCGCCGGCCCCTCGGCCTCTCGCGGGCTCGACGCTCGGGATCGTGGTGGAGGCCGGCGGCGTCCGCCTCGAGGGTGCCGGCGAGATCGACCTCGGCGGGGTCGCCAAGGGCTTCACGGTGGATCTCGTGGTCGCGGCCCTCCGCGCGGGGGGCGCCCGCCGGGCCCTCGTCGACGGTGGCGGCGATCTCCACGGCTTCGGCGCGCCGTCGCCCATCGGCGTCGGCGGCGGCTACGTCGTCCCGAGCAGCGCCGGCGCGATCGCGACCTCCTCCGCCCTCGCTCGGCGCTGGCGCGACACCGACGGTCGCGCCCTCCACCACGTCGTCGACCCGCGCACGGGGTGGCCCGCCGACACGGGCTTCGACACCGCCGTCGTCATCGCCCCCGACACCGCCACGGCCGACGGCCTCGCCACGGCCCTGCTCGCCGACCCGCGCGGCGTGCTCCCGCGAATCGGCGCGCTCGGCGTCCACGCGCTCCTCGGCGACCGCGACGGCGCGTGGTGGATGACTCCGGGCACCCCCTTGGACCCCCGAGGCGCGAGCCGTCCCGCCCCGACCGGGCCGGAGGAGGCGCCGTGAGCGACGCGTTCCCGCGGGCCTTCAGGGTGTTCCTGCTCCTGGTGGCGGGGGCGCTCGCCGTCACCGCCGCGCGCGAGCTGCTCGACGCGCTCTCGGGGCCCGGCGTCCCGGCGCTGTGGTGGTCGGCCCGGGCGCTCGGCCTCGTCGCCTACGTCGCCCTCGCGCTGTCGACCCTCTTCGGCGTGCTGGTGTCCGCCAGGGGCGCCGGAGGGCTCCTCGACAAGGCGACGACCGTCGCCCTCCACAACCGCTGGGCGCTCGCCGCGCTCGTCGCCACGGCGCTGCACGTCCTGGCGATCGTCGTGGACCCGGAGGCCGGCGTCTCGCCCCTCGCCGCGGTCGTACCGCTCGCCTCGACCCGGCTCACGGGGCCGGTCGCGCTCGGCACCCTCGCGGGCCTCGGGATGGCGGTCATCGCGATCACGACGGCCCTGTCCCGACGCCTCCCGCGCTGGATGTGGCGGGCGACCCACGCGTCGGCCTTCGGGGTGCTCTTGTTGAGCCTCGTCCACGGGTTGACGGCGGGCACCGACACCCGCGCGCCGGGGGTCCAGGCGCTCTACCTCGTCACCGCCGCGGCGATCGTCGGCGCGGTGGTGCAGCGTGTCCTCTTGGCCAAGACGGGCGCCCCCGCGCGGGGCGCCCGAGGAGTGAAACGATGAAGCGCATCCTGGTCTGGGATCTCCCGATCCGCCTCTTCCACTGGCTCCTCGCCGCGGCCTTCGTCGCCGCCTACGGCATCGCCAACCTCGTCGACGACGACAGCCCGGCGTTCTCGCTGCACATGGTCGTCGGGCTCGTGATGGCCTTCATGGTCGCCCTGCGTGTCGTCTGGGGCGTGGTCGGCACGCGCTACGCCCGCTTCCCGTCCTTCCTCTTCGGGCCGCGGGCGGTCTTCGGGTACTTCGCCGGCCTCGCGCGCGCCGAGAAGCCGGCCCACGTCGGCCACAACCCGGGGTCGAGCGTGGCGATCTTCGCGATGTTGGCCTGGACCGTCGGGCTGGCGGTCACCGGGGTGATGATGGGGCGCGGGTCGGAGGCGGCGGAGGAGCTCCACGAGGTGTTCGCGACGCTGCTGCTGGTGACGGTGCTCGCCCACGTCGCGGGCGTCGCGCTCCACAGCCTCCGGCACCGTGAGAACCTGGTGATGAGCATGATCGACGGGCACAAGCTCGGCGCGGAGGCCGACGCGATCCGCTCGTCGCGACCGGTCGTCGCGCTCGTCTTCCTGGCGCTGACGGCCGTCTGGTCGTGGCGCCTCGTGGCCGGCTATGACGGCGCGGCGCGGCGCCTCGACGTGCCGCTGATCGGCACCGTGCAGCTCGGGGAGACCGAGCACGAGGGCGGCGAGCGCCACGGTCACCGGGGGCACGACGACGACGACGATGACTGAGGGTCCCGGTCCGTCCGCGGGCCAGCACGGAGGCGCACGGGCGGGCCGCCCGGGCGGATCGCCCGTTCAGCGGCGGCGCGCCTCGGCGTCGGACTGGCAGGTGACGCAGAGGGGCGTCTCGGGGCGGGCGTCGAGGCGCCCGAAGCCGATGGGCTCGCCGCACTTGGCGCAGTCCCCGTAGTCGCCGTCCTCGACGCGCTCGAGCGCGGCCCGCACCTGGAGGAGCCGCCCCTTCGCGCGCTCGCGCGTGGCCTTGACCATCTGCTGCTGCTGGATGGCGTCGACCCGCGACACGCGGCCGATGGCGGTGTCGAGGGCGACCGGCTTGCCGTCGCCGGTGGCGCTGTCGAGCTGGGCCTCGAGCGCGACCTCCAGCTCCCGGAGCTTGGCGGCGAGGGCGTCGAATTCGGCGTCGGTGAGCGGTTCGGGCATGGCCCCTCGATAGCCGAGACCTGTCCCGCTGTCACCTGGACCGAGGCAGGAGCGCGATCCCGGTGACGGCTTTTTGCATCGCATCAAAGAAATTCATCAACCAAGGAGTTAATTACGAAGAACACTGGCGAGACGACCTCTGTGCGTGTGCGTGTGCGTCGAGCCTCGGCTCCGTCACGGGCCGAGCGCCTCGCCGGTCCGTCGCCCTCGGGCGGCGGCTCTGTGCGGACCTCTCCTCGAAAAAAGCGGGGCCCAGGTGAAGAACCGGGCGGTACCCATGGACCGTGCGCGCGGCGCGCTCGCCGTGAGCGTCTTTCTCGCGTCGCTGACGCTCGCGGGTCGCCCGGCGCGCGCGGGAAACGACGCCCTCTGTGGGGCGACCCTCAGCGAGAGCCTCACGCTCACGGGCGACGTGGACTGCACCGGCTACACCGGCACGGCCATCACCATCGGCGCCGACGGCGTGGTCCTCGACGGCAACGGCTTTCGCGTCCTCGCCCCCGACGCCACGTACGCCGTCTACTCCCGCTACTACGACGACGTGACCGTCCAGAACCTGGAGGTCGTCGGCTGGTGCCGCGGCACCGGGGTCTATCTCGGCGACGGGAGCCGCTTCACCGTCGAGCACGTGGTCGCCGACGGGCGCAGCATCGGCGTCCAGATCAACAACGCCAGCGACGTCGTCATCCGGGACCTGCAGACGACGGGCGCCGCGACAGGGCTCTACCTGGGCACCGTCACGCTCCCGCTCCAGCTCGAAGGGCTCGTGCTCCGCGAGGGCGGATACGGGCTCTGGATCCATCACCTCACCGGGCCGATGACCCTCGGACCGACCGCCGTCACGGCCTTCGGCGGCAACGACACCGACGTCTACCTCGCCAACGACGTCGCCGACCTGACCCTCTCGGGGCTGCGGCTCGACGGTCGGGGCTACGGCGTCTCGGCGAACCACCCCACCAACACCGGCCTGACCTTCCTCGACCTCGACGTCTCCGGCCTGAGCGGCAGCGGCCGGGGGATCTACGTCGGAGGCAGCGGGCACCGCTTCGAGCGGGTCGTCGCCAACCACCGGCAGTACGGCATCAGCACCAACGCCGTCAGTGACCTCACCCTCATCGACGTTCAGGCGAACTACACGACCAGCAGCGCCATCTCGCTCGCGACAACGTCGCCCCCGCTGACCCTGCGCAAGCTCGATGTCGCGCACGGGGCCCACGGCCTCTACATCAACGGCTACGACGCCCCGGTCGGCGCCCCCCTGACGATCGACGCCTACGACGCGGGCACGGACAGCGGCGTCCTCGTCGACACGACCGGAACCGACAACAGCATCTCGCTCACCGGGGTCAGCAACATCGTGGTCGGCAACGCGGCCGGGGCGCCGCCGCTACGCCTCCAGGGCGACATGTACGGCGTCTACGCCTACTCCACCACCAACGCCAACCTCGCCTTCCAGAACATCGACGCCAGCGGGGTCAGCGGCACCGGCACCGGCCTCTACCTGCGCGGGGCCGGCCTCTCGGTCGACGGCGTGACCGTCAGCGACCGAGCCACCGGCGTCAATGTGACCTCCGCCAGCGACGTCTCGATCCGCGGCCTCGTGGCGGACAACTGCGCCACCGAGGGGCTCGTGCTCAACGACGTGGCCCCGCCGCTCGCGCTCGAGGAGCTGAGGCTGACCCGCAACAAGTTCGGGCTCGTCTTCACGAGCTTCGATGGCGAGCACATCGTCCCCGAGAGCGACCCGCCCGAGCTCGCCCCGCTCGTCGTGGACCCGTGGATCGAGGGCGTGGGCGGGGTCATCGCCGACCTGTCCGGCAACGAGACCTCCATCGATCTGAACACCGCGCGAGCGATCCGCTTCGAGGGGCTCACCCTCGACGGCCCCAAGACCGGCCTCGACGGCAACGTCGACACCAACGCCGACATCGAGCTCGTCGGGGTCGACGCCTCCGGACCGAACGCCGGCACCGGCGTCATCCTGCGGGGTCCGGGTCACCGCCTCGTCGGCGTGGTCGCCAACCACCGCGCAGACGGCGTCTACACCCTCCGTGGCGACGGCGTGGTCGTCTCGGGCCTGGTCGCGAGCGGCTGCACCAACGGCCTCCGCGTCACGTACCTCGATCCGAGCCACGCCGCCCCGACGCTGTCCGACCTCGTGCTGCGGGACAACACCACGGCCCTCCAGATCGATCACGTGACGCGCCCGTGGACCATCGACGGGCTCTCGACCGCCCTCGACATCGACGGGAGCGCCTCCGCCATCGCGATCAGCTACTCGAGCGATGTCACCCTGAAGAACCTGACGCTGCCCGGGACCTCGGCCGGGGGCGTGCTGGCGCCGACCGGGAACGCCCGGCTCACCTTCGAGGCGCTCGACGTCTCGGGCGGCGGGATGGGCACCGGGCTCTACATCGGCGGCGCCGACGCGGTCCTCACCGGGATCACCGCCAACCATCGCAACACCGGCGTCCGCGCCTCGAACGTCGACGACCTCCAGATCACGTCCCTCACCGCGACCCACAACGCCAGCTACGGGCTGCGGCTCGACTCCACGGCGAACACGGCGGGCTACGTCGCCCCGAGCCTCGCCGGCCTGACGCTGACCGACAACGCCGTGGGCCTCTTCCTATACCAGTGGCAGCTCCCGCTCACCGTCGACGGCGCCGTCCCCTCCCTCGCCCTCGACGTCAGCGGCTCGGAGATCGGCATCAGCCTCCAATACGTGAAGAACGTCACGCTGAAGAACCTCACCCTCGACAACCCCGGGTCCGGCGTCGACGCGCCCTACCCGGCCGAGAACCTGGTCTTCGACCATGTGAACGTGTCGGGCCACGGCCGCGGCTACGGGATCCTGCTCGGCTCGAACACCGCCTCGACGGGATCGGCCGGGAGCGGCCACCAGCTCCTCGGGGTCACCGCGAACGACCGCTACATGGGGGTCTCGGCTTCTGGCGCGATCAACCTGGTCGTGCACGACTTCACGGCGACCGGGTGCTCCCACTCCGGCCTCTACATGATCGGGGTCGACCCCGGCGAGGCGCCGAGCCTGAAGAAGCTCTCCCTCGGCCACAACAAGCGCGGCCTCTACTTCAACACGGTCGCCGGGACGAGCGCGGCCCCCATCGTGATCGACCCCTACGACGCCGTCGGGGACACCGGCGTCATCGCCGATCTCGCGGGCTGCGACTGGGGGATCGAGCTCCTCGGGACGAGCTGGGTGGAGCTGCGCGACCTCACCATCGACGCCCTGGAGTACGGCGTCTACGCGCTCTCGACCCTGAACCACGACCTGACCTTCGACGGGCTCGACCTCGGCGGATCCGCGCGGACCGGCGTCGGCATCCGGCTCGACGGCAGCAACCACCGGCTCGTGGACCTCGTCGTCGATCACCGCTCGGCCGGCATCACCGCCGCGGGCGCGAACCTGACGGTCAGCGGGCTCCACGCGTCCGACTGCACCACCGCGCTCGACCTCGGAGCCGTGACCGCCCCACTCACGCTCCTCGATCTGTCCCTCGAGCGCAGCAACATCGGCCTGCGCATCGGCGCGCCCCCCAGCGCGCTGGAGCTCGGCCCCGCCGCCATCACGTCGCTCCGGGACAGCACCATCGGCATCTACCTGTCCGGGTCGACGGGCGCCTGGATCCACGACCTCGACCTCGCCGGCCAGAACCGCGGCACCGGCATCCACCTCGCGACCAGCACCGGCGCGGTCATCGAGCACGTGGACGTCTCCGGCCCGGGCCAGGGCACCGGCATCCGCCTGTCCGCCTCCACCGGCGCGACCCTGACCGACGTGACCGCCGACGGACGCACCCGCGGGATCGACTTCGACAACGCCACCAACCCCACGCTGACCAGCGTCCGCGCGCGGCGGTGCACCTACGGCATCTACCTCTACCCGCTCACCCTCCCGCTGACCGTGGCCGGGCTCGACGTGAGCGACGACGACCAGGGGCTCCGCGTTCAGGCCGCCACGGGCTCGCCCGCGCTGACCCTGGGCCCCTCGCACCTCGCCGCCTACGCGCGCACCCGCACCCCGATCTGGGAAGACAGCGCCTACATCGACGTCGACATCGCGGCCCTCGCGCTGTCCGCGCCGGTCGGGGGGAGCTACGCCCAGGATCCCCCAGCGTCCTCGACGGCCGGGCCCGACCCGGACTGCGGTGCGACGCTCGACGGGGTCACTCCCCCGCTCGGGACCGCCCTGACCCTCGACGCGGGCACCGGCACCTACACCCTCATCGCCCCCCTCGACTGCCACCTGCGCACCGCGAGCCCGGCGCTCACCATCGCCGCGGACGGCGTGACGCTCGACGGAGCCGGGCTGGCCATCGACGCCCCGCTCGCCACCGCGGCGGTCCAGGTGACCGGCGCGAGCGGCGTGGAGGTCCGCAACGTCGACGTCTCCGGCATGTCGCGCCTCGGCGAGGGCGTCATCGTCACCGGGGGCGCCGCGGTCACGCTGACCGACATCACCGCCGACGACCGGCTCCGTGGCGTCAGCGCCAGCGGGACGGCCGGCCTCGAGGTCACGCGTCTCACCGCGCGCAGGGCCTCGACCGCCGGGCTGCAGCTCGCGAGCGTGTCGGACCTCGTCCTCGACGGGCTCGTCTTGACCGACGGCGACGGCGCCGGGCTCTCGCTCCAGGGCTTCGACGGCGACCCGCTCGACACCGGCGCGAGCTACGTCCTCGACGGCGCCGCGCTCGCCGACCTGCGCGGAAACGACCAGTCGATCACCCTCGCCGCGGACGTCACCGGCCTGACCCTCACGGGGGCCTCCGCCGCCGCCCCGCTCGTCCTCGACGGCCTCGTGCACGGTGTCCGCGCGGACAGTGCCACCAACGCGCGGCTCACCTTCCAGTGGCTCGACCTCTCCGGCGGCGGGGCGGGGGACGGCCTCGCGCTCGCCGGCGTCGATCACACCGTCGCCCACGTGGTCGTCGCCGACCGGGCGACCGGCGTCAACGTCGGGGGCGCCGCCACCGCGGTCACCGGGCTCCACCTCGAGGACGTCGTCGCCACCCACGCCACGGCCGCGGCGGTCAGCCTCAGCAACGTCGCCCTGCCCCTCACGCTCCTCGCCCTCGATCTCACGGCCAGCAACCGTGGCCTGGCCTTCGCCACCTTCGACGGCGCCGCGCCGATCACGGGCGATCCGTTCGTCATCGACGCGAGCGCGATCACCGACCTCGCAGGGAACCTGACGAGCGTCCACATGACCGGCACCAGCCGCGTCGCGCTCGTCGGCTCCCCCCCGATCGACCGCCTCGCCCTGAGCGGGCGTGACTACGGCCTGTCCGCGGCCTCGGCCACGAACGACCACGTCACGCTCTCCGGCGTCGACGCGAGCGGCGTCTTCCCGCTCGGGACCGGCGTCATCCTCGCCGGCGACGGCCACACCCTCGACGACGTGGTGGTCCGTGCCCGCGCCACCGGCGTCAGCCTCTCCAACGGGGCCGGGGACACCGTCTCGGACCTGGTCGTCGATGGCGTCACCGGGGACGGCCTCGCGCTCGGGACGCTGTCGCTGCCCCTGACCGTCACCGGGCTCGACGTGACCCACGCGGCGACCTGCCTCGCGTTGGCGAGCATCGACCCGCCGGTCACCGCGGCGCCGGACGGCGGCCGCCTGGTCTTCGACGCGGCCGCCATCGCGCGCTTCGACGACTGCGCCTCCAGCGTCGTGGTCAACGACTGCTCGAACCTCGGCTTCGCCGGCTTCGCGACGCGCGGAGCCAACGGCATCAACGCCAACGACGTGACCAACGAGAACCTGCGCTTCGAGGGCCTCGACGTCTCCGGCGCGTGGCACCAGGGGGCCGGGATCCGCGTCCGTGGCCCGGGCCATCGGATCGTCGGCGTCGACGCCAGCGACCGCGCGACCGGCGTCTACCTCCACCTGACGACCGACGCGCAGCTCACCGGCATCACGGTCGACGGGGCAACCGGCGGCTCGACCACGGTCGGGACCGGCGTTTCCGTGAGCTCATCGACGGGCCTCTCCCTGTCGGGCCTGGCCCTGACGCGCTGCAGCGTCGCGCTCAACCTGAACGGCGTCGCGGGAACCGCGGCGGCCCCCCTCGACCTCGGCCCGGCGGCCCTCACCGCGCTCTCCGAGAACATGTCCGACCTCGTCTTCGCCAACGTCCAGCACGCCGACGTCCACGGCCTGCGGCTCAGCGGCTGGAACTACGGCCTCAACGGGCCGGCCACGAGCAACGCGGCCGTCACGCTCAGCGACGTAGACGCGTCGGGGCCAGGCACCGGCTACGGCGTCTACCTCGGCGGCGCGGGCCACACGCTGACGACGGTCACCGCGAACGACCGCGGGACGGGCGTCTTTCTGCTGGAGGCCGACGGCTTCGAGATCACCGGGCTGTCCGCGCGCCGGGCGAGTAGCGTCGGGCTCCACCTCAACACCTACCCGTCGAGCTACGGCGCGCCGACCCTCTCGGGGCTGACCCTCACCGACAACCTGACCGCCCTCAAGCTCACGGGCTGGACGCGCCCGACCCTGCTCGACGGCGGCGGCGCGTCGCCGACCCTCGGGATCACCACGGCGCGCAACGCCACCGATCTCCAGATCACGAGCTCCGCCGACCTCACGCTGGCGAACCTGGCCTTCGACGGCTGGACCGCCGGCGTTCACGCGAACCACGCGGGGAATGCACGGCTCGTGCTCACCGGGCTCGATCTCTCGGGTCAACGCTCCGGTGACGGCCTCGTCCTCGGTGGCGTCGACCACGAAATCCGCGACGTGACGGTCCGCGGCAGGCGCTACGCGGTCGACACCTACGGCACCGCCGGGCTCTCGGTGGCGAGCGCGACCACCGAAGGGGCCGGCTGGTGCCTCCTGCTCCGCAACGTCACCGGCGCCGCCCCCGCGTCCATCGCCGGATTCTCCTGCACGGCGAGCGCGGGCGCCCTGTACATCAGCAACTACCAGCCGAGCCCGCCCTTCGCGCTGACCGCCGCCGCCGGGCTGACCCTCGACGACGTCGACACCGGCGCGTACCTGGTCGGACCGGTCGGCCCCATCCGCTTCGAGGGCCTCACGCTGGACGGGCGGGACTACGGCGTCCGCACGACCGGCGCGGTCGATCTGACGCTCGACGGCGTGAACGCCTCCGGTGACGGCTTCGGCACCGGGATCTCGGCGGGCGGCACGGCGGTGCACCTCGTCGACGTGGTCGCGAACGATCGCGCGACGGGCGCGACCCTCTCCGCGGACGTCGTCACCGTCGCCGGCCTCGACGCGTCCCACGCCGGCACCGTGGCGCTCTCGGTCGGCCCGACGACGGCGCCGAGCCTCGCGGACCTGAGCCTGACCGACTCGACCATCGGCCTCACCCTGACGGGCATCGACGGGCCCCTCACCATCGACGGCACCGTCTTGACGTCGCTCGCGGGAGACACGTACGGCATGACCATCGTCGCGTCACGCCAGGTCACCGTCGAGGGGCTCGCGTTCCCGCAGCCCACCTACGGGGTCAACGCAGTGGACATCGGCAACCGCGACCTCGTCTTCCGCGACCTCGACGTCAGCGGCGGGTGCACGGGCACCGGGCTCGCCTTCGCCGGCGACGAGATCCTGGCCCAGCGCGTCGTCGCAGGGCGCCGGACGACGGCCTTCTTGGTGAGCCATGGCGACGGCTTCGTCATCGAGGACAGCGTCGCCGGGGCGAGCAGCTATGGAATCAGCGCGCTGGCGAGCTCCCTGCGCCTGAACACCACCGTCACGACCTACGCGAGCAACAGCCCCACCTACTTCAAGGTCGCCGACTACACGACGAACACCTCCCTCGAGATCGGCGAGACGATCCGCGTCAGCCTCGACACGGGCGACGAGGACGTCGTCGTCACCGCGCGCTCGAGCTACTACATCACGGTGTCGCCGGCGCTCTCGAAGACGCCGGAGGTGGGGACCGTGGTCCGCGCCCTCGACGCCGGCGAGCCGCGGCTGGTCCTCCGGAGCTCGGACATCTGCGCCAACGCGACCGGCTTCTACTCGAACACCCTCCCGATGACCGCGACGACCAACTACTGGCGGTCGTCCACCGGCCCGACCCACCCGAGCGTCCCGGCCGGCACCGGCGACCTCGTGAACGCGACGAACACGACGCTGGAGCCGTTCGTGACCGTCCCCACCGACAAGCTGAACCCCTACTGCAACCAGGCGCCGCTGCCCGACGCCGGGGCGGCGCAGACCGTCTGCGAGGGGGACACCGTGCAGCTCGACGCGAGCGCCTCGACCGACCCCGATGTGGAGCCGCTGAGCTACGCCTGGACCCAGATCGGCGGCACCAGCGCGACGCTGACGAGCGGCGACACGGCGACCCCCACCTTCGTCGCGCCGACGCCGGCGACGGTGCCCGAGACCCTGAGCTTCGAGGTGGCCGTGGCCGACGACCAGCTCGCGCGGCTGGCCGCGGTGGACGTGACCGTCGAGCTCGGAAACCCCCTGCCGACCGCGGTCGCCGGCGACGACCAGGCCGTCGACGAGGGCGCGAGCGTCGCGCTCTCCGCCGTGGGCAGCTTCGACCCCGACGGGACCGCGCTCCGCTACGCCTGGGTCCAGACCGGCGGCCTGGCGGTGACGCTGACCGGCGCCGACACCGCCGCGCCCTCGTTCACGGCCCCTGCGGTAGGCCCGGGCGGCGGGCCGCTGACGGCGACGCTCACCTTCGAGCTCACCGTCACCGACACCGCGCCCCCCGGCTACTGCGGCGGCGACAAGAGCGCCGTCGACGCGGTGAGCGTCGACGTCCGCAACGTCAACGTCGGCCCGACGGCCGACGCCGGCGGAGACCAGGCCGTGGACGAGGGCGTCGTCGTCGCCCTCGACGCGAGCGGCAGCTCCGATCCGGACGGAGACACGCTCGGCTTCGTCTGGGTCCAGACCGCGGGCACGACGGTGACGCTCTCCGGCGCGACCACCGCGACGCCCACCTTCATCGCGCCGGAGCAGCCCGACCTCGGGAGCGAGGTGCTCTCCTTCGCGGTCACCGTGAGCGACGGCTTCGGCGGGATCGCGACCGACAACGTCGACGTCACCGTCGAGGACGTCTGCCCCGACAGCGACAACGACGGGGTGATCGACTGCCTCGAGAGCTGCGACCTCGATCCGCTCAAGCTCGAGCCCGGGATCTGCGGCTGCGGCGTGCCCGACACCGACAGCGACGGCGACGGCGCGCCCGACTGCGTCGACGGCTGCCCGGCCGATCCGGCCAAGACCGACCCGGGGCAGTGCGGCTGCGGCGCCCTCGACACCGACAGCGACGGCAACGGCGTCGCCGACTGCAACGAGGACTGCGGGGGCCAGCCCGACGGGACCGTCATCGCGAGCGGCGTCCCCTGCGGGACCGGGACCTGCGGCGACATCACCGGCGACGTCACGTGCCAGGACGGGGTCGCCGTGTCGAGCTGCGACCCGGCCTACGCCGTCATCCCCGACACGACGTGCCACGTGGCGGACGTGGCCGCCGTCGCCTACGCGATCGTCTACGACGACGTAGGCGCCCCGCGCGGCACCATCCGCTGCACGCGCGACCTGGCCGACGTCATCACGTGCGACGAGGAGCCGGATCAGCCGGGCCGGCTCCGCGTCTACGACGGCCTCTACTGCCCGGGGGTGACGCCATGAGACGCTCGCTCCACCTCGCGACCCTCGCGCTCCTGGTGCTCCTGACCGCGTGCGGCCGGGACGACGTCCCGAGCCTGTCCGACACCGGCGGGCTGGCGGTGACCGTGAAGGCGCTGTCGCTCGCCGGCATCGGCGACGCCGAGTACACGGTGCGCGTCTACGCCGGCGACCCCGACGCCGGCGGCGCCCTCGTGGCCGAGGCGACGGGGCTCACGTCGAGCCGCTACGGCGACGGCGCGGGCGCGGTGTCGACCGTGCTCCCGTGTGACGCGTCGGCGGGCGAGCACTTCGTCCGGGTGTGGCTCGACGGCCTCAGCGACACCGGTGGCGCGCCGGTCGACCCCGCGACCTGGATGAACCCGACGCCGGTGACGAAGCGCGCGGCGTGCGTGGCGAACGGCGACACGCCCGTCAGCTTCAACCTGACCGTGGCGCGGCAGGCGGCGCAGGGCTTCTTCGACGTGGCGGTGACCATCACCAACGTCATGTGCGGGGCCAAGTTCGACTGCCTCAACGAGGACGGCGAGCCGCTGAAGCTCCTCCACGACCCGGTGACGGGCGTCCGCGGGACGACCCTGGTGATGGCCTTCGCCTGCACCTCCGGGCAGGCGACGACGTGGCTCCACATGACCGACGTCCACATCCGCTGCGACGACGGCGCGACGGTGACCGACCACTGGCTGACGCCCGACGGCGAGCCGGGAAACCAGGGCCCCCACGCGCCGCTCTTCTTCCAGCGCGGCCTCTACAGCGGGGACGAGCAGCTCGCCAACGTAGACAAGTGCTACTGGAACCTGGCGTTCGGGCTGTCCGACACGGCGCCGGCAAACTGCGTGCTGGTGGCGGACGCCTCGGCGAGCGGCGAGTCGTGGCTGGCGGCGGACGGGCGCTCTCCCCAGGACACGGTCTTCCCCTACGTCCACTACGAGATCCCCATCACCGACGCCGAGGGCGCCCTGACCTGCGGCCGTCACGCCCTGAACGCGGCCGACGGGCGCGTCTCCACCGCCTACACCGACTTCGTGGGCGACGTGTTCGCCTTCGAGTGCCAGTGCGGGGTGGCACCCATCGCCGAGGCGCCACGGCTGGCGTGCGGGGCGGACGTGGTGGGGCTCGGGCCGGCGACGGCGATCTTCTCCGAGAGCCCCAGCGGGATCTCCGCGCAGATCGGCGACGGCAGCGTCCGGAGCGGGCGCTACGAGCTACCGGAGGGGCTCCGGCTCGGCGGCTGCTGCCTCGACCCGTGCTGCGCGCAGTAGGCGCCGGCGCACGGAACGCCACCGGGGGCCGACTAGGAACTGATTTGTGATCCCGGTCATGCTATGTGGCCCGCCATGAGCGACGACCGAGATCCTGTCTTCCCGCCGCGCGCGGGCGTGTTGACCCGCCGCAGCTTCCTGGGCCACGGCGCAAAGGTGGCGGGCGCCGCGCTCCTCGCGCCGGCGCTCCCGGGGCTCCTGAGCGGCGTGGCCGGCTGCGGCGACGACGGCGGCGGCGAGCTGCCGGATCCGCGCCCCGACCACACCTTCCCGGCCTACGCGACGACGCCCTTCACCCTCGGCGTCGCCAGCGGCGACCCGGCGGCCGACGGCTTCGTCCTGTGGACGCGCCTGGCCCTCGATCCGCTCGCGACCGACACCCCCGGCGGCATGTCGGCCGACGACGTGCCGGTCTACTGGGAGGTCGCCGAGGACGAGGCCTTCGAGAAGCTGGTCGCCCGCGGGGTCGAGACGGCCCAGGCCGGCTACGCCCACAGCGTCCACGTCACGGTCGAAGGGCTCCGCGCCGACCGCTGGTTCTTCTACCGCTTCGAGGTCGGCGCCCACCGGAGCGCCGTCGGGCGCGCGCGGACGCTCCCGAAGGCCGGCGCGTCGACCGACCACTTCGTGTTGGCGGTCACCTCGTGCCAGCGCTACGAGCACGGCTACTTCGCGAGCCACCGCTACCTGGCCGCCGAGGCCGACGTGGATCTGGTCCTCTTCCTCGGCGACTACATCTACGAGTACCCCGACAGCGACGAGGAGCGGAACCTCCGCCACGACCTGACGCCGTCGCCGCGGACCCTCGACGAGTACCGGCTCCGGCACGCCTTCTACAAGACGGACCCCGACCTCCAGGCGGGGCACCTGCGCTGCCCGTGGGTCACCATCTGGGACGACCACGAGGTCGAGAACGGCTACGCCGGCAGCGTCACCGCGGCCGAGAACCCGACGTCCTTCGCCCGCCGGGTGGCCGCCTACCAGGCCTACTGGGAGCACCTGCCGCTGCGCGGCGCCCCGCCGGTGGAGGGTGTCTTCCAGCTGTACCGCGACCTCGTCATCGGGGACCTCGCGCAGGTCTTCATGCTCGACACGCGCCAGTACCGGACGGTCTCCCCCTGCGGGCAGATCGGCTCCGAGTGCCCCGCCAACGTCGACTCCGACATCCTCGGGCCCGCGCAGGAGGCGTGGCTGACCGGCGGGCTGGCGAGCTCGACCGCGCGCTGGAAGGTGCTCGGCAACCAGGTCGTCTTCGCGGAGATGCCGCTCGTCGCCTTCGACGGCGCGGCGCCGCTCTACAACTACGACCAGTGGGACGGCTACCCCAGCTCGCGCGAGGCCGTGCTGAACGCCATCCGCGACCACGACGTGGACAACTTCCTGATCGTCAGCGGGGACGTCCACAGCCTCGGGATGGGGCGCGTCCACGACACCGCGGACGACGTGACGACGCCGATCCTCGCGACGGAGATCGTCGCGCCGTCGGTCAACAGCGACGCGAGCCGGGTCGCGCCCTTCGAGGAGCGCATCCTGGCGGTGCCCTGGGTGGACGCCTTCTCTGTGACGGTCCACGGCTACGCGCGGCTGACGCTGTCCCACGCCGAGGCGCGGGTCGACTTCATGGTGGTCACCGACCTCGGCGATCCCGACGCCGAGCAGTCGGTGCACTCGAGCTGGGTCATCGCCGACGGGGTCGGCGGCGCCGTCCAGGTGTAGGGCCCCACGCGGCGGCCCGCGCCTCAGCGGACGTACACCTCGAGCGCGTCCCAGGGGTTCGCGCCGCCCCAGGTGTGGATGATGGGCGGCGTCGTGTTGTAGAACGCGTCGCCGAGGTGCAGCCCGCCGGAGCTGTTGCCGCAGGCCCAGTAGATCATGGGCCAGACGAGCCCGTCGAAGTTGCACAGGCCGGCGACGTACCACGTGCGCGCCGTCGCCTGCGGCCCGGTCCAGTCGTCTCCGCCGGTGGACGCGCCGTTGTTGAGCAGCACGCCCGCCCGTAGGTTGGCGATGGCCACGCTGTTCGGGACGGACGTGATGGACCAGTTGGTCGGATCGCCGATCGTGCGGATGTGGACCGTCGTGCTCAGGTCGGCCAGCGCCTGCATCGTCGCGAGCGGCAGGTAGCGCGTCGTGCCGGGCGCCACCGGCCCCTCGACCCACGCCTCCGGCTCGCTCGCCGTCACGCGGGTCGACAGGATGAGGGTCCAGCCCCCGCCGTCCCAGCTCATGTCGCAGTAGGCGGACAGCGGCGCGATGGGCCCCGCGGCGCCGTCGGGGTCGATGGTGTAGGTGCCGCTCGTCGTGACGCCCGCGGCCCGCAGCTCCGCGCAGCCGGTCAGCGCCTGGGTGTCGCAGGTCGTCCCGTACCACCCGGCCTCGCAGGTGGCGCAGGCGGTCACCTCGCCGGTCACGGCGTCACAGGTCACGCCGCTCGTGCAGTGGGGCGCCGTGCAGGCCTGGTCGCACAGTGTGTCCCAGGTGCCCGCCGCGCACACGCAGTGGTAGGTGCCGGGGTCGTTCACGCAGGTGGCCGTCGGCGCGCACAGGTCGAGCCCCGCGGCACACTCGTCCACGTCCGTCGCGCAGCTGGCGCCTTCATAGCCGGTGCCCGTGCAGTCACAGAGGTCCGGGGCCACGCACACGCCTCCGTGCTCGCATGGCGCGGTGCACACGGGAGCGTCACAAGATTCTCCTGAGTATCCGGCGTCACACACACACTCGGATGCTGCATTGCACACACCGTGGTCGCAGGCGGGATCGCAGACGAAGTTGCCGGCGCTCAGCACCGCGCCCGGGTCCCCGGTGGGATCGTAGCGGTGCGCGAGGTACGCGCCGCCGCCGCCGCTCGCGGCGAGGTCCCCCTCGTAGACGGTCACGACGTGGCTCCCAGGGGCGTCGACGGCGTCCGTGCCGCAGACGCGCCCGGTCTCGGAGGTCAGCGGCACGTCCCACGTGACGACGGGGTAGACGCTCCCCGCCGGCAGCGGGAAGCCCAGGGGCTGCTGCGGGAACGGCGGCGCCGCCGAGGCGGTCGCGCGAGCGCTGAGCGTGCATGCGCCGGCGGTCGCGAAGGCGTCGCTCCTGAGGCCGAAGGCGACGCTCCAGTAGGCCTTGTGAGCGAGCTCCTCACGTCCGCGGTAGACGGCGGCCGCGAAGAGGTAGCCCCCCGGGTTCGTGTTCGGCGCGGCGGCGAGGTCGACCTGGCCGAGGGCGCTCGCGTCGACGGTGACGACCGCGTCGGGATCGGGTCCCGTGCAGGTGATGATCGGGTCATCCATGTAGAGGTACGTGCTGCCCGTGAGCGAGCCCGTGCACGCGAAGGCCATGACGGCCGTGAGCCCACGCGCGCCGCTGGCATCGTGGAGCAGCGCGAGGTCCTGGCCGTCGCCGGTCTGGCAGTCGAGCTTGGCCGAGCAGAAGATGTCGAGGAACGCCACGGCGACGTCGAAGAAGCCCTGCTCGGCGCGGCGCGCGAGGGTGACGTCGAAGTCCACCGCGACGTCCCGCCCCTCGAGGCAGGTGAAGTCACGCATCAGCGGGGTCGGGTTCATGAAGCTGCCCGGCGCGAGCGCGCCGTCCGCGTCGTAGAGCGCGTCGAGCGTGAGCCGGACGGTGTTGGTGCCGGTCGAGGCGTCGCACGGCCCGACGTAGCTGAGCGAGCCCGCGCCGTCGCCGTAGTCCCGCGACGAGACGGCGCGGGTCCACACGGTCTCCCCGGTGCCGCCCGGCCCGTTGAGGACCGTGAGCGTGTAGTCCGCGTCCTCGACCCCGGGCAGACGCAGGGGCGCCACCGCGACGGCCAGCTGCGCGTCGGAGCTCGGCTCCGGCGCCCCCTCGAGACACCCCGCCACCTGCAGCCAGACCAACCCTGCGAACAGGGCCCATCCCACGCGCATCGCGACCTCGTCTATGCGGGCGTTCCCCGCATGGACGCCCTGACCTTGCCTCTCCCGGGGGCCCTCGGACCGCCGTCAGTCCGACGCTAGCGGGGATCGGGATCACGTGACAAGCGAGAACGGCGTTCTCCCGCGCACTTCTCTCGGCCTGATGGTAGACATCTGCCTACCATGTGGTAGGTGATGGGCGACCATATGGTAGCTGGGGTGAGATGGCAGCACGACGAGACGAGGCGGCGACGCCGGACATGCGGGAGCGGCTCCTGGCGGTGGCGACGGAGCTCTTCGCCGAGCGCGGGTTCCACGGGACCTCGCTCCAGGCCGTCGCGGAGGCCGTCGGCATCCGCAAGCCCTCGCTGCTCTACCACTTCCCGTCCAAGGACGCCCTGCGCGACGCCGTCCTCGACACCATGCTCGGCCACTGGCGCGCGGACATCGCGGCGGTCCTCGCCCGCTCGCGCGTGCGCGACCAGCTCACCGACGTGCTCGCGGCGATGGTCGCCTACTTCAGCGAGGCGCCCCAGCGCGCCCGCCTGCTCCTGCGCGAGGCCCTCGACAACCGCGTCGGCCTCGAGGCGCGCTTCCGCCAGCACCTCGAGCCGTGGACGGGCCTGCTCGCCGAGCACATCCGCCGCGGCCAGACCCACGGCGTCGTCCGCGAGGACGTGCACCCCGAGGCGTTCATCCTGCAGATGATCGTCCTCGGCGTGGGCTTCGTCGCGCTCTCCGACCTCGGCGACGCCGTCGTCGCCGGCGCCCCCCACGCGGACGCCAACCTCCACGAGATCCTGCGCATCGCCCGGACCTCGCTCTACCGCCCCCGCCCCGCGGAGGACTGACCCATGCCCAACTTCTACGAAGACAACGCCGATCTCCGCTGGTACGTCGCCCACGGCATCGACTGGGGCCCGCTCGTCGCCGCCACCGAGTACGACTACCGCGCCCCCGACGCCTTCGCGAACGCCGAGGAGGCGGTCGCCACCTACGAGGACGTGCTGCGGATGCTCGGCGAGTTCAGCGCCGAGGTCATCGCCCCGCGCGCGGCCGAGATCGACCGCGAGCACCCCAAGCTCGTCCGCGGCGAGGTCGAGGTGGGCGCGGCCATGCGGGACATCTTCGCGCAGCTCGGCCAGCTCGGCCTCCACGGCATGTGCGTGCCGCGCGAGCTGGGCGGGATGAACCTGCCGATGCTGCTGATGAACATCCAGCACGAGCTGATGGCGCGCGCCGACGTCTCGGTCAACGTCCACAACGGCTTCCACGGCGGGGTCGCCGTCGGCCTCGTCGGCTTCAGCGTCTTCGAGGGGACGACCGAGGTCGACCGCGAGGGCGGCCGCATCGTCAAGACGCGCTTTCAGGACGCCATCGCCGAGATCATCGACGGCAAGGCCTGGGGCGCGATGGACATCACCGAGCCCGACGCCGGCTCGGACATGGCGGCGCTCCGCACCAAGGGCGAGCAGGACGCCGACGGCAACTGGTTCGTGACCGGCCAGAAGGTCTTCATCACCTCGGGCCACGGCAAGTACCACCTCGTCATCGCCAAGACCGAGCCGACCTCCGGCCCGGACGCGGTGCCGGGCCTCGACGCGATGTCCTTCTTCCTGGTCGAGACCTACCAGGACACCAGGTCGGGTCGGGTGCGGGAGCACACGTCCATCGACGGCCTCGAGGACAAGCTCGGCCACCACGGCTCGGCGACGGTCACCATCTCCTTCGACCGCGCGCCGGCGCACCTCATCGGCCAGCGCGGCGAGGGCTTCCGCTACATGCTCAAGGCGATGAACGCCGCCCGCGTCGGGGTCGGCTTCGAGGCGCTGGGGCTCTGCGAGACGGCCTACCGCGCCGCGCGCGACTACGCCGCCGAGCGCCGCTCGATGGGCAAGACCCTCGACCGCCACGAGATGATCGCCGACTACCTCGACGAGATGCGGACCGACCTCCAGGGGATCCGCGCGATGGCGATGGCCGCCGGCTTCCACGCCGAGATGGCCCAGAAGCTCGAGCTCGAGCACGGGCTCTTCCCGCCCGCCGACGTGGCCGAGCGGGACGCCCTCGCCCGGGACGCCAAGCGCCACGAGCGCAAGGCGCGCGCCATCACCCCGCTGCTCAAGTACTACGCCGCCGAGAAGTCGGTCGAGATCGCCCGCCGGTCCATCCAGATCCACGGCGGCGCCGGCTACATGCGCGAGCAGGGGGTCGAGCGGCTGCTGCGCGACGCGATGGTCTTCCCGATCTACGAGGGGACGAGCCAGATCCAGGCGCTGATGGCGATGAAGGACCAGCTCGGCGGCATCGTGAAGCGGCCCCAGGCCTTCTTCCGCCACGCCGCGCGCACCCGCTGGACGGCGACGACCGCGCGCGACCGCCTCGAGCGGCGGGTCGCGAAGCTCCGGTCCCAGGTCGACCTGACGCTGCTGCACCTCGTGTCGAAGGTCGTGGGCGCGAAGGCCGGCGAGCTGCGCCACCACAGCCCGGCCGAGTGGAAGCGGCTGTTCTCGAGCTGGGACCCCAAGCGCGACTTCGCCCAGGCGATGCTCCACGCCGAGCGCCTGACGCGGATGCTGACCGACGCCTGCGTGGCCGAGCTGCTCCTCGCGCAGCGCGCCAAGGATCCGGCGCGCGCCGAGGTCCTCGAGCGCTGGCTCGAGCGGGCCGAGCCCCGCTGCGACTTCGAGCACGCGATGATCACCAAGACCGGCGGGCGCCTCCTCGAGGCGCTGCGCCCGACCCCCGCCCTGGCCGAGGCCGGCTAGACCGCTTCAAAAGCAAGGCGTTGATACAACCACCATTTTCCACCACGGAGGACACGGAGAACACGGGGGAAGCGACGCGTGACGTCCCCACACGGGCCGCCGCCGCCTCCGTGACCTCTGTGACCTCGTGGTAGAAAGCCTTTCAATGTCTTCAGGTTGCAACAGACGCTGGCAGCGTGGCCAAGCCCGGAGGACCCCATGAGCGATCGCCTCGTCGAGCTCGCCGCCAACCCCTACGCCCGACGCGTCATCGGCGCGCTGGGGCTCCCCATCCCGATGCCCCAGCGCCTGCGCCGCGGGAGCGGCCCGTGGCGCGCCCAGCCGCTGGCCGACCGGGTGGCCGTCGTCGACGTGGCCAGCCACGGCGCGCTCGCCGGGG